>NZ_JBRAHS010000021.1:0-46642 GCF_052743555.1 Desulfosoma sp.
TCCCATCTTCGATTCTGCTCCTCCCATCTTCGATTCTGCTCTTCCCATCTTTGATTGTGCTCATGCCATCTTTGTTTCTCTTCATTCCATTTGCGTGTATTTTCTTCCCGATCCCGGCGCAATTCCTCCAGCAGCCGGTCAAAACGGCTCTCCGTCTCCTCTTTGTCTGCATATTGGTGTCGCGTGAGTCGAAGCACCCAATCCCGAAAGTCGGGATGGCGCTGGAGAATCCCTCGGAGCTCGCGACGAATCAGCTCGATGACCTGTTCGTTTTCCATCTTTTTGCCTCTGCGGCGGTGCGCCGTTGAACTTTCGAGCCCACGGCGTCTTGGTTGAAATGGAGTGCGGCCTCTTGTTCAGCGGCAAGTGATCCAATAAAATTTTTTTTTACCGAGCGGATATTTTTGTCAAGAATCGACGGACTCTGTGGGCAAATCTTTTTCGCTCCAAAACGTCTATCTTCAGCTGCCAGGGCGGTCATTGACCAGACCATTATGAGGAATTCTTCCGCGCCCATGAGGGGGCGCTCAAAGCAAGTTCAGGCGGATAAACAAAAAAAGAGAAGCCCGGGCCTTTCGGGGCGGCGCCGGGCTTAAGAGGTTCAGAGGATGAAAGAGGACGTAGAAGTTAATAGCCGGAGGGCGTGTGCGGCTGTCCGGTGACGACGGCCATCCATTTTTCCAGAGCTTCCACTCGGGCGTCGTAACCTTGAATGCCGAGAAGCTTGGCACCCTGAAGGTTGGGTAAAACCGTTTGGTAAAGCCTTGCCAGCTCTTTTTCTCGAGAGGCGACGACAGCTACGCCTTCTCGCGCCGCCTGTTCCACAATGGGCCGAAGCGTGTTCAAGGCTTCTTCATGGCTGGCGAAAGGCTTTCCCACCAAGGATCGAGCGGCGTCTGCCGACACGGGAATGAAACCGTACCCCGGCACGGCGGAACCCAGCAGGCCCCACAACCGGCCCTTGCAGAGGCCAAGGCCGCCCCGCTCCGCCCGAAAATAATAATGGGACGGCGTCGCGAACAGCAAAAGGGATCCCACGACAAGGATCACGGCAAGGGTTACAGCACCCTTGAACAAGAGACTGCGGTTGATCCCAGAAACCACGACGCGTTGACCGCTCGCACCCTGCATAATTATCCTCCATATTCCGAACTTCGTCGCGATGGGAGTAAGAAACGCCGCCAAACGTTACACATTCTAGTCAAGGCGCGGCCTTGAGTCAATCTCTTTGTCCCGTGCATGGGCTTGGCGCAGCGCCTCGGAAGCCATCTTTTCCCCGTACCATTCAATCTGCCGGCAGATGCCTCGAATGATCTTCACTTCCCGTGCCTGCAATCCAATGCGGCTGAAAAACCGTCGCAGGCTGCGCATCCAGTATTCCGGATTTTCCGGATTCACGAAGTGAATCTTGGCCAAAATCTCTTGAAGATGCTGGTACATGGCTTCCAGTTCAAAACTGGTGGCTAATTTGGGCGCAAAGCTTTCGGGCGGTTCCTCAGCGGCTCGAAAGATTTCATAGGTCATGATCATAACGGCCTGAGCCAGGTTCAGGGAGGCGAATTCCTTGGACGTGGGAATGGTGACCAGGGCGTGACAGTACTTGAGTTCCCGATTGGCCAGGCCTCGATTTTCAGGCCCAAAAAGCAGAGCCGTTCGATTGTTGCGGCTGATGTGCACCACTCGGCGGGCCATGTCCCGAGGGTCCAGGACGGTGCGTCGTTGGGAACCTGTTCTCGCCGTGGTGCCGATGATATAGTGAAACGATGCCAAAGCCTCGCACAGATCGTCGTAAACTTCCATGGTGGCCACCACGTCTTCGGCGGCATGGGTGGCCATCTTGAGGATGCGGGTGAGATCACAGTCCAACGGGTCCACGACGATGAGGTGGCGGATGCCCATGTTTTTGGCGGCTCGTGCCGCGGCACCGATGTTTTCGGGAAAATGAGGGCGGTGCAGAACCACGGCGATGTTGTCAAGAAAGGCTCGGCTGAGTTCCATGGACGCGATGCCAGGCTCCTGAGTGAGGGGTTGAAAACGCCAAAAGACTTTCATCATAAGGGACATCATTATAAAGTGTAACGCCAAGGATGCAACAAGCTGTCGCTTCATCCATGGGGGGAAGGGCATGGGATTGGAAAGAATACGCGAGTCCGTCATTGCCGGAACATGGTATCCCGGAAATCCGGAAAAACTGCGCAAGGCCGTTCTGGAATACTTAGCCAAGGCGTCGGTCGCTTCCCTTTCCGGGCGTCTGGTGGGCTTGGTGGCTCCGCATGCCGGTTACGTTTATTCAGGACCGGTGGCGGCTTATGCCTACAAGTTGCTAGAAGGAAAGCCCGTCAAGAAGGTGCTCATCATGGCGCCCAGTCATCGGGAGTATTTCAATGGAGCCAGCGTGGACGATGTGGCCGGTTACCGAACGCCCTTGGGCGTGGTTCCGGTGGATCGCGCGCTGGCCCAAAAGCTCATGGCGCATGAGGATCTCTTTTCTCATGTGCCTCAGGCCCACGCTCAGGAACATTCCCTGGAAATCCAGTTGCCCTTTCTGCAGGTAGTCCTGGGCACCTTTCACATGATTCCCGTGCTTGTGGGGGATGTTACCCTGGACGGATGCCGGCGTCTTGCCCACGTTGTGGCCGAAATCGTCGGCGATGACGAGGTTCTGTTGGTGGCGAGCACCGATCTTTCCCATTACTACCCTTACCAGGATGCCAAGAATCTGGATGCGCGCGTCATAGAAAAGGTGGACGGGTATGACCCTGAGGGACTTTTTGAAGCGTTACGCCGAAGAGAATGCGAAGCCTGCGGCGGCGGCCCTTTGGTGACGACGTTGCTGGCGGCTCGAGAGCTGGGCGCCACCAAGGCCCGAGTACTGCACTACGCCAATTCCGGAGACGTCACGGGAGATCTTCGAGGCGTGGTGGGATACATGGCGGCCGCTATCCTCGATAACCCTGGAGGGACCCTCAAGAAAGCGCCTTCAATGGAAACCCTCGGGGTGGCCGAAGGGGCGTTTTCTGAGGAGGAAAAGAACGTCCTGCGCACGGTGGCGTGGCAGGCCATTCGCTGGAAACTCGGGCTCGAGTCGGAACCCGTATATGAGGGAGAGGCTCCCAAGCTTTGGCAAAAGCGCGGCGCCTTTGTCACCCTGCACAAGGACTCGGCCCTTCGAGGATGTATTGGGTATGTGGAGCCGCACAAGCCCCTGTGGCAGACGGTCAAAGAAGCGGCTGTGCAGTCGGCCTTTGGTGACCCAAGGTTTCCGCCGTTGCGAGCGGAGGAAGTGGAGGCGTTGCAGCTGGAAATCTCCGTCTTGAGCCCTTTGGAACGAATCCGGGATCCTCTGCAGTTCACCGTGGGTCGCCATGGCCTGGTCATTCGCAAAGGCTATCACAGCGGGCTGCTGTTGCCTCAGGTGGCCGTTGAGCACTCGTGGAGCAAGGAAGAATTTTTGGACTGGACGTGCAAGAAGGCTGGTCTTTCACCCGAATGCTGGCGGCAGGGGGATGTGGAGGTGTACCGGTTTTCGGCAGAAGTTTTCTAACCGGCTGTCTGATCAGACAAGCTGGAAGAACGGGAAGCAGCCATTTTAGAAGAAAGGAGTGGGGCGTGGGCGATGTGATTGCTATGGACGAAAAACGGCGCCGTCTACGAGCCCGTCGCGCCTTTTGTCTTTGGGAAAGGCGCTTTCATTGCCTGTTTGATGAGCACACCTCCATTCGAGACCTTCCGGACGCCGTGCTGGCCGTCCTGATTCAGCCAGGAGAACAATACACTCGGCTGCTGCAATCCCTTGTTTTGAGAATCCTCAGCGGGGAATCGGATGTGGACTTGGAAAAGCTCTCCCCTGCCCAAAAGATTCTGACCATTGACGTAACCCTGTTTCTGGTGGATCAGATCCGCTTTGAATGCATGCGAAGGCTTGGGTGGGTCGAACCGGATCCTCGCGTGGACACGCCCATCGTGGATCTCGTGGACCAGGCAGCCCAGGGGAACATGACCACTATGCACGCCACGCCCGCCATCCTGGCCTCGCACCCTCTGTACGCCGAATACCAAAAAACCTTTGTGGGGGATCAGGCTGCTTTTGTCCGAAAGCTTATTCCTCGAGCCATCGAAGAATTTGTCCGCCGAAACAAGAGCTAAGCATTGTCTTTGACCGTCGCCAGCATGGCGGCTCCGATGAGAAAAAACACCGCAAGAGAAAGAATAGCGGGGCGAGGCGTTCCGAAAACATCGCGAATGACCCCGAAGACAAAGGGTCCAAGGATGGCAGAGAATTTTCCGCCGATGGCAAAGAAACCAAAAAATTCGGTACTCTTTTTCCCAGGAATCAGGCGGCTGAAAAGCGACCGGCTGAGCGATTGACTGCCCCCCAGAATAAAGCCCACGACGGCCGCAAGGATCCAAAAATGGAGCGACGAACGCATGCCGTATGCGAAAAGGACCATGCCGCACCAAAGGGCCAGGCTGATGAGTAGTACGCGGCGTGTGCCGAACCTTTCCCCGGCACCGGCCATCAGCGTGGCTCCGGGAAAAGCGATCCATTGCGTCATGAGAAACGCGCCGGTCAACGAGGTTGTCGAAAGCCCGAGTTCCGTGGCGCCATAAACAGACGCCATAGTGATGACGGTTTGGATGCCGTTGTTGTAGAAGAAATAGGCCACGACCATGGTTGCCGCGCGCGGGTGAGCCCACAGGTCTTTCCAAAGCGCTGCAGTGAAAGGGGACGGCGCTGTTGATGCCGAGTCGATAAGCCGAGGAGCCTGTGAAGGGAGCCACAGAAGGCAGGGAAGCGTAAAGAAGCCCCACCACAGGCCGACGGTAAAAAAGGCCAACCGGATGACCTGGTGGGTGGTTTCCAAGCCGATCCATCGCGGTTCATGCAGCCACATCAGATGAACGGCTAGTAATAAGCCGCCCCCTACATAGCCGTAAGCGTAACCTAAACCGGACAGCCAATCCTGCTGCGACGGAGAAGCGATGTGGGGCAAGAATGCGTTGTAAAAAATCTCGCTAGCGGAAAAACAGGCATAAGCACCGATGAAACACACCAAGGCCCGCCATACGGTGCCGGGGCCCGTGGTTGCCAGAAGCGTTGTGGTTGCGGCTCCACTGAAAGCCAGCAGGAGAAACAGAGGGCGGCGTTTTCCGTGAAGGTCTGCCCATCGGCCGATCCAGGGCGCGATGACGGCCACGCAGAAAAGAGACGTGGAGACGGTATAGCCCCAGAGGGAAGAGGCCTGGGTGGTCCAGCGCAGCAAGCCCAGATCAAGGGTCATGCCTTTGGAGGGCATGATCACCTTGGCGAAGTAGACGGGAAACAGCACGGCGAGAATGCTTGTGGCAAAGGCGGAATTGGCCCAGTCGTAAAGGCACCACGCCCATTGAGCCTTGGTGCTCGGAAGAAGTCGCCGCATCGCCGCTTTCAAGGAAGGCCCTTATGCCCAAGGAACGTTTCCATATGCTCCTCGCCGGAGAGGCTGCCCGCATCGTGTTTCAGGGTAGTCGGTCACGCGTGGACGAAGAGTCTTACCTTCTGGGATCCATCATGCCGGACACCTTGTTCTACGATGTCCCTCACATGCGCCTGTCACGCCTCGGGCGGCGCCTTCATCGCCTGCAGGGTGAATCCGGCGCCGATGCCTGCCGCCGCCTCTTAGACCGCGTTCCGTTCACAAGTGCCTCGGGGCGGTGGTGGCTGCTCGGCATGATGACCCACTTTTTGGCCGACGCCTTTTGGCACGGGCTGGTGAACCATTACAGTATGCCGCCCTTTTGGCCCTGTCGCTATTATCGACTCAAGGCCAGTTCCTGCCACTTTTGGCTGGAGAGCCAGTTGGAAGCCCACTGGATTCCCCTTGTGGGCCCATGGGATGGCTTTCGTCGAACACTTCGCCGCATTCGCACGTCCCTATGGCGGCGCCATCCGGCAGCGTCCTATTTCAGGCACTTTCTTCAATGGTCCATTGGCGGAAACGCACCGTCGGAGAACATCCTTCGAAAATGTCTTTTCTGGCAGGCGGCTTTGCTGACCCTCTTTGCCGATCCTCCAGGCGACGGCCTCCACGAGCGGCTTCTGCTCAGCCGTTGGGGACGCCCGCTGGGGGCGCTCCTGGTCCCAAGGGCCTCACGCCTGCCGGAACTCATGGCCACGGCGCCGGACCTTCTGGAATTTCATCTTGGGCTGCATCCTTTTGATGGAAAACTCCTGGCACGGTCGGTTATGGGCCTTGCGGTAGGTCTATGGAAGGCCTCCGCACAACCGTGACGCCCTGTATGCCCCTCACCGAGCCTTTAGAGGACGGCCTTTCGGCCGTCCGCCCATGAGCGGACCTCAAGGCACCGTCCCGCCAAGGGGGACCGGTGCGTGTCCAGCACTTGTGCCAAAGAACGTTCTCCATCGCCAGGCTAATGCACAGCTTGGTTTTGCGCCCGCACGCTGTCTGCGGGGGGAAACCGCTCGATGAGCCGATCCACCATTTCGACGACCGCCTTGATGAACGGCGAGGAGGCTTTGGGAGCTTCTATGACGGGTTTTCCTTGGTCCCCTCCCGCCACGACAGCGGGATCAAAGGGAAGGGATCCCAGGAAGGCAATCCCCATCATTTCGGCGGTTTTTTTGCCTCCACCCGTGCTGAAAATGGGAATGAACTGCTGACAGTGGGGGCAATAAAGCCCCGACATGTTTTCCACCAAGCCAGCAATGTCCAGCTGGACTTTCTTGCAGAAATTAATGGATTTTCGCACATCGGCCAGAGCGACTTCCTGCGGCGTCGTGACAATCACCGCCTTGGCGTCGGGAATAATGCGCGCAATGCTCAGAGGCTCGTCCCCTGTGCCGGGAGGACAGTCCACCACGAGGAAATCCAAATCGTTCCAGGTGCAATCGCTGATGAACTGCTGAATGACACCGTGCTTGAGCGGGCCTCGCCAGATAACGGCGGAATCCGTGTCCTCCAGCATAGATTCGATGGAGACCACCTTCAGGTTGGGGCTGTATTCATGAGGCAGGATTTCCTGGTCCTGGGATACTCGAAGCAGCCCGTGCAACCCCAGCATCTTGGGGATGCTCGGCCCGTGAAGATCGATGTCCATCAACCCCACCTGATAATTTTTTTGAGACAGAGCCAAGGCAATGTAGACCGCCACGCTGCTCTTGCCCACACCCCCCTTGCCGCTCATGACGATAATCTTGTTCTGGATCCGCGCCAGCTTGCAGGCCAGAATCTCGTCTTTGGAATGCTTCTTTCGGGTTTCACACGTGGAGCATGATTTGCCTTCACAGGTTGCCATAGCGTATTCTCCTCATCTTCCGGATTCTCTCAAACCGGCGCTAAAGTAAAGGGAGGCTAGGGAATTGTCAACGCATGGGTCGGGTTCCTTGAAAACGCCAGTGTCAGGAAGGAGGGCATGGCATGTTGGAAAAAATTTTAGTGGAACAAACCAAGCAAACGGCAGCCAAGCTATTTTCGGGCCCCGTACGCCTTAAAGTGCCCTATGAACTCTGGAAGGAGTTTGATCCGGAGCTGGCTCGGGAACTTTCACTTTTCATCACTGGCAACATGTATTCGCGAACGGTCCTTTCTTTGCCGGAACGCCAATTGGTGGCGGTGGCGGCTCTGGCTGCCTTGCAAAAGCCGGAGGAACTGCGCATTCATCTGCACGGTGCCTTGAATGTGGGGGTCAAGCCGCGCCATCTTGCGGAAACCATTTTTCAGGTCGGAGTGTACGCTGGGTTTCCGGCTGTGAACGGCGCTTTAGCCGTGCTGAAGGAGGTCTTGCTGGAACGGGGTCAATGGCCGCCCACTCAGGATGAAGAACCCTAATAGGCTGTCAGAGGCCCCCGTGTCGAGGGGCTCACTCCCTTATGTTGAGGATGACGACGCCACCACCTTGATGGCAAAGGAACGCTGCGGGTTCGTCAAGCGGCCTTGATGACCGAACAACAGCCTTTAAATTCCGTCGAACAATTCCGGTTCTGAGCGGACATGGCCACGTTATTAGGGGTGTGGCCGGGAATGGCCTGGCCACGTCCTTTCGGTTTGAGGCTGCAGGAGCGCCGCAAAGCGCGATAAGGCATCGCGGCTGGCGCTTCTCCTATTGAAGGTGTTTTTTCACTCAAGCTACTGGGTGAAATTGCCGGATGATGAGCCCGCAAAAACGAGTTTGAGACGGCATCTTCAAGGTTTTGACAACGCGGAACTTTGGTGGGTCGTTGCACTTGGTCGCGAAGAAAAGCGTTCTCGGGGCAGTTGCCGGTGTTGCGTTCGTCCATAAGGATGTTTAATTTACTGCTGAGCCTTTGTTCCTCATTTCATGTTCCAGTGGGACCTTGTGGAGGAGGTGACCATGCCCATTTACGAATATCAATGTGCCCGGTGCGGCAACGAATTTGAGAGTTTCATCTGGTCGGCCAAGGATCAAGAGAGATTAGCCTGCCCGAGGTGCGGAGCCACGGACGTGAGAAAGTTGTTGTCTTCTTTCGCCAGCAGAGGATCGCTTTCCAGCGTCTTGAGCAGTGGATGTGGGACGGGTGGCTTCAGTTGAGCGGGCTGAGCAAGGGCCGGTAGGGTATCGGCCGAATCTAGTAGAACCCACAGAGTGGACATTCTCCTAAGGAGTCGAACCAATGGAAAGGGATATTTTGTGGCTGGGCGGCATTGTTGCCGCCTGGATCGTGCTCAACAAGTGGATTTTGCCCAAACTGGGCGTACGTACCTGAATTTCGGATGCTTGCGAGATCGGGCCATCTCGCACGCCGGATAAGGGCAAACCCTCCACGTAAAAGGGCGGCGTTGCAGGGGCAGACTGCATATCAGAGTAAGCGGCGTTTCTTGCGCCTATGGTTCTTCAGTTGCATCAAGACCAGCAGGGTGGATCCGCAGGCCAGGATGGCCCCCGAGATGTAGGCCAGTGGCCTCCACACGCGATGCCATGGGTAATCACCAAGCAACAGAATGGAATGCCAGAGGCGAACGAAGATGTTGGCTAGGGCAATGTCTGTATTGCTCACCAGGTCCAGGGAAGCCAGGGTGGTGTCGCCGGCTTTCAAATAGGCGCGTCCCAAAATTTGCCTTTTGTGAATGGGGGCGGTGACCGCTGAAGGAACGTCCAAGACCCATTGAACGTTGTGGGCTTTTTCTTTTCGGACCACCACGGGGCTGGTTTCTTTAAAGAAAAGGGAAACCTGGGAAGCTGCGCCTTTCCACACCTTGATCACCGCGGCCGCTTGATCGGGGTTGGGCGGAGGAATGAAGGCGTAGAGGCGATATCCCTGGTTCAGGAGAGCCAAAGCTTCTTTTTCCCTCACGGCCGGGCTGGGTGCGCCCATGACCACGGCCAAAAGGCGAAGCCCGTTGCGCTGGGCCGTGGCCATGAGGTGGTAGCCGCCATCGGCCACAAAACCCGTCTTAAGCCCATCCACGGAGCTGTCCTTGAGCAACAACCGGTTTCGGTTGGGCTGCGTGATGTCATGGTAGGTGTATTCGATCATGGAGTGGAACCGCAGGCTCTGGGGAAATCGGCGCAGATAGGACATGGCCAGCGTCGCCATATCCCGGGCGGTGGTCACCTGCCCCTGGGCCGGCAGGCCGTGAGGATTCAGAAAGCGGCTGTGGTGCATTCCCAGTTCTTGAGCTTTCTGGTTCATGGCGGCGACAAAAGCGTCCAGGGATCCGTAAAGATGTTCCGCCACAGCCACACAGGCGTCGTTTCCAGACACCACAGCGATGCCTTTGATCAGCTCTTCCAACGGAATCTTGTTGCCGACTTCCACGAACATTTTGGACCCCCCCGTCTGCCAGGCCGTCTTGCTGATATGGACGGGATCATCCAGCTTCGCGTCGCCGTTTTCCAGGGCTTCAAAGACCAAATAGAGGGTGAGGACTTTGGCCAAGGACGCTGGCGCAATGGGCACATCCGGATTCTGTTCCAATAAGGTTTCCCCGTTGGTCACGTCCACGAGAATGGCCGATGTGGCATTGAGGGTCGAAGAAGATTCCGCCGCACACCATGCCGGTGCTGCCCATGCGGTGAGCCACGTGAATCCGAGCACCCAAAAGAAAAATGCTGGCATAAAAGACGGCACAAAACCAGCGGTGCCTTGACGCATCGGCATCAGTCCTCCCGAGAATCAGGCCGACGACCCGCTCCACGGGGCGGCGCGGCCTGTTTTTCACGCATCCTTCAAAGCCGCGGAAACTCTTAGTGGCCCAGTGGGCGAAAGTCAAGGGGAAGCCCCTCGTGGCAGGTGGTGGCGGTCCCGGCCGCTTTTTCCGCTGGCGTTGGTGTGAACCCCCTGGGGCCGCTTCAGAGGAACCAGCCCACTCGAAGCAGGAATGTGTCCGAGTGGGCCGAGGCTGTGGTCTTGTCCACTCGTGGTCCCGCAGGGACGGGGAGTGAGCCTTAAAGGCGAGGTTGCCAACTTTCCCACTCGGTGAATTCGGATACCGAAGGCTCTTTGGACTTTTGTTCCAACTTGTTGAGGGCGTTGACGAAGGCCTTGGTGCTGGCCAATACAATATCGGTGGCCACGCCTCGGCCCTGGACAGTCTGTCCGTTCTCTTCCAACTGCACATGCACTTCACCGAGAGCGTCGGTTCCGGATGTGGCGGCATGGACTTCGTAGCGCACCAGTTTGGGAAACCGATGGGTCATCTTGCAAATGGTCTTGAAGGCGGCATCCACGGGCCCTTGACCGAATCCGGCGTCCTGGCGTACCTGACCGTCGATTTCCAGCTGGACTGTGGCATGGGGAACAGAAATGGATCCTGCGGAAACATTAAGATAGAGCAGTTTATACCTTTGGGGCGGAGCCAGAAGGGTTTCATCCAAAAGATTTTCCAGATCCGACACGTAGAGTTCTTCCTTGCGTTCGGCCAATTGCCGGAAAGCGTCGTAACACGCCTGAAGGCTCTCTTCGTCCAGGAGGACACCCATGTCCTGAAGCAGTGTGTGAAATACATCGAGTCCCAGGTCTTTGGCCACCGGTTGGGCTGCCTGATGCAGCCCGAACTGCTGTGGATCCATGATCTGGTAAGGAGGTTGTGCCGACGCGTCGCCCAGGGGGGGCACTGTGGCCTCGCAGACAAAAGCGTTGGCTCCCACTACCGGCTTGTGCACCTGTACATGGATACCGGTCAGGCGTTTGACAAGTCGGCATGTGGGGCCGATCTGGCTCGAATCCAAGGAGAGCTCGAAACCAAAATGGTCGAGCCGCGCCTTTAAAGCGGCCGCCAGCTCCTCCAGAGCAGTGTTGCCGGCGCGTTCCCCGATGCCGTTGACGGTCACATGAACCTGGCTGGCTCCAGCGGCCAGGGCCGCCAGAGAATTGGCCACGGCCAGCCCCAAGTCATTGTGGCAGTGAATGCTCAGCATGACGCCTGAGCTCTCGCCCAAAGCAATCTTGAGGGATCGAAAGAGATTCTCGACTTCCACCGGGGTGGCGTAACCCACCGTATCGGCGATGTTGATCACGGTTGGCCCGGCCTCGGCCACGGCCTGGACCATGGTGACGACATCCTCCGTAGAGGCCCGAAAGGCATCCACCAGGGAAAATTCCACATCGGCGCAGCGCTCCTTGGCCAACCGCACCGCCTTGCATGCCAGATCCAGGGTTTCCTGAAAGCCTTTCTTAAGAAAGTGCTTTCGATAAAAAGGCGAAACGGGCACAAAGGTGTGCAGGCGAGGCCGCGCACAAGAGGCTAGGGCCCGCACGGCTACATCAAAATCCGTAGGATTTGTGGCCCGAGCTAAAGCGGCAATGATGGGACCGGACACCGTTTGGGCGACCTTCTGGACCGCTGCAAACTGCACTTCGGACGCCGCAGGAAAGCCGGCTTCGATGACATCCACGCCCAGTCGCGCCAATTGAACGGCCAGACGAAGCTTTTCAGGAACAGTCAGCATGGTGCCGGGTGATTTTTCTCCGTCGCGCAACGTGGTGTCAAATAGGCGAATGGCGGACATCTGTTTCCTCCTCATGGCATGGTGGGTGTCATCCTGGAGTGGCACGCATCCGTTTCACGGGTCCATCGATACTCGCAGCCCCATTATCGTCTTGTCAACAGGTTTGCGAACGCCGGTGCCGGCTCCTCCATGGAAAGGGGCGTCCTTTCCTGCCGTGGGCCGAGACGCGGACCGCGGAGATGGGAACCCTTTCCTGTATCCTGAATTTTTCCAGGGTGCCCATAGGAGCGGCCCGTGTGGCAGGCAATACGGCAGCTCTTTGAGCCTGAAGGCGTGCACATTTAGGTTGCAATGGCAAATTTTCTGTGTATAGTGTGCGCGTTTAACGCGCCTCCGTTTATGGCGTTTGGATGGAAGCATGCGGTTCATCACCGAGTGCGGTTCCCCCCCATGAATAGGAGGTTTTTTGTTTTGTTAACGCTCAAAAAAGGGATTCCCATGACGTGAGGAAGCGAAAAAGAAAATGAAATCACTAGGAAAACACCTCATCGTGGAACTCTATGACTGCGATTTCGACCTCATCAACGATGTCTCCCAGGTGGAGAAAATCTTGGTGGAGGCGGTCGCCATCTCCAAGGCCACCATTGTCCAACCCGTTTTTCATCAGTTCTCGCCTCACGGGGTGAGCGGCGTGGTTGTGATCGCCGAATCCCATTTCACGATCCACACATGGCCGGAATACGGCTATTGTGCTCTGGACATCTTCACGTGCGGCGAACTGATCGACTCCGATGCTTCCTTGGCCTATTTGCAAAAGGCCTTTAAGGCAGGGAGCCGCTCTGTCATGGAGATCAAACGAGGGGTGTTGAATCTGCCGGCGGATCGATTGAGACACAAACCGTGATGGAAAAACAACAAGACCGTCTGTGGTTTCGCGAACTGCAAAGCAGTGGCGAGGAAACCTTATACGCCTGTCGTGCGGTTCTTTGGCACGGGCGGTCCCGCTACCAGCAGATCGATATCGTCGAGACGGAGATGCACGGCCTCGTTCTTTTCCTGGACGGGGTTGTGCAGTCGGCGCAGCGGGATGAGTTTATCTATCATGAGGTGCTTGTCCATCCGGCCATGTGGAGCCACCCGGCGCCTCGACGTGTGCTCATTATCGGAGGCGGCGAAGGGGCTACGCTGCGGGAAGTGTGTCGGCATCAAGACGTGCGCCGCATCGTCATGGTGGAAATTGACGGGGAACTGGTGGACATTTGCCGGCGCCTGCTGCCTCAATGGCATCAGGGATCCTTTGATGATCCAAGGGTGGAGCTGATCATCGGCGACGGAAGGGCCTTTGTGGAAGAAACCGAAGAACGATTCGACGTGGCGGTGTTGGACCTCAGTGACCCCATGGACGAAAGCCCGGCGGCCCTTTTGTTCACGCAGGAATTTTATGAACTAGTGGCGCAGTGTCTGACGCCCATGGGCTGTGTTTCTGTTCAAGGGGAATGTATCAGCCCACAAAAGGTGGCGGCCCACGCGCGCATCGTCAACACGCTCAAACAGGTGTTCCCTGTGGTGCATCCCTGCCCGTACAGCCTGCACAGCTTTCATCGACCCGATGCCCACATTCTGGCCACGAAGAACCCTCAATGGTCCGTCGATGCCGTGGTCCAGCGGGCTCGATCCATGGCCATGCCGCTGCGATACCTCAACGCGCCCATGGTGGAAAAGCTCTTTACCGTTCCTCCCTACCTTGAAGAGGCCTATGCGCTCCACCGAGAGCCGTTGACGGATGCCGCCCACCACTTGACCTGGGAAGACCTCTTATAGATAAGCACGTGCCATCGTGCGCAAAGGGCACCCTGGATTTGCGGGGGGACTTTCCCGAAGGTTCCGCATCAAGCTGCCCCCAAGGGGGAGTGGAAGGAGGACACCGATGCCCATTTACGAATACCTGTGCCTTCGTTGCGGCAAGAAAAACGAGGTCATCACTTTGCGCATATCCGAAGAGGTGCACGCCCAGTGCCGGCACTGCAACTCCGAGGAACTTCGGCGCATTCCGTCACGCGTGCGGGTGCGTTTGTCCGAAGAAACGCGTTTGGAACGTTTGGCGGACCCTGCCAAGTTCGGCGCCTTGGATGAAAACGACCCCAAGAGCATGGCCAAATTCATGAAGGCCATGACCCAGGAGATGGGGGACGATTTCGATGAGGATGTGGACGCCCTTGTGGAAGAAGCCATGGAAGAGGAAGCGTCTTCCCGGAGGGAATCCGACGGGTCCTCCGCCGACGACGACGCGGGGGAAGCGAGCCTTTAGCGTTCCCATGGTCAAGACCCTTGGCTCAAGTTTTTGGAAGATGGTGGTGCGTCCCGACCAGGACGGGTGGCGCGTGTGGGAGTTGGTTCAGCACGAATGCTTTGTGGAATGCAAGGAGGCGCAGGGTGTGGTGGCTTTCGGCGCCGTGCATGTGGCGGGCAAAGTAGTGCGCGATCCCGATCGGGTCCTCAGGGTCGGAGAAGAAGTTCGCATTTACTGGCCATGGACGGGTGTGCGCAGGTTCTACGAATTGGACGCCGCGCGCATCCTTTATCAAGATGCATGGCTTCTCGCTTACAACAAGGAAGCCGGCATTCCTACCCAGCCCACGCCTTCGGACGCCTACAACAACGTCTTTGAAGCCGCCAAACGCTTTCTTGCACATCAAGGGGGTTCGCCGTCCTACGTGGGGTTGCACCACAGGTTGGATCGGGAAACCAGCGGCGTGCTGGTGATGAGCGTCTCCCGTAAGGCTAACAAGGCCCTAGGCTGCGCCTTTGCGGAACACCGTGTGGAAAAGATCTACCTGGCCTGGGTATTCGGGGTTCCCGACTGGGGAACCAAAACCGTACGCGTGGACATTGGAAGGGAATCGGGACGGTATGTGGCGCGGGCCGATCGACCCGGAAAGTGCGCCGAAACGTTTTTCGCGGTGATCTTTCGAGGTTCCGGTCAAAGCCTTGTGCAGGCCGTGCCCATCACTGGGCGCACGCACCAGATTCGGCTGCATTTGGCCCACGAAGGTTTCCCCATTGTGGGAGATCGCCGCTACGGCGGGCCTCAGGCGGCCGCCGCGGCCTCCCGCTTGCTTCTCCATGCTTGGAAAATAAAACTTTTTCATCCCGTCACAGGTTGTGAACTCAACCTGACAGCTCCCCCTCCGAACGATTGGCTGTTGCCTCCTGATCCAGCCATTGCAGGCTGACCGCCCGCCGCAGTTCCTCGATGTCCCGCAGTTGATTCTCTGCTTCGTGGGCCGTTTCTTCCAGAACCATCATGGCTCGAGTGCGCTTGCCTTCTTCCATTCGGCCGTGCTGCAGGAGCTGTCGAAAATCCATGTGGGCCATACGGGCCCGCGCTTGAAAGGCATCCAGGAGTTGGGCCAGGGCTGCGTCCAAAAGCTTGTGTAGGTATAGGTACCTAAAGTTTTGACGGTAATCGCGAAAAGCATAGATTAATTCCGCGCGTGTTTCCGCTTTCACCACCTCCACAGCCTCCAGAAACGTGTCCCCGGGATGCTCCGGCCCCTCGGGGCGAGCTTTTCTTCCAAGGCGGTTTTTTAATGTCACAAGGAAGCGGTTGAGGCGTCCCAGTCCGAACTTCATGAAAAGCACGCCGCGGCCCAAAGCGTTGTCTTCCACAAAACCGCTGAAAACAGGCGGTGTGATGCTCCTCCATTGGCTCCATTCCGCATCGGGGGGCGCGTCCATGCGCTGCACCGAAACCCCCAAGGACTCCAAAGCGCGATGGTACTCTTCCAAAGCGCTCAAAAAGAGAGACCAAAAGGCCTGGGTCGCCTCCTGCAAACGTCCCTGGAGATGCCTCTCCTGCTCCTTGGCGAACCGCACCGTTTCCACATGGACACGCTCCACCAAAAAGACCGAAAGGGATTGGCGAAATTCCATGTAAAAACTGTGGAGTTGTCGAAGAATTTTGCGAGGGTTTGCCAAGTCTTTGGCATACGCGGGGTCCACGGGATAGGAGTCCACCATGCGCAGGGTTTCCTGTACCAGATGGCCGGAACTGAGGTCAAAAAAAGCCGCGACGGCCTTGTCCAACTCGCTCTTGAGGTTTTCTTTCAAACCCCCGATGGCGTGCTCCAGAGTGCTCAACGTGCCGATCAGTTCTTCCTGGCGGCGTTGCAGGTGAGAGGCCGCTTGTTCCAGATGTTGAAGATCTCGGCTCAACAGCTGCCCTCGAGTGCGGCAGGTTTCCGCCAGGGTTTGGGCGACCATGGCCAAGCGGCCGAGCCCCGTGCTGAAAAGGACACGGCGGCGTTGAGACCCCACACGCTCGGCCAGTTCCCTTTTGAAATCTTCAAATCCTGAAACCGAAGCCGTTGTTGCCAAGGCGTCTTCACGCCACATCTGCAGCCGAAGGGCATCCCGGGAAGAGGCTTTCGGCGGATGGGCCGCCAGAAGATGGTAAAGGCCGGAAAAGGCAAAGACCTGAGGGCTCGGGATCGTCCAACTCAGTTCCTTGACGAAGCGCTCCACGGACGCCTCGATATCCTTAGGGCCGTGATGGCTGTCCAAATCCAGGTTCAGCACGAAAAGTGTCTGCGGTGTCATGCGCAGGGTCTTGATGAAATCCAAAAGTTTCAGATCCGCCTCTCGAAGGCCCGTGCGGCTGCTCACCACATAGACAATGAGGTGACTCTTGAGAAGGTACTCTTGCAGCCGGGCGAAATGCAAAGGATTCGGCGAGTCGCTCCCTTGGCAGTCGGCGATTTCCACATGGTTTCCAATCCAGGAGGCAGGACAATGGATTTCCACATCCTTTAAAAAGACGGCGCGCGATTCCTCACCCACAAAATCCTGATGTCGGTCCAGGGAATCCTCATTAAAGGTGAGCCTTTGAGGGTGGTTGTGAACGAGGTCCCGCACCTTGGCGAATCCTTCCAAGTAAGCGTGAAGCATGATGAAATGGGCGTTGAGCGCCCCTCGCTGGGATTGCAGTTCCCTTTGGGCTGCAGCCAATTTCTTGTAAAGACCCTCTCGATGCGTGCTTCTTCTGAGATCCCAGTTTGTTTTGGACAAGGCATCGTTTTCGCCGAGGGGTAGCATGGCCACCGCCCCGTTGATTTCCTGATGGATCTCGTCCCAGCTCTTGAATTCGATCCAGCCGCCCCGAACATCATTGGATCGAATGCGGGTGATGAAGGAGGTGATAATCCCTGCGCCCCTCTTCAGCAGGTCCTCCGCCAATAGGGCGTTGATCAGGGTGCTTTTACCCGATTTCACCGAGCCCGCCACAGCGATGCGCACCAGGGATTCCTGCAGGGCGGAACGAACCAAGTCCAAGTGTTCAAGCCAGTGTTCGCTCTGGGAGGTGTCCACCAGCTTTTCTTGGACCAGTTTTTTCACGGCGTGGCGCAGGGTGTGTTCCCTGAGTTCAATGCCTTTCTTAAATGCCAGGTAATCGTTCATGGGTCTCCACGGTTGCCTTGATCACATTCTTGCCCCATCCACAGGCTCAGGGCCGCGGCATGCTAGCCCATTTCAGTTACCCCGTAAAGCCGCATTCGTTTCCCTGCAGTGCCGAAAAGACGGCATCAAAAATTTTTCGGCGTGCCTCCGCATGAAACCAGCGAAATTCCGGATCCCCTCGAAACCAGGTCATCTGCCTTTTGGCGTAACGGCGTGTATCTCTTTGCATCGTTCTGACTGCTTCCTCAAAGGTCATACGGCCGGCCAGGTATTGACACATGTGTCGGTATCCCAAGGACTGCATAGGTTTGAGGGAGCAGTCGTAGCCCATGCGCACCAGGTGGCGCACCTCGTCCAGGAGACCCTGGTCCACCATGTGCAGCGCGCGCTGGTCAATGCGGGCATAGAGCTCGTCGCGGTCTCGATAGAGAACGATCTTGATGGTGGGATATAAGGCCTGACGAAAGCCGTGGGTCCTTTGCCAATGAGAGAGGGGCACACCGGTGCTCCGATACACTTCCAGAGCCCGAAGAAGGCGTTGGCGGTCGTTGGGATGAATCCGTGCGGCACAAGATGGGTCCACGCGGGAAAGTTCCGCATAAAGCCATGACATTCCGTGGCGTGCGAGGTCGTCCAGCAGCTGCCGTCGAAGGCCGGGATGGGTGGTCGGACCTGGGCAGATGCCTCGCGTGAGGGCCTTCATATAGAGGCCCGTGCCGCCCACGACCAGAGGAATCTTACCCTGAGCATGGAGCGCCTCGATGACGGCGCGCGCCTGGTGAGCAAAGACGGCGGCATCGTAAGGTTCATCCGGATTCACCACGTCCAGCAAATGATGGCGGACTCGATTCCGTTCCTGGGCAGAAGGCTTGGCGGTGCCGATGTCCATGAATCGGTAGACCTGCATGGAATCGGCATTGACGATGTCCGTTTTCAGAACTTCGGCCAGATCCAGAGACAGGGCCGTTTTTCCCACGGCTGTCGGGCCGGCCAGAAGCACGATGGGAAAGGAAGGGGAATGCTCAGGGTTGAGGCACGGGGTCATGATCGATAGAAAAAGCGCTGAATCTGGTCCAGAGTGATTTTCCACCACAGGGGTCTTCCGTGAGGACAAGTGGCGGAAAGTTCCAGGGCATCCAGTTCGGCCAGGAGATGGCGTATTTCTTCCGTCTGAAGCCTCTGCCCCGCCCGAACCGAGGAATGGCAGGCAGCTGTGTGGGCCAGGTGTTCCAAGAGTTCCGCTCGCGGCGTGCGGTCTTCCGCTGGAGTTTTTTCCACAAGACGCCTGAGGAGAAGGCCGGGATCCACAGGCTTGAGCACGGACGGCATGGCGTGAATGACAAAAGATCCACCGCCGAGGGGCTCCACCTCAAAGCCCAGCGCTTGCAGGTCGGGAAGCCATCGTTTCAGGGCATCCCCTTCCACAGGGGGAAGGTCCAGAACCTGCGGCGGCGCGAGACGCTGGGATCCGGACGATGAGCTTGTTCGGCGAAGGCGTTCGTAGCAGATGCGTTCATGGGCGGCGTGCTGGTCGATGAGGATGAGGCCGTCCTGAGCTTCCAAAAGAATGTAGGTGCAGGCGAGTTGTCCTAAAATTTTTAGGGAGGAAGAGCCCAAGACCGCGGAAGAATTTAAGGGCGGTGAGGGTCCGAAAAGTTCCTGGTCTGAGGGTGAGGCCATAGGTCGATGAAGCCAAGTGAGCTGAACCGGTTCGGGCTGTGGCTGAACCCGCTTGGAGGCGTGAAGGTCCGCCTGTGGCAAAGAGGACAGAGCGGATTGGCCTTCGCGAGCGGCGGTGCTTTTTCCCGTAGGATTCAAGGATGCTGAAGAGACGTAAAAGGAACGGGCCCAAGATGCCTGCATGGCCGAAGCCAAAGCTTCGTTCAAGGCCTGCCGAACCATCTCCAGGACCAGCGATGGATCTCGAAAACGCACCTCCCTTTTGGTGGGATGCACGTTGACGTCCACCAGAGGAGGGGGCACGTCCAGGAGCAGAATGCCGAAGGGGTAGGATCCCTTGGGCAGCAGGGTGTCGTAAGCGGTGAGGACCGCATGGGTCAGAAGGGCGTCTTTAACGGGCCTTTTGTTCACGAAGAGAAAGAGGCTTCGTGCGTTGGCTCGTTGCAGTTCAGGAGGGCCGACGAGTCCACGGATCACCACGTTTTCGGTGTTAAAGTCCACGGGAAAAAGGCTTTTGGCCAGGGTGGCCCCGAAGACCTGATAGGCGCGATCGCGTAAAGAGGCGGCCTTGGGAAAATCGTGCACCGTGCGGTCCTGATGCACCAGCTGCCAGGACAGTTCCGGGTTCGCCAGGGCCTGCCGAAGGAACATGTCCGAGATGTGCGCGGCTTCGGTGTCCACGGCTCGCAAGAATTTTCTTCGGGCTGGCACATTGAAAAAAAGATCGCGTACTGTCACACTGGTTCCTGGAGGGCAGCCCACTTCATCTACCGTGCGAATCGTTCCGCCTTCCACGAGGATGCGAACACCGAAAACGGCGTCTTTTTCCCGAGTGATCATTTCCAGGCGGCTGACCGCCGCGATGCTTGGGAGCGCCTCGCCTCGAAACCCCATGGATCGAATGTTTTGCAGGTCCTGGACTGAAGCAATCTTACTGGTGGCGTGCCTCTCCAAAGCCAAAAGCGCATCCTCGGGGCTCATGCCTTCTCCATCATCCACCACACGCACGAGGCTTCGACCTCCTTTGTGCACAAGCACGCGAATCCGATGGGATGCAGCATCCACACTGTTTTCCACCAGTTCCTTGACCACGGCGGCCGGCCTTTCCACCACTTCGCCGGCCGCGATCTGATTGCACAGTTGGTCCGGAAGCACTTTGATCTTGCCCATCAGCATTGCCTTATTGACAAGAAAGGTAGGTTTCCTCCAGTATGCAACCCGTGAAAAGACGGCTTCGTTTTTTGATCCTGCAAAGCCTTGCGCCAATGTGCAAGCACAAAGGGCCACGGCGATGATGCCCACATTCCAATTGGTGGTCAACTGGCTGAGCAATGTGCTGGATGCGTATACGGTGGCGTTTTTCGTCCTGGATCCCCTGAAAAACGGCTTCCGCCTTGTGACGTCTCAGTCTCTCAGCAAACACCTGCACAAAAGCCTGAGTTTTCCAAAGGACGGCAGCGGCCTTTTGTCGCAAGTGCACAAAGTCGGGCATACAGTGCATCTAGGCAAGGTGGAAGTGGAAAAGCTCGCAGGCTCCCTTCCTTTTTATCGTGAAGGGGAAGGGGGGATCAAGGGGCTTTTGGTGACACCGGTGGCCGGAGAAGCGGGGCTGCTCTACGTGGATACAAAACGCCACTGGGGGTTCAACGACAAGCAACAAAAGTGGATACATGAAACGGCCCTCATTTTGGAACAGCTCCTGGACCAACAGCACCGACTTCAAGAAAGAGACAGCTTTTCGCGCATTCTCACTCTCTGGCATGACCTGATCGATGCCATGACCAAGGCTCGAACCCCCACCGAGGCGGCCCAGACCTTGGTGCAAAGCTGTGCAGCCTATACCCGGGCGGATTTTGCCTTTCTCGTGGAGCGAGGCTGTGGGGAAAAGTTCTATCACCTCGTAGGGACGGCCGGCCGAGTGCCCCAGAGGCTGCTGCACACCGCCATTCCTTTGGATTCGCGAGGGCTGGTCATCGAGTCCCTGGAAGCCTCAAAACCCCTTTTCATCCCCGCACTTAACCCGGATGTTTCGGACCATTACCTGTTCGTCGCCGGGGAACATCTTCCCCATCAGGGGTCTTTGTGGGTGTTGAACGGCGGTTCCGCTCAATTGGGAGCCTTGGGATTGGCCCTTCTGGGCAAGAAGCGCCTGAGCCTGACACAGGACGATCGCGTCGCTGTGGAAAAAAGTTTTCGCATTTTCGAGGCATTTTACGAAAGGTGGCATTATCAGCACACCTATGCGGAATGGACATGTAAGGATGGGGCCAGTGGGTTTTTGACCCCCTGGGCCTTTGCGACCTACGTCAAGGAGGCGGTGCACGCCGCGCTCCAAAACAGCGAACCTCTCTCCGTCGTGATCCTTCAATATGAGCCCTGGCAATACGCCCAGGCCGTAATCCCTCCTTCGGAATTGGATGTTTGGGAAAAGACCCTCATGGTAAGCCTCAAAAGGCATGTGCCGCCCGGCATCGTCGTAGGCCGTCTGGCCCAGAACCGATGCGGCCTTTTGGCCCTTGGCGGGGAACTGCGGGATCTTCTGGCCCTTGCCGAGACTTTTCGTCGCGTCTGTGGCGGACTGCCCGGCCCGAAAAAGAAGAAACTGGTGCTCAAAACCTTTGTGGGGCAGGCACAGATGCCCCAGGACGGTGTCACCTACGATGAGCTGTGGATGGCGGCGTGTCGAAGGCTCTTTGACTCGCTCCACGGAGGAAGCAAAGCCTCGGCCGATGGGTCTGCACCCTCGGAGAAAATTTCAAATTGACCTCCCTGAACCTTAAGACTAGACTTTTGCCAGTCGTTGCCACAGAGGGAAACGGTTCCTCGATAAGGAAGAAAGGGCATTGATGCTGCAAAGGTTGTTGGGTTTTTTGTCTAAAGACCTGGCCATGGACCTAGGCACCGCCAACACCTTAATTTACCTTAAAAGCAAGGGGATCGTTCTTAATGAGCCCTCGGTGGTGGCCATAGACAGGGACAATCACAGAGTGGTGGCCGTCGGTAAGGAAGCCAAGGGGCTGATGGGGCGGACTTCCGAAAGAGTGGTGGCCATTCGCCCGCTCAAAGACGGTGTCATTGCCGACTTTGAAGTCACCAGTGTCATGATCAAGACCTTTCTTGCCCGCGTGCTGTATCGGCGTCCCCTGGTGAAACCCAAGCTCGTGGTGGCCGTTCCCACAGGGATTACCTCCGTGGAAAAAAGAGCGGTCATGGAAGCGGCGGAACAAGCTGGAGCGGGCCGGGTGCACCTGGTGGAAGAACCCATGGCGGCCGCCATCGGGACCGGCCTTCCCGTGGATCAACCCATCGGCAGCATGGTGGTGGACATCGGTGGCGGCACCACCGAAGTGGCCGTCATTTCCATGTTCGCCGTGGCCTACAGCGAATCGGTGCGCGTGGCCGGGGATGAAGCCAATGAAGCCATTATGCGCTACGTTCAGCGGGAAAGGCAGATGATCATCAGCGAGGTGCTGGCCGAAAACATCAAAATACAAATTGGTTCGGCCATTCCCCTGGAAAAGCCCATGACACTGGAAGTTACGGGGAAGGATATCGTCAGCGGGATTCCCAAGACTTTTACGCTCACCGATGAAGAAGTGCGCTTTGCCATTCAAGAGCCCATCCACGCCATTGTGGAGTCGGTGCGCCGTGCTTTGGAAAAGACGCCGCCGGAACTGGCCGCGGATATCGGCCAAAGCGGGATATGGCTGGCGGGCGGCGGGGCGCTGATCAAAGGGTTGGACCGCCTCCTGGAACAAGAAACCGGACTCAAAGTGAACATTTCCGATGACCCTCTGACCGCCGTAGTGCGTGGGGCCGGGTCGGTCATTGAACATTTCGGGTATTTCCGTGATGTCTTCGTGAACTAAAAGGAGCGTCCTTCATGGAAAAGGTGTTCACGGCATCGGAAATTCAAGACAAGATGGATTGTTACGGAGAGTTCGACCGAAACGACAAGATCTGCGTCGCCCATTGTGCGTTAAACGTCACCTGCGCCATACTCAAAGCGCGCGGTACGGACACCATCACCGTGCGGTTCCTGGACGGGGCCCGCATGCCGGCCTACCGATCGGAAATGCCTTAACGTTCCCACCGTCCACGATCTTAGGCACGCGCCTGAGCGGCCTCAGGGAGCGTCAAAGGAATCCGGAGGCCGAACGAGGCGAAGGTGTGGTTTTTGATGTTCTTCGGCCAGCGTGGCCAGGAGTTCTCGAAGGCTGCGCCGAGCTTCTTGCACCGATTCCAGATAGAGCGCTCGTTTTCTGTCATGTTCCGCCTCCTCCTTTCGAATTTCCAAACGTAGGCGTCGAAGCTTGTGGTACGGCAACAGGGTTCTCCAAAAACAGACGTTCAGAGGGCGTCCGTAGACTTGTTCCAACTGCCCACACAGATCTTCAGCGCCGCGGTCTTTGAGAAAGCGCTCCACATCGAAAAGTTCCTCTTCCGGAAGAAAATACGGGGACGCCTCCCAGGCGGCCACCTCTTCCTGCAGGGCTTTGAAAAGGCCGGGGTCTGGTGAATGCCGTTGCGCCATGAGAGCTCCTTTCCACAAACCTGGTCTTCAGCGCTCCCGAGTCGTCTTATTGCGCTTTCTTTAATCTAAACCCCATGCGGCGAAAAATCGATTCCCTCGCGGCCGTGCCTTCGCACGGCCTCAAGCCATGACGCAAAATATTAGAACATTCGCCCAAAAAAGATTATCATTTTGTGAGGAGATGTGCTGTGCCGCGGGGGATTGAACCTTTTCTCGATCCGCTGGAACAAGGGAGGTTAAGGACATGTACGTGGGTTGGCACATGAAAACAAATCTGGTGACCATCTCTCCGGAAACACCCGTGCTCAAAGCGCGCGAAATCATGGACACCAAAAAGATCTCACACCTGCCGGTCACCGACGGAAAGGCTCGTCTTCTTGGCATTGTCACGGACCGCGACCTCAAGGAAGCCTGGGCGTCCCCGGCAAGCACGCTGAGTGTCTATGAACTGACCTATGTGCTGCAAAAACTCAAAGTCGAAGCCATTATGACCAAAAAGGTCCTGACGGTCACTCCCGACATGACCATCGAACGGGCGGCGAGCATTCTGCATGCGCATCGTATCAGCGCTCTGCCCGTCGTTCAAAACGACAAAGTAGTGGGCATCATAACGTCCACAGATCTCATGGAAGTGCTGTTGCAGGCTCTGGGCATGAGCGAGGACAGCGGCCGTTTGTCCATCATTGTGCGGGATCGCATCGGGATCCTCGCGGAAGTGGGGCGCACCATGCAAGAGGCCGGGATCAACATTCGCAGCGTGATGACGTTCCCACTGCAGGGCTTTCAGGACTTGTGGCAACTGATTCTCAGGGTCAGTCTGGCATCCATGGAAAAGGCAGCACAGGTGCTTGGCGAACGTGGATTTAAGGTCATCACTAAATACGTGGAAGACCTGACCCCCTATCTGCCGTAAATGCCTTGACGACGCCGCGAGGGCTGGACGGGACCATGGCGAAATTAATTGATTTGATGGAAAGAAAAAAGATGACCACCCTGATCTGTGCCCGTCCTGTAGAATTTCGCTGGGGAGAATGGGCCGTGGGGCCCGCATGGCTGTGCGTTCGAGGCGAGTCGATGGCTTTTGAGTCCCATCGTCTGGAATCGCGCCGTGTCCCCGGGCATGGGCACCTTCAGTGGCTGCCGAACCATGTGAAGCTGGATGGTGGCAGCCACGACACGGTCCAGGCCCTTTTTCGTTATCGGAACGACGAGCACGCCATGCGCCGGGTCTACCGATTGGCAGGACTGATGGAGTGCATCACGCGGGGCGTGTGTCCCGTGTTACGCTCCGACCTGTTGCGCCGCATTTACCAGAACATTATGGCCGAACGAAATGCGTTGCAAGTGGTGTGGCGGGGATCCGTGGACCGTTTTCTGCTGCCTCTGTATCTGCACCACGGCGTTGTGGAACGCCTTCTTGCCCTCTTGAAACCCATGGAAAACCTTCAAGAACTCTTTTCGCTGGTGGAACGGGAAACGGCCGTGCAGTTCGATCTGCTGTGTTCCCACTATGTTATCTATGTTCCTATGAGTTTTGCTCGGCTGGATGTTTGAAGGTTCAATCTTCCAGGCTCAGCCCAAGCCCAGTTGAACAAGCCATGAACATTGCGCACGATGGACAAGGAGATGCCTGTTGCTCATGAAAGTCTACACTCACCTTTTTCTGGAACGAGCGGAAAAGAGCGGCGCAAAAAGAGCACTTTTCTACCGTCGGGAAGGACAGTGGCATGAGATGACCTGGGCTGCCTTTGAGGACGCGACTCGGCGGACCGCACGAAGCCTTATCGCCTTGGGCGTCACATCCCAGGACCGGGTGGCCATATGGAGTCACAATCAGCCCCGGTGGACCGTGGCGGACCTTGGGTGCCAGTTTGTTCGAGCGGTTTCCGTGCCCGTCTATCCCACCAACACATCCCAGCAGGCGGCTTACATTCTCAAAGACTCTCAGTCGAAGGTGGTTTTTGTGGGTGCCCAGGATCAGCTCACCAAGGCCTTGCACGTCATGGAAGATCTGCCGCAGATTCAGGCTGTGGTGATCCTGGACGAGGCGTTGGACCATGGAACTTCGAACAAGGTCATGACCTTTGAGGCGTTTCTGGCTTTGGGCGAAGGCATTCACGACGAGGAAGTGTTCCGGCGGCTGAGCGAAGCGCATCTGCAGGATCTTCTCACCCTCATTTACATGTCTGGCACCACCGGCAAACCCAAGGGCGTCACGTTGGCCCAGTCCAACGTGCTCTATCAGATGACTTCCCACGAAGAGCGCATCCTGCCTTGCGGGGAATCGGATCTGTCCCTGTGTTTCCTTCCTCTCTCGCATGTTTTTGAGAGGACCTGGACCTACTATGTCTTTCACAAGGGAATGACCAACGCCTACCAGGACGATCCAAAACAAGTGGCGGAAGCCATGAAACAGGTGCGTCCCACGGTCATGTGCACGGTTCCAAGACTTCTGCAAAAAATTTATGGGGCCGTGCAGGAAAAGGTCGAGGCGGCGCCTCCCACGCGCCGGCGCCTGTTTCAGTGGGCCCTTGGCGTCGGCGACGATGTCTTTCGCCGTCAAAAGGATGGTCTGGGTGTTCCATTGGGCTTAAGGGTTCAGCATCGCGTGGCTGACGCCCTTGTGCTTTCCAAGCTCAGGGCCATTTTCAGGGGGCGGGTGCGCTGTATGCCCTGCGCCGGGGCGCCCCTTTCGGCGGAAATCGAACGCTTTTTCTGCGGTGTCGGCGTCTTGATCGTGTGCGGGTACGGCCCGACGGAAACGACGGCCAGCGTCACCTGCCATGAACCCAAAGCATTCTCTTTTGGTACCGTAGGTAGGCCGCTTCCGGGCCAACAAGTGCGCATCGACCCACGGACCAACGAAATTCTCGTTCGAGGCCCCAATGTGATGAAGGGCTACTACAACAAGCCCGAAGAGACATCTGCTGTTTTCACCAAAGACGGCTATTTTCGCACCGGGGACGCCGGAGCCTTTGACGCCTATGGGGAGCTGATCATCACCGATCGCATTAAGGATCTTTTCAAGACATCGGGCGGTAAGTACATCGCTCCTCAGATGATCGAGACCCTGGTGGGCGCGGATCCGGCCGTGGAACACATCGCCGTGGTGGGCTAGGGGCGAAAGTGTGTGACGGCCTTGGTGGTGCCCAGCTTTGAAAACATCAAAGGTTTCGTGGTGGAAAAAGGCCTGCAAGGGCTTTCGCGAGAAGAGCTGGTGAAACATCCGGCCGTGATCGATTTTTTCAGGCAAAAAATCGACGACCTCAGGCGCAACCTCGCCCCCCATGAAAAGATCGTGCGCTTTGCCCTTATCCCCAAGGAGTTTTCCTTGGAAGACGGCGAGATGACCCCAACTTTGAAACTCAAGCGAAAGATCATCCTGGAATGCTACGCCCCGCTGATTGAGGACATGTATCGGGACATCGACCGAACCGGAAGGAATGGATAACGGCGCCGTTTTTCGTGGGGGTGCTCTTGAGGCTTTCTCGGGTTTTGGCAAAAGCGGGCGCAAGAACGGCCGGAATCCACGCCCTGCGCGTTTTCAAGAGGAACATCGTCTATGGGGAAAGCTTGCTGCATCGGGGTCGATATCGGTGGAACGTTCATCAAAATGGGACTTTTTGATGAAAAGGGCGTTCAATACGCGTTGGAACGTCTGCCTTCCAACGCCTTGAGACCGCCGGAAATGCTGCTCGAAAGCCTCGTTCAGGCATGCCGAAACCTGATGGATGCACGGCAGGCCCACGAAGGTCGTGTTTTGGCTGTCGGTCTCGGAGTCGCCGGAAAGCTCGACAATCAGGAGGGGCGCGTCGTTTTTTCACCAAATCTTCCCAATATGGCGGGATTCCCGTTGGCGCCCCTCCTTGAAAAGGCCTTGGGTATTCCCGTCTTTATGGAAAATGATGCCAACGTGTTCGGCCTTGGGGAACTCTGGGCGGGACACGGCCGCCAGGTGGCTAACTGGATCGGTGTCACTTTGGGCACGGGCGTCGGCGGCTGCCTTGTGACGAACGGTTCCCTGTGGCTGGGCGATCGGTTGGGTTTTGTTGGAGAAATCGGCCACGTCATTGTGGACCCCCATGGTCCCTCCTGTGCGTGCGGGCAGACGGGGTGCCTGGAAGCCCATGCTTCGGGATCGTCTTTGACCCGGGGCATAACGCAGGCTTTCCATGAAGGAAGCCCCTTGCCTTCGTGGCTGTGCGATGCCATTGCCTCGGGATCCCTCACGCCGGAACACGTGGACAAAGCCGCTCGGACAGGACACCCGCGCGCGCTTGATCTGTTCCGGCGCATGGGCTGGGCGTTAGGTCTGGCGCTGGGAAATCTTTTTACCTTTCTCGGTATTCAGACGGCCGTTATTGGGGGAGGGGTGAGCCAAGCGTGGGATCTGTTCTTCCCTCACCTCATGGAAACCCTGAAAACCACACCACGCATGCTCGACCCTTCGAAAATAAAAATTCATCGAACCAGCCTCGGTCCCCTGGCGCCTCTCTATGGAGCGGCACACCTAGCCTGGCAAGGCCTGCAGGAACGGGCAGGTGATTCCACTTAACCCGCGCCGCAAGGTGCCGGAATTCGCCTGGAAGCACGTCCGAAAATGGCTTTGAGGGGCCGTTTTTGTTTCATTCAGGAGCAGGCCCCAAGGCGCAAGAAGGCATCGCGGCTTGCGGCGCTCCTCCTGAAGGTGTTAAAGGGATGAACTTTCAGCGGAGGGGCAAAACCTCAGGGCCTGCCGCATCTTCTGGCGGCGCGGTGCCGTGCACGTGGCTTTGAGAAGCGGCCTTCTTCAAGGTGCGGCTAGCCCCCGATGGCGGTCATGGGGCGCGACTGGCATTTGCGCTGGAATACGGGTCCGTCGTTCACGTGATGCCGCTGCGGTTTCTTTCGGACGGCCTCAAGGATCAGCGCGGCGATTTCTTCATCGGAACACCCGCAGCGCAGCGGGCCCCGAAGGTCCACATGCCGGTCGGAAAAGAGGCAGGTGCGCAGGCCCCCTTCGGCCGTAATGCGCAACCGATTGCAGGACGGGCAGAAGTGATGGCTCATGGGACTGATTAAACCGATTTTTCCGGGAGCGTCGAGGAACTGGTAGTAGCGTGCCGGTCCATTGCCGTTTTCTGAACGGGCGGGAACAAGCGTTCCCATGGCGCACAGGCGTTCCATGACCACATCGGCCGACAGATAACGTTCTTCATAGCCTTCGGGTTGAAAAGGCATGAGCTCGATAAAGCGCACGTGAAACGGATAAGACCGGGTAATGTCCGCCAAAGCCTCGATTTCATCGTCGTTGACGCCTCGCATGGTGACCACGTTGATTTTTACGGGAGAAAAACCCCGATCCAAGGCGGCGCACAGTCCCTGCCACACCTTCCAAAAGGCATCGACCCCAGTGATGGCCGCGTACTTTGCCGGCTGCAGCGTGTCCAAACTCACGTTGAGACGCCGCACACCCACAGCCCAGAGCTCTTCGGCCAACGATTCCAAGAGCACGCCATTGGTGGTGAGGCTCACGTCCCGAATCTCGGTCAAAGCGCAAAGACGCTCAAGAAACCCGAGAATGCCCTTGCGCACCAAAGGTTCTCCCCCGGTGACACGCACTTTGGATATGCCAAGTCCGGAGGCAATGTGCACCAGTCGCAGCAACTCCTCATAGCGCAAGACATCTTCGTGCGGAAGAAAACGAAAACCTTCGGCCGGCAGACAATAGGTGCACCGAAGATTGCACCGATCCGTGACGGAAAGCCTCAAGTAATCCACGCGTCGCTCGAAACCGTCCACGAGCTTTTGGGGCATGGCGCTATCCTTGATCATCGCGTCTTCCGTTGTCGCCTTTTTGAGATCTATTAAAACCGGCTCTTGCGTTATGTCAAGCCGTGAATAACGCAAACACGCCTTTTGTGCTTCACGGCTTCGGTGCTATGATGGGTCTGGCTTGAGGATTCGGCCGTGGGAGTCGTGATGTGGAGGTTGGATGTCGGCAGAGGAAGCTGACGACCCAAGGGTACGAAAGCGGGCAGCGCGGAGAAAAGTTTTTCAAAAGGGGCCGAAA
The DNA here is from genome assembly GCF_052743555.1 of Desulfosoma sp. Lineage (NCBI taxonomy): Bacteria > Pseudomonadati > Thermodesulfobacteriota > Syntrophobacteria > Syntrophobacterales > Syntrophobacteraceae > Desulfosoma > Desulfosoma sp. The sequence continues at coordinate 29,634 of NZ_JBRAHS010000021.1, forward strand.
AGGGAGGGCAGCGGGCATGCAAGGGAAAAAACTGGGCGTTACGGTGACCGAGCATCTTCTTCGCCAGCAGCGCTTGACGCCCCAGGCGACAGGCGCCTTTACACTCCTTTTTAACGAACTGGTGGTGGCCGCAAAGCTCATCAACCGAGAACTGAACAAGGCGGGCTTGAACGACATTTATGGATTTACCGGGGATACGAACGTTTACGGGGAACAGGTGCAGAAACTGGATGAGTACGCCCATCGCGTGCTGGTGCGTCGATTGAGTCAGTCGGAGCAGCTGTGCGCCATCGCCTCGGAAGAGGATGCGGATATCATCGAGATTCCCTCCACCATTCCCCAAGGTCCTTACATTTTGCTTATGGATCCTCTGGATGGATCTTCCAACATCGATGTGAACGTGAGCGTGGGCACGATTTTTTCCATACGGCGTCGCCTTCGGGATACCGGTCCCGTGACTTTGGATGAGGTGCTGCGCAAGGGCACGGAACAGGTGGCGGCGGGGTATTTCATTTACGGATCCAGCACCATGCTGGTTTACACCACGGGACAGGGCGTGCACGGCTTCACGCTGCATCCCGCCTTGGGTGAATTTTTCCTGAGCCACGAAAACATTCGCATTCCCAACAAGGGTAAGATTCTCAGTGTCAACGAGGGCAATTATAATTACTGGGACGAAGGCGTGCGCCGCTACGTGGACTACCTGAAAACCCCTGATGTTTCCAAAGGCCGTCCATACACGGCCCGCTACATCGGTTCACTCGTGAGCGACTTCCACCGCAACCTTTTGAAGGGTGGTATCTTCATGTATCCCGCCGACCGCAAGGATCCTAAAAAGCCCTCGGGAAAGCTGCGGCTGATGTTTGAGGCGGCGCCCATGGCCATGGTGGCCGAACAGGCAGGCGGCGCCGCCACGGATGGTGTGCGGCGTATTCTGGACATCGAACCCGAAACCTTGCACGATCGCGTGCCTCTGTTCGTGGGCAGTCAAGAGGATGTGGATGAAGCGGGCCGGTTCCTTCGCGGTGAGGCGCCCTAAGGCTGCGGGGTGGTGAAAAAGCGAATGCTCATTCTTGGTGTGGAGACTTCGTGCGATGAGACAGCGGCGGCCTTGGTTCGAGACGGCCGTCACGTTATCTCGGACGTGGTGGCGAGCCAGATTGCGGTGCACAGTCCCTACGGCGGTGTGGTGCCCGAACTGGCGTCTCGAAAACATGTGGAAAACATTTTGCCGGTGATCGCCGAAGCCTTGCGCTCAGGAGGTGTGACGCTGCGCCAGGTGGATGCTCTGGCGGTGACACAAGGCCCGGGGCTGATCGGAGCTCTCTTGGTTGGGCTGAGCGCAGCCAAGGGTGTAGCCTATGCGCTGGAAAAACCGCTCATCGCTGTCAATCACCTGGAGGGGCACATGGAAGCCGCCTTCGTGAATGCGCAACGGCCTGACGAGCCTCTGGTGTGTCTAGTGGTTTCCGGAGGACACACGGCCCTTTATTACGTGGGTGCCGACGGCTCGGCACGCTGCGTGGGAACCACTCGAGACGATGCGGCGGGAGAAGCCTACGATAAAGTGGCGAAGCTTTTGGGGCTTGGATACCCAGGTGGAGTAGTCATCGATAGGCTGGCCCAAAACGGAAATCCGACGGCCTTTTCTTTTCCTAAGGCCCATTTGGAAAAAGGATCTTTGGATTTTAGTTTCAGCGGCATCAAAACGGCAGTAGCCTATTTTGTTAAAAAACACGGCTTGCCCTTACAAGGCGTGCCAACGCCCTATTGCCTCGAAGACCTGGCGGCCAGTTTTCAGGAAGCTGTGGTCGATGTCCTGGTGGAAAAGACCATGGCGGCCGTGGAACTTTTTCAGGTCCGCCATGTGGCCGTGGCGGGAGGGGTGGCGGCCAACAGCCGGTTGCGGGCCAAGCTTCAAGAGGAAGCGGCGTATCGAAGAGCGCACCTTTACATGCCTGCGATTCGGTATTGTACCGACAATGCCGTCATGATCGCCATGGCTGGTTATCGCGTGTGGCAGCGTCGAGGATTTGCGATGGATCCACTGCAGTTGGATGCTGTCTCGCGATGGCTGAGCAAGACTTAGGCTCATGAACGGCTTTTTATCACCCCAGGAATACTTTCGACGCTTTGGGGGACGCCCCAGAAAAGGTCTGGGCCAACATTTTCTGACGCAGCCGAAAACGGCGGAAAAGATCGTCTCGGTGGCCGATCTGGCCCCCGAAGATGCCGTGGTGGAGGTTGGACCGGGCTTGGGTATCCTCACCGCCCACCTGCTGGAGGTGTGCCAAAAGGTGCACCTGGTGGAAGTGGATCCTGTGCTGGCGGAGTATTTGGAAAAGGCCCTGAGGGAGCGAGGCCATGGGGCGCGCGTGTATCGAACGGATGTTCTTCGCTTCAATTGGACACGCGTGGCGAAAGAAACCGGCCGGCGAGTGGTGGTGGTGGGCAATCTTCCCTATCTTATCACTTCACCCCTCATGTTTCATCTCTTGGAGCATCGCCGAGCCATCCACCACGGTGTTTTCATGGTGCAAAAGGAAGTGGGCCAGCGCCTGGCCGCTTCTCCGGGTTCCAAAAACTACGGCGTTCTCTCGGTGCTTCTGAACCTTTACGGACGCGTGCAGGCGCTCTTTTTCATTGGACCCGGGCAGTTTTATCCGCCGCCAAAGGTGGATTCTTTGGTCATTCGCATCGATTTTCCAGAGTCCCAAACGGATTTTGGCGGGGTCGATTTTTCCATGCTTCGAGCTGTGGTCAACGCGGCGTTTCAAAAAAGGCGAAAGACCTTGGCCAACAGCCTTGCCGGCTTTCAAGGACTGGGCGCGCAAAGGGTGCGCGAGGCCTTGCAGAGTGTGGGCATTGACCCGGGCTTGAGAGGGGAGGCTCTGACCCCTGAAGATTTTGCGACCGTGGCGCGTTGCTTGGCTGGCGGGGCAGTCTGAACCCCGAAGGCGTTGTGATGAACCGCAGGCGGACGGCCTTGTCACCCTAGGGTTTGGAAATTAGGCTAAGGAAAGATTCGCTTTTTCAGAGGACAAGCCCCGCCGTCCACCGGTGCAAACCAAGGTGGGGTGACCGAGACAAAAGAGCGCATTGGGTCCGGCGGGAAAGGAGATAGAGTTTGAGGGAAAAGGACGCAGCCTTGAGGAAACCTTTCGAAGACCCCGAACCGCAGCCGATGCGGGATGCTTTTGTAATCAACGAGATCCAGTTGTTGCTGGCGGAAAAAAGAACCTCCCTGGCTTTCCTGCGCACGGGCATCGCCGTCATTGCCCTGCCTTTGAGTCTCGTGAGTTTTCTTATCGCCACCTCCGAGCATTATCGCGTGCTACGGGTCTGGCCGTTGCTGACACCTCTGCTCCTAGCCTGTCTGGCTCTTATGGCCTTCGGAGTTTACTTGATCCACTCCGCTGTGGTGAAAATCCGCCATGCAGACCGTATTATTCAGAGGCTCAAGGAAAACAACGCGCTCATCGCTCAGTTTATCCAATAGTGTCCCTAGGTGCTCAGGACATTGGGGCCAGCTCTCACCCCGGCGGTACCTGCGACGGAAATGTCTTCAGGGGCTTGGAGGGATGGGCTTATTCGTTTCATGCCGCCCGCCATCGGGGCGGGTCTTGTCATGTTTTGAGAGGCAAGGTTCTTACATGCTCACCGTGCAAGGCCATACGGTCAAGCCTGCGGGGGAGGGAAAGATTCCAAGGGTATCCGTCGTTGTTGACATTGCGGGCTGAGCTTGATAGGGAAGCTGCGGCATCGTGGGGATGCCGGTACCGCCGCTTGGATCCGTAAAGGACCGAGACGGATGCGGCCGACGAAGGGCATCACTGGATTAAGGCAAGGGTTGTTTTTTGAGCCTTCTGGGCAGCGGTCTCGAGGGCTTTTTTTGTGAACAGCCCGTAGAGCCGAAGAAAGGAGAAGCCATGCGCGTCATCGACACCGTTAGCGAGATGCAGCAGCAGGCGAACCTGTGGCGCCGTGAAGGACTGATCATCGGGTTCGTGCCCACCATGGGATACCTTCACGAAGGCCATCTGGCTCTGATGCGCTGCGCCAAGGAAAGAAGCGATCGAGTGGTGGTTAGTGTGTTTGTGAACCCCACCCAGTTTGCTCCGGGAGAAGACTTTGAACGCTACCCTCGAGACCTGGACCGGGACCTTGGTCTCATGGCATCGGTGGGTGTGGACGTGGTCTTTGCCCCTTCGGTCGAAGATATGTATCCGGAGGGGTATCAGACGTACGTGGAAGTCGAAAAGGTCACCCGTCCCTTGTGTGGCGCCAAACGCCCCGGGCATTTTCGCGGGGTCACCACGGTGGTCGCCAAGCTTTTTCACATTGTCAAGCCGCATGTGGCGGTTTTCGGCGAAAAGGATTACCAACAGCTGTTGACCATTCGACGCATGGTTCGAGATTTGGCCATGGACGTGAAGATTGTCGGGCACTCCATTGTGAGGGAACCCGACGGGTTGGCCATGAGCAGCCGCAACGTGTACCTGTCACCGGAAGAGCGCACGCAGGCGCGCCTTTTGTCTCAAGCCTTGGCGGAAGCCGCTCGGCTGGTGCAGGCTGGTGAACGCGACGGGTCGGTGCTGGTTTCGGCCGTTCAAAGGATTCTGGCGCAAGGGCCGAGCATTCGCATCGATTATGCCGAATTGCGGGATGCCGAGACCCTGGAAGAGATGGTGGCGCTGGATCGCCCGGGCGTGCTGGCTCTGGCGGCCTACGTGGGGGGAGCGCGCCTCATCGACAACGCCGTGCTGCACCCTTAGACCCTTGGCCATGTTGTGAGGAGGACCTGCCATGCGTCGTACCATGATGAAATCCAAGTTGCATCGTGCCCGCGTGACCGATGCCAATCTGGATTACGAGGGAAGCCTGACCATCGATGCGCAGCTCATGGAATTGGGCGACATTCTGCCCTATGAACAGGTGAGGGTCTATAACGTGAGCACGGGAGCGCGGTTTGAGACCTATGCCATTGAGGGGTCTCGAGGGACTGGGGACATTTGTTTGAACGGGGCCGCGGCTCGCATGGGTGCTCCGGGAGATTTGATTATTATCGTCACTTATGCCGATTATGAAGAGGAAGAAGCCAGAAGGCACACACCGCGCGTGGTCCTTTTGGATGAACGCAACAAACCCAAGAAGCCGGAGCTAGTGCAGAGTTGTCGTCCCTGAAAGGATTGAGACATCGCATTCGAGGCTATTTTATCACGGGACTGCTGGCCGTGGTCCCGCTTTCTTTTACCATTTACGTCATCAGCATTGTTCTTCGAAACTCGGATAAGATTTTCAATCTGCTCCCCGAGGCCTACAACCCAAAACGATGGATTCCCTTTCCCCTTCCGGGGCTGGGCATTGTGGTGGTGGTGCTTGTCGTTTTCACGACTGGGTTGCTGGTCAAGAACTACGTGGGAAGCCGCATCATGGAGTTTGGAGAGAAAATTGTCTATCGAATTCCCTTGGTGCGCCCCATCTATTCGGCCGTTAAGCAACTGCTGGTGGCGATTTTCACCGAAAAGGGCGAAGGCTTTGAAAGGGTCGTCCTGATCGAATATCCCCGTAGGGGGATTTACGCCCTGGGGTTCGTCACGGGAGTAGCGCGGGGTGAGGTGCAAGAAATGACCGCGCAGCGGGTGCTCAATGTTTTTTTGCCCACCACGCCCAACCCGACGTCGGGTTTTTATCTTTTGGTGCCGGAAACGGATGTCATTCCTCTGAAAATCTCCGTAGAGGACGCCTTCAAGTTGATCATCTCTGGAGGACTTGTCAGCTCACAAGAAGGGCTGGTGTGGAATGGTGCCGCCCGGACCTTGACCCCACCAGGCGAGGCGGCGGCACAGACCGCCATCGACCATAGGAAGGGAGAAAAAAAATGTCCATGAGTCGTTATCTCTTTACGTCGGAATCGGTGACCGAAGGTCATCCTGACAAGGTGGCCGATCGGATTTCCGATTCCATTCTCGACGCCATTATCGCGGAAGACAAGGGCGCTCGCGTGGCGTGCGAGACCCTTGTGACCACAGGGCTGGCCTTCATCGCCGGGGAAATCACCACCTCCGCGTGGGTGGACATGCCGCAGATCGTCAGGGAATGCATCCGCGATATCGGCTATAATGACTCATCTATGGGTTTCGATTGGGAAACCTGTGCGGTCATTTCCTCCATCGACAAGCAGTCGCCGGACATCGCCATGGGCGTCAACGAAGGCGAAGGCCTTTTTGACGAACAAGGAGCGGGAGACCAAGGGCTCATGTTTGGCTACGCCTGCAACGAAACCCCCGTGCTCATGCCCATGCCCATCTACTATGCCCATCGCATTACGCGAAAGCTGGCGGAAGTGCGCAAGAACGGCATTTTGGAATGGCTGCGCCCCGACGGCAAGAGCCAGGTGACCATCGAATACAATAACCACAAGCCCGTGCGGATCGACACGGTGGTCGTGGCGGCCCAGCACTCGCCCGATGTGACTTACAAGACCATCCAGGAAGGGATCATCGAGGAAGTTATTCGAAAGGTCTTGCCGGCGGAGCTTCTCGATGACAAGACGCGCTATTTTATCAACAGCACCGGCCGGTTTGTCATCGGAGGCCCCATGGGCGATTGCGGCATGACGGGTCGAAAAATCATCGTGGATACCTACGGCGGCCAAGGCAGCCACGGCGGCGGGTGCTTTTCCGGAAAAGACCCCACCAAGGTGGACCGAAGCGCCTCCTATATGGCGAGATACGTGGCCAAAAACATCGTGGCCGCCGGCTTGTGCGATCGCGTGGAAGTCCAGGTGGCTTATAGTATCGGGGTGGCGGAACCCGTGTCCTTGATGGTGGACAGCCACGGCACGTCCAAGATCCCCCCGGACGAACTTGCCAAGATTGTCCGGGAAGTGTTCAGCTTCAAACCCGCCAACATGATTCGGGACCTGAAGCTGCTTCGCCCAATCTACAAGAAGACTTCCTGCTACGGTCACTTTGGCCGTAACGATCCCGATTTCACTTGGGAAAAAACCGATATGGTGGATGTTCTTTTGGAGAGGGCAGGGCGTTTCGGCGCTTCGTAATGAATGAAGCCCTGGGCCGGCGACAGGCCGTGGCCCAGTTGAGGAGAAGGCATGGACTATCATGTGAAAGAGGCGTCTCTTGCGGAAAAAGGGCAGCTGCGCATCGAGTGGGCGGCTCGATCCATGCCCGTCCTGCGTTCCATTCGGGAACGCTTCGCTAAAGAAAAACCATTGCAAGGCTTGCGCGTGTCGGCGTGTCTGCATGTGACCACGGAAACTGCGGCCCTGGCGCAAACCTTGAAAACCGGCGGGGCCGAGGTGCGTTTATGTGCCTCCAACCCTTTGAGCACCCAGGACGACGTGGCAGCGTCCCTGGTGGTGCACGACGGCATTGCCGTTTTTGCCATCAAGGGGGAAGACACCGACACCTATTACCGACACATTCATCAAGCTTTGGCCCACGCACCGCAGATCACCATGGACGACGGCGCCGACCTGGTAACCACGCTGCATGCGGACAAAAGGGACTTGTTGCGCGGCATTCTTGGAGGCACCGAGGAGACGACGACCGGGGTGATCCGTCTGCGGAGCATGGCGGACCAAGGCGTGTTGGGCTATCCCATCATCGCCGTCAATGACGCCAAGACCAAGCACCTATTTGATAACCGTTATGGCACGGGACAAAGCACCATTGACGGCATCATTCGGGCCACCAACCGGCTGCTGGCGGGATCCACCTTTGTGGTCAGCGGCTACGGATGGTGCGGCCGCGGCGTGGCCATGCGTGCGGCCGGCATGGGGGCCAAGGTGGTCATCACGGAGGTGGATCCGCTGCGGGCCCTGGAAGCCGTCATGGACGGCTACCAGGTCATGCCCATGGCGGAAGCGGCCCGTATCGGGGACTTCTTTTGTACGCTGACGGGAGACATTCACGTCATTCGCCGTGAACACTTTGAGGTCATGAAGGACGGCGCCATTGTGGCCAATTCCGGCCATTTCAATGTGGAGCTGGATTTGGAGGCGCTGGCGGCCATGGCGGTGGCCAAGAGGCCGGTGCGGGACTTTGTGGACGAGTACCGACTTCTCGACGGCCGATGCCTCTATGTGCTGGGTGAAGGGCGATTGGTGAATCTGGCGGCGGCGGAAGGTCATCCTTCCAGCGTCATGGACATGAGTTTTGCCAACCAGGCGCTGTGCGTGGAACACTTGGCCAAGCATGCTCAAACGCTGGAAAACAAGGTCTACGGCGTGCCCGAAGCCATCGACCGGGAAATCGCGCGCCTTAAATTGAAAAGTATGGGGGTGACTATCGACCAACTGACCGATGAACAAAAAAAGTACCTCCATTCGTGGGAAATGGGAACATGACAGCTGCACTGCGCAAAGCCCATGGGCGAGGGCTGCCGTGAACAGGGGCAGAAGGGCTCAAAACCTGTGGGCCGGGCTGCTGTGGGTGCTGGTAGGGCTTGTGGCGGTGGGGGGATGCGGTCTTTGGAAGCATCGGCCCAAACCCCCCGAGCGCTTCGTGAAGGTGGCACCGAAGAAGATCCCTCGAGTCACCGACGACCTTTTCGAAGAAGGGCTGGAAAGGGCTCTGGAACAGTCTCTGGTGTACCTGCACCGGGTCTGTGACTTTCGAACCCTGGAATTGAACGGCCGCCCGGTTAGTAAAGAAAGGGTGCGCGATACGGTGCAACTTTTTCTGGAGCGCCTTCGGCAGGGGCGCTTGAATGAGCGCACGCTGGCCCAGGAGTTTGACTGGTACACCCCCAAGGCCGCCGCCAAGACGGAGCCCGCGATGCTCATCACCGGCTATTATGAGCCTATTCTTTCGGCCCGTCGGCAGCCCGACGAAAAGTACCGGTATCCCATTTATGAGCCGCCCCCGGACCTGGTTCGCGTGGCTTTGGAGCGCTTTCCATTCGTCAAGCTGGATCCAGGGGGTGTGCGAACCCTAGTGGGGCGGGTGGAAGGGCGGCTGCTGGTGCCCTATTATTCCCGAAAAGAGATCGACGGGGATGGCGCCTTACAGGCCAAAGGCACCGCCTTGGCGTGGCTGGCCAATCCCTTTGACGCCTTTACCTTGCATATTCAAGGCTCAGGGCTGCTGCAGTTTGAGGACGGATCCCTGCAGCGAGTGGGCTATGCGGCCTCCAACGGCCATCCCTATGTCAGTGTGGGCAAGGTGCTGATGGAGGAAGGAGCCATTCCCAGGGAAGAGATGTCCCTGCAGAGGCTTCGGGAGTACTTTGCCGCGCACCCGGAAAGGACGGCGGAACTGCTGGGGCGCAACCCCAGCTACATCTTTTTTCGATGGGTGGAGGAAGGCCCCGTGGGGAGTTTGAACGTGCCGCTCACAGCGGGCCGATCCGTCGCCCTGGACGGCGAAATCTACCCCAAAGCGCTTGTGGGCTTTCTTCAGGGAACGCTGCCGGACCCGCGGGACAACGCCACCATGAACACCAAACCCCTGTCTCGATGGGTGGTGCACCAGGACAGCGGGGGCGCCATTCGAGGACCTCACCGATTAGACCTCTTTTGCGGTACGGGACCGAGCGCGGAGCGGGTGGCGGGGCACCTCAAGGCGCCCGGCACCTTTTACGTGCTGCTGAAAAAGGAACCGCCGCCTTCACACTAAGCACGTGTCCCGAAAGGGGTTCTTGGCTCTCCCACGAGGGCTGCTTTTCCCGATGGGGGATGCGCGTTCTTTCATCCGGTGAAGCGCCTCGAGGCGCGATCAGACGCTGTGGCGTGCACCCCTGCCTCAGGCGCTTTTCTTGTGCACGCAGTGGGGAGCTTCTCTGAGGACACTTTGTGCAGGAGCGGCGCTAGCCGTGATGCCTTACTAAGCCTTACGGCGCTTCGACAGCCTTATGGCGAAAGGGCGGGGTCCAACCGTTCTCTGACGGGCTCTAGGCTCTCGGGTTGGCGTGGTCCGCCAGTTTGAGGAAAAGAAGGAGCATTTCGTCAAAGCATCGACATAGTGCTCGAGCGGCTTCCATGGCCTCGGGGTCGGCTTCGCCCTCGGAAAGGTGCTCAAACAAAACCTGTTGCGCGGCGCGAAACCGGTCCGTGGCCCGTTCCGAAAAGACCAATAGATGCCGCAAAAGCAGGTCAAAGTCCAGGTCGTGAGCCAGCTCGTCCAACTGACGGCGTTTGGTGTCGTAATCTTTGGCCAAAGAAACCAGTTCTTTCAGGGCGGACGGTCCGGAATGTGTCATGGACGCTCTCCGTGCAAGGAATGGTCAAAAGGTAGAGTTTTTGCGGGTGACACCGGCGTTCACCGTGACTAGAGTACAACAAAATCTATGACCGGAGTCACACGAATTTCCTGACGCGACTCGGCTTTGCAAGATCACAGTTTTCTGGTATGTGACTCCAGGCATTCCATTGACATCACAAGGAGCTTCAAGCTGGAAAATGAGAAAAATTCCCTCTTACCGCTATGTTGACGAAGGTTACCGGGGTTACCGTGACCTCCATGAGGCTGGGGAAAATCCCATGGCGGCGAAGCTTCTCAAGATTCACGTGGCCGAGCAGATCCGATTTCCCGCAGGCGATGTGTCGCCGCAGGTCTTGCGCAGGATACAGGACCGGCTCGTTTTTACCAATCCGGAATATGAGCAGAGGCACTTACGAGGGGAGTGGATCGGGGGCATCCCCCCCCAGATTCATTGCCTGCGCAAAGTGGGCTCCAGTTATGTGGCCCCTCGGGGTTTTTTGGATCAGCTCTTGGAACTGTGCCGTAAGTTTCAGCAGCCGTACAAGATTTTTGACAATCGGCGGTTGTTGCAATCGGTGCCCATGGAATTTCACGGCCAATTGAAGGAGTACCAGCTCCACGCAGCGGAAGAGATTCTTGAGCGGGATGCGGCGACGCTTCGTGGCGGCTACAAGAGTGGTAAAACGGTCATTGCCCTTTATGTCATCGCCCAGCGCAGGCAGCCCACCTTGGTGCTCATTCCACGCAAGGACCTTTTGGAGGGGTGGCTCACCAAGATCGTCAATTTCCTGCGAATTCCTTTGGACGAGATCGGTTTATTTGTGCAGGGACTGCACAAGATGGGGGATCGCATCACCGTGGCCCACACGGCGGAGATGATGAAGGTGTGGCGAAGAGTCAAGGACCACGTGGGCTTTGTGGTGCTGGACGAATGTCAAAGAAGCCCCGCCAAGGTGCTCACGCAGCTGATCCCTAACTTCGACAGCCGCTACCTGCTCGGGCTGTGCAACGCCACGCAGCGCTACGATCTGCTGTCCCGATTCGTCTATTTGTATATGGGCGATGTGGTCTACACGATCAATGAACAAGATGCGCGGGAAGGCCGAGGTATTCTTCGAGCCCATGTGGTGGCGCGGGCCACCGCCTTTGATTATCCATACCGGAGTCGGGAAGATTACGGCCCTATGTTGCAGGCTCTGATGGGCGACGAAAACCGCACCCGCATGATCGCCGACGATATTGAAGCCGAGCTGCAGGCGGCGAAAGGTCCTCTTGTGGTGGTTTCCGGGGGAGAAGAGCAGAACACGGCGCTGCAGGCGGAGCTGTATCAAAGGGGCATTGCAGTCTTCATTCCTGCGTGCCGATGGGAAGAAGCCAAGGAGGACCTGGAGGAGATGGGTGAGGCGGACGGGAACAGAGTCTGCGCGTGCCTGGACGGCTTTCCTCAAGGGCCGGCCGTGGTGCTCCTCAAAGCCGAAGACCTTTTGCAGTGCTATCGGCACGTGGCGACGGAGGTGCTGTTCCTGGCCGTGCCGCTATTTTTTAAGAAAAGTGTGACCCAGGCCTTGCGTGCGCTGCTGACGCAGTCCGGCGCATACGGTGGCAACGGCTCGGCCGGCGAATCCAACGGCCGGCGCGTCAGAATCTATGACTATGTGGATCTGAAAATCGGCCTCTTTGAAAACTATTTCCGTATGCGCAGCTACAACTACGGCGTCCATCCCGACGTGTTGCTCAGTGGCAACTGAGGGCGCCGGGCCGAACCGCATAAGCTGAGAGCTCGTCCGAAAACGCCGATTTCAGCCGATGCGGCCTTATTCATCATTGCAATTCCCAGACGGTCGATGGGCGAAAACGGGTTCTCGGACAAGCTCCTTAGAGGAGTGAGTCCGAGAACTCAATTATGACGGTTGGCGACCGAGCAATTTCGATAAGTTGCAAGGTCGCATTAGACCAAAATCGGTGTTCTCGGACAAGCCCCTAAGAGCTTCTTCGAAACCTCTTTTCTTACGATTTGCCGTCTTGCAATTCCAATGATTAACAACGCTGCCTTGGATCAAATGCGCTATTCTCGAACAGGTTCCTCAAAGCTCTCAAACCCTATGCGGGGTGCCCTTTGGGGTGCGGAAGTCTTCAAAAAATGCAGGCCACCGAGAGTGATGTGCCGTGGCGGAAATGTGGAACAATTCCTTGACGTGCGCCGAGAGGCCCAACGTGTCCTTTGTGGCGCTGGCTTCTTTTCTTAAGGACGATTCTCGAGTACTGACTTTGGGTGTGCGACCGACGCTGGGAGATTATTCTCCGGAGGAGAGGCGGCGGCTTCGACAAGCCCTCTGCGTGCTTTTCCCCACGGTGCGGTTTGCCGATGTTCTAGAGGCGGGCGGCTGCCGATGCTTTCCTTCGGCGGTCACGTATCGGTACCAGCGGTGGCGCCCACTTCAATGGACCCTTGCGGCCTTTTTGAACCTTCCCAGGGTACAAACCCGCCTGTATTACGGGCAAAAAGCAAAGCGGGATATCCGTTCACGGTTTTCTCCTCCTTTTCGTGTCATGGGACCTCGCTCCGGCAAGGATGCCATGGTCTTGGTAGAATCCTGGCGGGACTGGCCCGCCGCGGCTGCATCGTTGAGGCATCCGTGGCTTGTGATGGATTGGGTGCCTTACCGATGGCGGGAAGACGTTTGGGTGGCCTGTGGCATGGTCGTGGCCCAAAGAACCGGGATGTGGAACGGTGCGAACGAGCCGCAATGGGGCCCGTGGGTTGCGGTTTTTCGGACCGACCCGAATGAAGCACTCCTCCGGCACAGCCTCTGGGTGTGCCGATCGGCGCACATCGAGGAAGCCGTCCTTTCCTGGGGCCGCCTCGATGGCAGCCCGAATGTCTTTTTCGAAGGAGTGCACAAGCCCCCGCCGTTTTTGACTGTCGGTGAAGCAAAACATGATCGGCACCGCATCGCCTTTTCGGCGTTGCTTCAAAACATGCCCAACGTTCTTGAACCACCGTTGCCAGAGGAAGGTTTCACGCGGCGAGAAGAAGCTTGACTTCGTGGTGTGAGAATGTTCATCAAGGCCTTGGAGAAGCGGCAAACAATGGGTCTTCACGCAGCAGCGCAAGCGCATCGTGCAAAGCAAACGGTCGGCTGAGAGGTCAAAAGCAATGACAAATGATATGGGAAAAGGAATACGAAAAATCGGCTCACATGGCCCAACGCCATTTTCGAAAAGACGTTGCCGGGTTTCGTGAGAGAAGGCGACTGGAACTGGAAGACCTTCTGCGCACGGAGCAGAAAAAACCCGAAGATATGCGAGATGAGGCTAAGATCCGCTGGATTCTTGAAGAATTGCAAAGAACTGATGGATAACTCACCTACGACCCTGCTCCTTGCGAAGATACCGGCCTGCCTTTTGGGACTTTTGGAACGCTGTCATCCATATCCCAGCCATGATTCCATGAGTGGTTCACGGGCAGAGATGTGACCTGATGTGCCGAAGGCGAGCAAAACGTCGGCGAAAAAGTGCGTGCGGCTTTGGATCAGGAAGCGTAGGTTTGGGGCCGGAAAAAGCAGCGGGTCATAGGCCGTCCATCCTTGAGGAGTGGAACTAATGGGGCAAAAGGCATTTCTCGGCGAAGCTTTCGGCGTTAGGCTTGAACAAGGGATGGATGGGCTCTTTGGCCGCAAACGAAATCACCGATTTGCGGTTTGCCAAGGGAAAGTTTTGGATGCGTCTTTGATGGCACGGATTATGCCGCTTCGGTTTCGCGGAAGGCATCTTCTGGAGCCCCGAAGCTCCAAAGAAAGCCTTCTCGCTAGCGCCCGTAGTTGTCTCGTTTTTGGAATCCGCTTCGTGGCGGCGTTGTGGCTTGTGGGGTTGGCTGCGTGGGTCCCGACCCCGAAGGCCGTGGCGTCCTCGGCGCCGGAATCTTTTGTGGATCGCAGGCTTCCATCGCAGGGTGAAGACGTATTTGTCGTTTTGCGCAATGGTTTGACCGTGCTTATTCGCCCTCGTGACGACACCGATGTGGTGGCGACCATGGTCTTCGTTCGCGCCGGATCCATTTTTGAAGGAGAAAAAATGGGTGCCGGGTTGTCCCATTATTTGGAACATGTGGTGTCCGGAGGGACCACCGCATCATTTACGGAACAAGAGGCTCGAGACCGGCTGGAGAAGCTGGGTGGGGCCACCAACGCTTATACGAGCCACGATCGAACGGTTTATTACATCACTACCAGCACGGCGCACTGGCGCGCAGCTCTGGATCTACTCTTGTCGTACGTGACCGAATGCACTTTAGACGCCTCGCAGGTAATTCGCGAAAAAGCCGTGATTCAGCAGGAATTCAAGATGGGGGAAAACGACCCGCATAGAGAGCTTTGGAAGCTCTTCATGAAAACCGCTTACGCCGTCCATCCTGTGCGGCATCCGGTCATCGGGTATGAGGACCTTTTTGTGCAGACAACCCGCGATGACCTGCTCCAGTACTACAAAGCCCGATACCAGCCCCAGAACATGGTGCTGGCGGTGGTCGGGCGCGTGGAACCTCAGGAAGTGATCGCCTTTGTGGCGGAAAAGACGGGGGGCGCAGAGCGCACGCACTGGACTGTGGACGGACTTCCTTTGGAACCGGCTCCCATCGGATCCCGATGGGCGGAAAAAAGCCTTCCCCTGGCGCAATTGGTGCAAGCCATGGTGGGATTTCGTTCGGTGGCTTTGAGTCATGAGGACCTTTACGCTTTGGATGTTTTGGGCATTGTTTTGGGCGAAGGCCGCACCAGCCGCCTGCACCAGAGGCTCAAAGAGCGGGATCAAAGCGTGCTTCAGGTGCAAGCCTTCAATTGGACGCCGGCCTTTGTGCCTGGACAGTTCGTGGTGTCCATGACCCTTGCCCCTCAACACTGGCCGAAGGCGCTCGAGGCGCTCAAAGATGAGATTCGAAAAGTGCAGGAGGAAGGGGTCAAAGAGGCGGAATTGGAAAAGGCCAAAAAGAAAGTGATCGCCTCGCATGTCTTTGGCAAGGAAACCACACAGGCAATGGCCGCTTCCTTGGGTTCTTCTTACATGGACACGGGGGATCCCTACTTTGAGGACCGGTATGCCGAAAACATTCGGCGCGTGCGCAAAGAAGACGTGATTCGTGTGGCGCGGCGTTATTTGGTGGAATCGGCCATGACGGTGGCTGCCGTTGTGCCGCAGGGCACATCGAGCCCATCCGAGTCGGCAACAACAGCCTTGGGGGCTGCGGCCGTGGGGCCCCCTGCATCCGCGACCCGGCGCCTCACTTTGAACAACGGCTTACGCGTGCTGCTCAAGGAAGATCACCGATTTCCTTTTGTCACGCTGCAACTTTACGGGATTGGCGGTGTGCTTCTGGAAAACCCCGAAGAAGAAGGCTGTGCGGCCATGACGGCCTCCCTGCTCACAGCCGGAACCCGAAGGCGTAGCAAGCTGGAAATCGCTCAGGCCTTGGAATCGGTGGGGGGAAGCCTTGCCACCGGATCCCAGCACAACACCTATTTCGTGGCCGCCAAGGTGCTCAAAGACGACCTCTCCCTGGCCGTGGACGTCATGGCCGATGTGGTGCTTCATCCCATATTCCCTTTGTCGGAAGTGGAGAAAAAGAAGCAAGAAACCCTTTTGGCCATCCAGAAGCAGGATGAAAACTGGCAAACGGAACTGGTGCGTCTGTTTAAGAAAAATTATTTTCAGGACCACCCATACCGCCACGATGTACTGGGCACAGAGGCTACCGTCCAACGCATCACCAGGGAAATCCTGCAGCGTTTCTACGCCAAAATGGTCGTGCCGCAGCGGGCCGTCCTGGCGATTTACGGGGACTTTGATGCGCAGCGGGTGATCCCGCTGATCAAAAAGGCTTTTGGGCCCTGGCCTTCGAGCGGACCTTCCGCCATGCCCATGGTCAAGGCACAAGCCTTGGCTTTTGAGGGGATGCGCGTGGTGGAAAAAACCAGCGACAAGACATCCCTGGGGCTTTTTGTGGGTACTCGGGGCCTCGATCTCGAGGATCCTCGCGTCGTGGTTCTGGATGTGGTGGACGCCGTCCTCTCCGGTATCGGGTACCCTGGAGGGCGGTTGCACAACGCCTTGCGGGGCGGAGAAAAGGACCTGGTGTACGTGGTGCACGCCTTTCCCTTCAATGGGTATCGTGCGGGATACTTCGGCGTGATCACGCAAACCACGTTGAAGAACGCGCAGCAGGTGGAATCCGTTGTTCATGAACATTTAGACCGCCTCATGGAGGAACCCATCGGTGAAGAAGAACTGCAGCGGGCCAAGGACATGGTCATCACCATGCATCTACTGGGTTTGGAAAGTTTGGAAGCCCAGGCGCAAAGCGCGGCGGTCAACGAGCTGCTGGGCCTGGGCTACGATTATGCCTCGCGCTACCCGGACCTAGTACGTTCGGTGACGGCCAACGACGTGCAAGCGCTTGCCCGCGAGCTGCTCAAGGACCGATTGGTGGTCCGCACGGTTCCCGAAAATCCTGTGGAAGTCCTTCCGGAGCCCATGCCCTCTCCGTCGCATGTGCGCTAGAAGCGTGCCCGACAAGGGGGCAGCCGCGTCTTAGCCCAAGTCTGTCAGCTTTGGAGGCTCAAATTAACTCAACGTTCCCACTGTGCTACCGTCCCCACACGATGTTCATTTGACGTGTCAGAAAAACAGACTCCCATAAGAGCACCACGTACTTTTACCACGGAGAAAAGATCATTTTTTACGATCTCACCAACACCTACTTTGAGGGCAATCCCCGTGCCCCAGAAGCCC
>NZ_JBRAHS010000010.1:0-125176 GCF_052743555.1 Desulfosoma sp.
ACCACCAGCGCAGCGAGCCGATCAGGCCGGTCTCGTGCAGGCGGTCGGTGGTCCCGTCCACGCCGCCGGTCCATAGCGGCGTCAAGGTTTGCAAACGAATTTCCATTGTTCACCTCCTCCTTATGAGGGACAGTCAAGATCATTGATTCGCTCACTCGCTGACTCGCAGAGTCCCGCTGCCTTCCGGTGCTCCTCTGCCACCCGCTCCCGCAGCCAGGGAGGCGCCATTACCTGCACCCGGCTGCCATAATACAGCAGCCAGCTCACCATCTCCGGCGTGATGCCCACCCAGAACGTCACACGCACCCGGCCGTCGGGCAGTGTCTCGGATTGCTGGCTGTGATGCCACGTCTCCTCTGTGACCCAGCGGCCGGCCTCCGGCTCAAAGAACAGCTCCACCAGCTCTGGCTCCCCGGCCGCTCCCCGCATGATCCCCCAGGCATCGCCCATATAGGCGTCGAGATCAAAATCTCGCGGCACGGTGTAGGTCGTGTCCAGGATCTCGGCTTCCTGCACCCGGTCCACCTTGAATTGAAGCACCTCCTGTCTTCGCTGATCGTAGGCGATGAGATGCCAGGAGCGACCGTAGGCCATGATGTGGTATGGCTCCACCACCCTTTCGGTCACCTGGCCGCCGCGGGAACCGGTTGCATAGATCATCCGCACCTGCCGCCTCTCGGCCAGAGCTCAGTGCAGCAGAGTAAGCATCGTCTGTCGATGGCCCTTCACCGCCCGACGCGGTAGCTCGTCGATGGCCTCTTGGACCAGATGCCCAAGGGAGGGCGGAAAAATGGATTCCAGCCTGGCGATGGCCGCGGCCAGCTCGGCCGAGTTGACGCCAGGAATGGCCTGGGCAGCCCTGGCAGCCATCAGCAAGGCCAAGGCCTCAGAGAGGGGATAAACGGTGGTCGGCACGCGAGGTAGCCGCTGAAAGAAGTACGTCCCATTCTCATGCCGCAGCTCCAACCCCAGGCGATGGCGGATGAGTTCCAGGTCCTTCTGAATCATCCGTTCGCTGACCTCGTGATACTCGGCCAATTTCTGACGGCTCCACCGCCCCGGTGCTCCGGCGATCTGCTGAATGATTTCCAATATACGCGCTGTGCGGCGGATCATATTATCACGGCCTTGGCCGAAGACGCGCTCCCTCATGAGACACCCCTCACATCCTATCTGGGCTTAAATTTCTCATAGCCGTGGGAACACGGTGGCTCCTACCGCTTGACTGGCGGTTCTTTTCCGACGGCTTTAGACTGCGACACCGCCTCCCATGCTCCGACGAAAGAAGGCCGCAAAAAAGCAATGCCTACACTAATCTCAAAGGAGTGCTTAAAGGCCGTAAAAGAACTGGTTTTCGCCGGTTCACCGTTTGGTCGTCTTTCACGATGGTCAGGGCCACATTCAGTTGCAATCAGCGTTCTGGGATGCTCCCGAGCCAGGATTTAAAATTCATTGTTTACGACATGTTCACATTTTTTATTCGAGAGCCGAAAAGAAACGCAATCAGAAAAAAAGCCTCGGACACCTTGGCGGTAGCATCGAAGAGGTCCAAAGAACTCAGGAAATCCCTCTGAGTCCAGCTCCACAAGGAATTGTTCCACACAAATGTCATGGAACTGTCGCTGAAATGCCACCCCAAAGACACTCTCATGGGGAATAATGGCGTCCGGCAGTTGGGGTGAAATGGAAAACGGATCACGGAAAAGGAGGACAAGAAGAGGGAGAACGGCTCGAACTATTTGACGTCAATTAAGAGATTCGTTGTTATGCTCATTTTAAAAGACAAGGAAAGGAGAGTGCCTCATGTTTGGCCGATTGTACAAGGCAACCTTGTGGGCTCGCATCTCAAGCATGCTGGCGCTTTGGGTGATTCTGACTGTAACACCCGGGGCAGCCGACGCCGCCAAGAACCTTATCGTCATGGTCCCGGACGGTACGGGAGCGACGCACACCACCCTTGCCCGATGGGTCTCGGAATCCCAAAGGCTGGCCATCGATTCCATGCACGTGGGGGCCGTTCGCACCTACGGAGCTGATTCCATGGTTACCGACTCCGCCCCGGCAGCCACGGCTTTCGCCACTGGCCACAAGAGCAGTGATAAGTTCATCGGTGTGCTGCCCGGACCTGTGACCATTCCCGGCGTCCCCCCTGTTCCCGAAGAACTGCAATACAAGCCTGTCGCCACCGTCCTGGAAGGCGCCAAGCTTTTGGGAAAAGCCACCGGACTTGTGGCCACTTCCAACATTCAGCATGCCACCCCGGCTGGTTTTTCCGCCCACTGGCCGGATCGCAACAATTACAACGAAATTGCAGAACAACAGGTTTATCAGGACATCGACGTGGTTCTGGGTGGCGGCAAACTTTACCTTATGCCGGCATCTCAGGGAGGAAAGCGCACCGATGGCGAGAATCTTTTGAACGTCTTAATGAAACGCGGCTACACCATTGTGGAAACCAGAGACGATCTGCTCAACACAACGGCCGACCGCGTGTGGGGTCTTTTTGCCCCGGATGCCATGCAGCGCGATCTGGATCGAGCCGAATTTGCTCCTCAGGAACCCTCCCTGGCAGAAATGACAAAAAAAGCCATCGAGATACTCTCCAAAAATCCTCAGGGTTTCTTTCTTTTCGTGGAAGGCAGCGAAATCGACTGGTCCTCCCATGCCAATGACCCCGTGGGCGTGGTTACAGATTACCTGGCCTTTGACGCCGCTGTGCAGGTGGCCCTCGATTTTGCTAAACAGCACGGGGACACTGTTGTTGCCGTTTTTTCCGACCACGGTAACGGCGGCATGAGCATCGGGAATGCCAGAACCAACAAGACCTATTCCAAAATGTCTTTCGACTCGGTGGTGCAGGCTCTGAGAAAAGCCAAGCTTACCGCAGAAGGTGTGGCCAAAAAGATCGGCAATGATCGCAGTGAAGCCCATATTCGAACCGTTGTCAGCACCTACTGGGGCATTGACGATCTAACTCCGGAAGAAATTGCCGCAATCCAAAACTACGATGGAAAGCACCTGAGCTACGCTCTTGGTCCCATCATGAGCGTGCGAAGCAACATCGGTTGGAGCACAAACGGTCATACGGGCGAAGATCTTTTCTTCTATCACTTTGGGCTGAATGTTCCCACGGGCACCGTGGAAAACACAGATTTGGCCCATGCCATGGCCTCCCTCATGGGCTTTTCCCTCGCCGATATAGACGCTCGGCTTTATCGCTCGGCCGAGGCCGTCGCCGCTCAGTATGGCGCACGTCTTTCCATTGATCGGTCGGACCCTGAAAATCCGGTGTTGGTGCTTCGAAACGGCTGGACGGCACGGTTTCCCTTTTCCAAGGACATCCTCATTCTGGATGGGCATACGTTTCGGTTGAAAGCGCCGACGGTCTTCGCCCCGAACACAGGCAAGGTGTATATCAACCTTGAACTGGAATAAGCGCGAGGCCTTTTCAGGCCACTCATTCAAAAAGACCTTTTTTGGCAGCAACTTCAAATACAAACCCTAAACAAGGGACGGCTTCCTATTGGTCCGAAGCCTTGGCGGGTGATCAAGGGGCCGTCCTTTCACAAAGGCGCATGCATACGGTTTTGCAACGTTATCCTCCAATCCCCTTCACGGTAGCCCACCTTAGCCAAAGTTTGTCAGCCTTAGCGGCTCAAATGGGGGGTCTTCTTTGATCATGCTCATCTAACCAATTGAGATCCTTATGGCGGGTTTCAGGAAAGGCGGTGAAGTGGTAGATGATGATTTTGTCCTATTGAGTCACCGTTCCCACTGGGTTACCTTCTTCATACCATGTTCATTCGACGTGTCAGAAAAACAGCCCCCCCTCATCCAAGTAGAAGCGTCCTTTCGAAGCCTGAAACACGAGCCGTCCTTGCGGCCGGTTGATCACCCCATCTCCGAGCGGATTCAAGGGCATGTTTTTGTGACCGTCCTTTTTGACCATCTCTCGTGCGTTATCCAAAGGGCGCTCCGTGCCGCCGGAATCCATCATCACTGGAGAACTGTACAAACACATCTCAGCGGCCAAGTCCGTGTCACCACCAGCATGGTCAACGACAAGGGGCAGGTCATCCATCTTCGGCACACGTCAGAGCCCGAACCGGTTCACTTGAAAATTGACAGGGCTCTCGCCGTCCGCCCCGGCCCCTCAAAAGGCGGATGCCATCAAGTAAAAAATTTGTAGTGAAGAAGCGAAAATGCACTTCAAACAATATCAATACGTTACGCAGAAAAGTGACAAACTTGGGCTAAGAGAACACGATGGGCTTGGCGCAGACTCAAGCGGCATAAGGGGAACGCTCGTGATGACTCCAGCGAACCCCCTAACAAACCCATACATGACCTCATTTCATGTAATTATGAGGCTTGAAAGCACAAAGAGAAGTTGATTGGAGAAAATAGGGTGCCGAAGGCCGGACTCGAACCGGCACGGGTCTCCCCACCACCCCCTCAAGATGGCGTGTCTACCAAGTTCCACCACTTCGGCACTTTGGAGTGGCAACCTTGAAGTATAGCAGCATTTTTGGGCGTTGCAAGGGTTTATTGATTGGGGTTGCCCTGCGCGCCCGATAAGGGTGGCGGCTGTGGCCCTTTCTCCTGCCTTTGCGTTGCGGGCGGTGCCGCTTCCTGGCCTTGGGTCGTCGGTGGCGCCACAGGTTGGCTTTCCACCGTAACGGGGACCGGAACAGGCGGCACGGGCTTGGCTTCCGGCAAGAGGGGCTGTTCCTTGACCGGGGCCTTGTCCATGACCGATTTGGTGTGCACCTGCCCTGAGAGGTACGTGAGGCCCAAACATGTGAGCATGAACACCACAGCCGCCAGGGTGGTCAACTTCCCCAGAAAGGTGGTACCTCCGGTACTGCCGAACAGGGTCTGAGAGCTACCGCCAAAGACAGCGCCAATTTCCGCGCCTCGGCCCGTCTGCAAAAGCACGATGAAAATCAAGGTCAGACAGGCCAGAACATGAAAGGTGATCAGGATCGCTTGCATCAGCCGTTTTTCACACTCCTTGTGAATTGCACGATCCGGGCAAAGGAAGTCACTTGCAGGCTCGCTCCCCCTACCAAGGCTCCGTCGATGTCGGGCTGAGCCATGAGATCATCCACATTGTCCGGTTTGACGGAGCCTCCATACAATATTCGCACGCCGTTGGCAACCGCTTTGTCAAAGCGCTTTGCCAGCCATTGGCGCACAAAAGCGTGGGCTTCCTGGGCTTGCTGCGGTGTGGCCGTTTTGCCTGTGCCGATGGCCCAAACCGGTTCATAGGCAATGACCAGTCGGTTCGGGTCCTGCAAACTCACGCCTTCCACACCCGCTGTCAACTGGCGCCGCAGCACCTCTTCCGTCAAACCCGCTTCCCGTTCCTCAATTTTTTCACCGATGCACACGATGGGCACCACACCGTGCACCAAAGCCGCCGCGGTCTTCAAGCCGATCCAGGCATCGGATTCTCCAAAAATGTGCCGCCTTTCCGAATGGCCCACAATGACGTAGCGGCATCCCGTTTCCTGAATCATGGTCAGGGACACTTCACCGGTAAAGGCCCCTTGACGTTCCCAATGGCAGTTTTGCGCACTCAGAGAAAAGCCCGCCGCGGTCATGGCTTCCCGCAGCGGCCACAAATGGGTAAAGGGCGGCGCGATGAGCACCTCACGATCCTGAGGAGTTCCCACGATTTCATGAAGCTTGGCGATAAAGGATACGGCCTCCGCGACACTCAAGTGCATCTTCCAGTTGGCCGCCATGAGCGGTGTGCGCACATTGGTTGACATGGCTACTCCTTACCCATACAGGCTTTCAGCGCTTCGATACCCGGCAGCATTTTCCCTTCCATCATTTCTAAAAAGGCACCGCCTCCGGTGGACACATAGCTGACCTTTTGGGCTGCTCCGGCTTTCTTGACCGCACTGGCGGAATCGCCTCCTCCGATGACCGTCAGGGCTTTGGAATCGCCCAAAAATGCCGCCAAGGCAAAGGTGCCTTTTTCAAAGGGCGGCGTTTCAAAGGCGCCCAAAGGTCCGTTCCACACAATGGTGGCGCAGCCCTGCAGGGCTTCCTTTACGGCGTGGAGTGTCCGATCGCCCACATCAAAGATTCCCGCATCTTCGGGCACCGCGTCCACCCCCACGGTTTTGGCCTGGGATCCTGATTCCAAAGCGGGCGCGACCACCACGTCTATGGGCAAGAGCACGCGAACTCCGCGGTCTTTCGCCAACTGAAGCAGTTCGTTGGCTGTGGCCAAAAGATCGTCTTCCACCAAGGATTTTCCCACGCGGAATCCCTGGGCTTTGAGAAAGGTGTTGGCCATGGCGCCCCCGATCACCAAAAGATCCACTCGAGGAATCAGATTTTGCAGCACGCCGATCTTCGTGGACACTTTGGCGCCACCGATCACCACGGCCAGAGGGCGCTCGGGCGCCTCCACAGATTTTTTAAAATATGCCACCTCCTTGGCCAACTGGTAACCCGCCGCGCACACCGCCACGTGCTGCGTGATGCCGTGCACCGAGGCGTGGGCTCGATGGGAAACGGCAAAGGCGTCATTGACGTAAACATCAGCCAGAGAGGCCAGTTCTTTAGAAAAGCCTGGATCGTTCTTTTCTTCTTCCGGATGAAACCGCAGGTTTTCTAAAAGAAGCACGCCACCCGCAGGCAACGCCTGCACCATGGCGTGCACCTGCGGCCCGATACAATCAGGGGCCAGAGGCACATCCCGGCCCAGCATGTCGGAGAGGTGCCGGGCCACGGGCGCCAGGCTCATTTCCGGCACCACTTTGCCTTTGGGCCTGCCCAAGTGGGATGCCAGAACAGCCTTGCCGCCCTGGTCCATGATTTTACGAAGGGTCGGCAGTACGGCTTTCATGCGAGCGTCATCGGCCACTCGGCCATCCTTTTTGTCCAAAGGCACATTAAAGTCCACACGGACAAACACGCGTTTTCCAGTAACATCCACATGATCCAAGGTCTTCATGATTCGCCCCTTTCACGTTTTTCGAGTCGCTCGAAAAACTCGTGAGCCGAAGCCTCTCTGAACATCCTCGAGAGGCTTTTCGGACCATTTGGGCTGACATGCCTTGTCCCTTCAAAGGCCCTGCACAGGCTCGTCTCCCGAACCGCTTTCACCAGGTGCATAGTCGACCACGTTTCCGCGGAAGACACCTTTGGGCTAGAGATCCTTGCCCATGTGCACGGCCAGGTCCACCAAGCGGTTGGCATAGCCGTATTCGTTGTCATACCAGCTGAGCACCTTGACCATGCGCTTTTCAATCACCTTGGTAAGCGGCGCATCCACGCATGAGGAATAGGTGGTGTGGTTGAAATCCACCGAGACCAGGTCTTCGTCCACATAGCGCAAAATGCCGCGCATATAGCCATCGGCCGCTTGCTTGAGCACGCCGTTGACCTCCTCCACCGTTGTCTCCGTCTCCACGCGGCACACCAAATCCACGATGGACACATTGGGTGTGGGCACGCGAATGGCCATGCCGTCCAACTTTCCCTTGAGTTCCGGGATGACTTCAGCCACCGCCGTGGCCGCTCCCGTAGTGGTGGGCACCATGGAAAGGGCGGCGGCTCGAGCCCGTCGAAAGTCTTTGTGAAGCGCATCCAAAAGTCGTTGATCCATGGTGTAGGAATGGATGGTGGTCATGAGGCCGTGTTCGATGCCGAACCGGTCGTGCAGCACGCGAACAATGGGCGCCAGGCAGTTGGTGGTGCAGGAAGCGTTGGAGACAATGTGATGCTTCTGGGGGTCATATTGGTGGTCATTGACGCCCATGACAAAAGTCGCGTCCATGCCTTTGCCCGGCGCCCCCACGATGACCTTTCGAGCCCCGGAGTCCATGTGCTTGAGGCAGCTGGCCTTGTCTCGAAACCGTCCGCTGGTCTCCAACACAATGTCCACCCCCAGTTCCCTCCATGGCGCCTGACTGGGGTCTCCCACCTTGAGGCACTTATAGGCCTTGCCGTCCACGTAGATCTTTTCATCATCCGCGGCGATGTTTCGATGCCAGGTCCCGTGCACGGAATCGTAGCGCAACAGATAGGCCAGCTCCACAGGACTTCCCAAATCGTTGACGGCCAGCACGTCCAAAGGGTTGCCCCGATCCACGTTGGCACGGAACACCATTCGACCGATCCGTCCAAATCCATTGATAGCCACCCTGATCGCCATCTCCTTCTCCTTTTTCCCCAGGAATTAACGCAGCATTTTGGCGATACTCACGGTTCGATCGCCCAGCATGTTGGTGTAACTTCCCAGCTCATTGTCGTACCATCCGTAGATGACAGCCTGCGTCACCGGTATTTGAATGATTCGGGCTTGCTGCTCGGCATCCATGGCTTTGCCCGCCTGCTTGAGCGCCTGTTCCACATCAAAGGCCAGCCCTTGCTCGGAGCTGAGAGCCGCGCACACGTTGAGCACATGGTTGAGGTCGAACCGGACGGCGGCGGTGCGCGTATGCGTCTCATGCCCCTCGATCACCGCGGCCGCCCTGGGCAGTCCGATGATGTCCGAGGAGACGTTTTGCTCATCAGTATACACAAGATACCCGTCGGCAAAATGGCTTTGCGCCTTTCGATAGATGTCGTTGATGAGGTTTCGATTGATAGGGTTCTTTAGACTCTCGTCCTGAATGAGCACCACCAGGATGATGAGGGATCCCGTGGTCACGGGCACGCGCACCGATTCGGCGATAAACCCGATTTCCTTCATCTCAGGAATCACCAACCCCAAAGCCTTGGCCGCTCCGGTGGTGGTGAGGATAATGTTGTTAAAGACGGACCGGGTTTTTCGCAAATCGTCGGCCTTGGCCTTGGGCGCTCGATCCAGCACTTGCTGGGACGGCGTGGCGGCATGAACGGTGGCCATGGAGGCGGACAGAATGCGCATGGGACCAAAGTAGTCCAAAAGGGGTTTGACCATGTAGGCCAGGCAGGTGGTGGTGCACGATGCGTGCGACACAATGACATGACGTTTGGGATCGAAGTCCGCATCATTGATCCCCATGACTGTGGTGACCGCATCGGGCGGCATCTCTTTGGACTTGTCCTTGATCTTAAAAGGCGCCGAAACGATCACCTTGCGCGCTCCCGCCACCAGATGGCCTCGCACCGACCCCTTGGGATCCTCCGCGGGCACCGTGGGGTCCAAAAAGGCCCCCGTGGCGTCCACCACAAGCTCCACGCCGTGGTCCTTCCAGCTGATATCGGCCGGATTGCGGTGCTTTCGCAGGAAGGTCGTCTTGACGCCGTTGATGCGCATGGAACCTTCCTGATCGTTGATTTCTTCAATGACGCGCGATGCGCGACAGCCGTGCAGAAAGTGGTGCAACCGTCCGTAGGTGGAATCCTTTTCGATGAACAGCGCTATATCTTCAAGGCTTCGCCCCACTTCCCGCCCGATGTTGACCACCAGCTCGGAAAAGTACTGCCGTTCCACATGGTGCCAGATGCTCAGTTTGGCAATCCGGCCCAATCCGTTAATGCCCAATTTTTGAGGGACCATCTTTTCTTGCTCGCCCATTGGCTCCTCCCTGTCGATACGCATGCCATCAAATTCTCATGCGGCGCAGGCGCTACCCTCTTCGTCAGGCTTTTCCGTTTCGTGAAACCCCGCGTAAATGGCACCGCTGCGCCCGTCGATACCGATCACATCCCCCGTCCTTAGAAAACGGCCGCCGATGAGGCAGCGGCCATCCCGTTCCCAGACCCTCATCTTGGAACAGCCCACCACGCAGGTCTTGCCCAATCGATGAGCCACAATGGCCGCATGGGACGTGGCGCCCCCCTTTCCCGTCAGAAGGCCGTCGGCAATGGATATTTCATGAATATCATCGGGAACAGTGTCCGAACGGATCAAGATGATGGCCTCACCCGGATAGTCTTTTTTCAGTCGCACAATTTCGTTGAGTTCAAAAGCCACGCGGCCGCACAAGGCCCCTCCACTCACCCCGATGCCATGCCCAAGGTAACTTTTTTCCAACTCATTTGTCATCCTGAAACGCGGATAACGCCGGCGGGCACGCGGCGCCATGTTGCGGGACTGCAAAATGTAGAGCCCATCGCCGTCGGCGCCCTGAAAGGTGAATTCGATCTCTTGAGGACCCCATTTCTGTCGATAGATCAATTCCTTGGCAATTTCCGTAAGACGCTGGAACACGCGAGGAAACAAGGATTCCAGGCTATGTTCCTTGCGTTCCCCCGCAGCCAGACGCTGCTTTTCGGACAGGGGCAAGGTTTCCACCAGCCCGCCCACCACGTCTTCACCTTGGTTGCCCAGGGTGAAATCTCCCCGCGGGTCGATCTCCTCTTCCGAGGTCCAGGGGTCATGGGTGAACATCACGCCGGAACCCGACTGCAGGTCCAGATTGCCGAAGATCATGGTCTGAATGGTCACCGCCGTACCCCAGTTTTCCGAAAGTCCCATAATCTGTCGATAGGTGATGGCCTTGGGGAAAAACCAGGATTCCATAACTTGTCGAATCGCGGTAAAGAGCTGCTCCACCGGGTCGTCCGTGATCTCGATCTTGGACTGCTGCGTATACTCCCGGTACGCCAAAGCCACCTCCCGCATTTCCTGCGGGCTGAATTCCCTCTTGAACAACCTTCCGTACTTCTTCTTGTAAAACTTCATGATGGCATCGTAGTGGTCGCGATCCAGCCCGAAAGACATGCCCCAGGACTGAAGGAACCGCCGATAGTTGTCCCAAGCAAACCATGGCTGCCCACTTTGACGAATCAGGCCTTCCACAATGTGCTCGTTAATGCCCACATTGAGAAAGGTGTTCATCATGCCCGGCATGGAAACCGCTGAACCGCTGCGCACCGAAAGCAAAAGGGGATTTTGAGGGTCACCGAAACGTCGTCCAGATCGGTTTTCCAGGTCCGCGATGTGCGTCAGGACTCGAGCCTTGAAGTCTTCAGTGGACTGCTGCAGACTCTCAATGACATCTTGACAGCGAAAGTACTCGGTGGTGATGATGAATCCAGGCGGCACTCGAATCCCCAGGGAATGCAGCTGCGTGAGATTGTAGCCTTTGTGTCCCAAATGAATCAAGTCGTAAGTGGCTTGGTCCGGCGCATAAATGCGGGAGATCGTCTTTTCCGGGTCGTAGCTGAGCAAAAGATCCAGCTTGTCCGTGGTGAGCTCTTCCTTTTGAGTCGCCAAGGTGGTGAGGATACTGCTGATGAAGTGGTCGAAATACTGCAGACCAAAGGTGCGCGCCACAAGATCTCGAAGGAAAGTCTCCGAAATGCGGTGCACGCGCTCTTCAGGCTTTTCCCCCATGTCCTGGCGCCGGTATCGAGGCAACAGGTCCCCTGACTGACTGAGCTGCCGAATCACCACACTCAGATTGTCCTCATGAACTGCATGGTAAAAACTCTGAATGATCTGCTTGATGGCTTCGGAAAACCCACGGAAAATGTCCATGTACTGAGAATGGGAAAACCTTCGAATCTGCAAAGCCCTCTGAAACAGTTCCTCCTGATGGTCCAACCGCCGGGACGTGATGCCGTCAATGGACAAGGCTCGAATAAAAAGACGCAGCACGCGATTGATGCGAAAGAACGTAGCCCGCGTGATGAAACTCAGATTGAATGACGAAATGACTTCCTCAAACAAAACGTTCGCCAGGTTTTCCAACCGAAAACTCAATCCCAGGGCATCGAACTTCCGCTCACTGTACGAGCCGTACATGGAAGGAATATCCACAGCGATATGCCTTTTGAGGTAAATATTTTCCACGAAGATCATTTTCTGTTCGGTGAGCAGAATTTCCTTGAGGCGTTCCAGGTAGTCCAGAATGGCTTCCAGCTTGGCAAGGGTATCCTGCCCCTCAAGGGTCTCTTCCAAGGGCCTGGAGTCTGGGAGGCCCAACTGGACGGCGCGTCGCAGATGCACTTGAATGTCCTTGAAGCTCAAAGCGTACTTTTCGTGCAGCAGTTGATAAAAGCGGATCATGAGGAAAGCGCGCTGCTTTTCGCGAACGGAAACATCGGGAATCTGTTCAATCTTCGAGCGAACCGCCTCCTCGGAAAGATCCAGCAGATCCTTGATGTGGTGCACGCCGTCCTTGCCCGACAAAATATTTCTGAAAATCCGGTGCATCTCCTCCACATAGGGCCCGGATGCCTGCACGTCCCGAAAGACTTCGGGCGGCACAAATTTTATGAGCGGCTCTTTGTCCAGCGTGTGCCAGAAATGAAAAATGGCTTCAATGAAAAGCACGATCAGGTTATTGCTTTCCACATGGCTTTGTTTGCGCAGGAAATGAATGAGCGGGTCTCCTCGCTGCGTGATCTCGTCCACATCCGTGGACACGGCCCGCAAGAGCCCCTCGGCGCCCACCTCATTGAAATAGACGGGAAAGAGTTTGGTGAGCTGTTTGACCAGGTTGAACAAGGGTGCAATGGGCGCATGCAGGAGCAGGCTCACATCCTTTTGAAACAGATCCGTATCCCGCACATAGATACCCGCAAGGAATAAGTTGACAATGAGGGCGGAAAGCAGACTGCGGGTACGACGAGGGTTTTTTCGAATGAGATCCAGCCACACGCGAATGTTGGTTAAATGGGCCGGATTGACCTGCACCTGCCAATGCTGGGAGACCCCCTTGAGTTTGGGCGTCTGAAAACCCAACCAAATGACGTGGCGAAGAAAGAATTCGGTGAGGTCGCGGTCATCCGTGGAGAGGATTTCGAGACCTACAGTGCGCACGCAGTGCAGGGCCGCCTCTGGATAGTTGCTCAAGCACCCTCGAAGCACCTGCAGAAACCGAGTGAGCCGAGGTCTCAAGAATTCCTGGGATTCTTGGCGAATCCAGCGGCCCACGTCCGTGTTCATGGCCCGCAGCGTCTCTTCGTGAATGGGCTCCAGCCCCTTGGTTTCCATGATGCGCAGCCGCAGCAGCATACTCACGTGACCGGCCTGTTCCTGCGGAACGCGTCGGCCCACGTTGTCCGCCAATTGTTGATACGCGCGCACAATGTCACGAAAGTCCGCCAGCTCGCACATGGCTTCCACGGCACGCCGGGAATCCTTTTCGGCTCGAATGTTTTGAATCTGTTGCAGCGCCCGTTCGTGATCGGCCTTGAGCAGGGGAGAGAAAAGGGGGCGCCATGCCGTCACGTCTTCCTCGCCTTGCAGTTGCCGGGAAAGCCATGCTAAGGGATCTTCCCTTTGGGCCCAATAGTTGTGCGTTTCTACAAGCAGCCGCTCCAGAAGGCGCCGGCCCTCCACAAAGGATGCGGGGGAAGACCAGAGCTTCAGGCACCGACGAAGCAGTTTTTTGGGCTGGTGAAAGCTGCGCACCACCCATTGAAAACCGGACCCTTCCAGAGCGTGCAGCCGGGCAAAACACCATCGCAGCAGACCTCCATGAGCCCGCCCCGGCAGCAGGCCATGCGGTTCATCATCCAACGGCGGTACTTGGGACACTTCACGGCACAGTTCGGGAGCTTCTTCGAGTATCTTCAGCCACAGCGCCAGAAGATAATCGGTGGCGGTGGATTGGGTTTTGGGGTTTACGGTATCGGAGAGGGCATGTAGAAAAATGCGACACAAAAGGCTCACCACCGCGCCGCTTTTGGGGTGATCCCGGTAGAGGCGAAGGTTGCTGATGGCGTAACGCCAGGTTTCCTGCAGCACATAGGCCCAGTTGCGGTAGCGATGATGATATTCCAGAAGAAGATCCCGAGCTTGTCGCTCCTTACCGGCGTACCCTTGAACCGCCTCCACCAACACTTCATGGCCGGGATCCACCATCACCGGCACATTGGTCACCATGAGATTCTTGAGAAGCGCTTCGGATTGCACACTCGCCCTTTGCATCAACAGGACCTCTTTTCACTCCGGATCAAACTTTTCGCGTTCAACCAACGGGTCCTCCACCCTCGGTCCATTTCCAATTCCATGAGCACCGCGGGTTCTCGCAGTCCTTCATAATAATTGGGCCGCACGCCGCAGGACCGAAATCCCAGGCTGTGGTAAAGCCGCTGGGCCGCGTGATTGCTTCGCCGCACCTCTAAAAGGGCCACACGGGCATTGCGCTGGCAGGCGTGCTGGAGTGCCGCCAACAGCAATTGCCGACCAATGCCGCGCCGTCTCAGGGCCGGATCCACTGCCAGGTTAAAAATCTGCACCTCATCGGCCACCAACCACACACAGATATAACCCACGATGCGGCGCACATCCGTCCCCTGGCGCGCCACCAGCATGAGGGCTTGGGGTCGTTCCAACTCCTCCACAAAGAAAGACTCCCGCCATGGGTCCACGTGACTCGCTCTTTCGATCTCCAAAACGGCAGGCACGTCTTCCGGCCGTGCGGGTTCAATCACTATGGGCAGGGAAGCGCTCATGGTCCGCGCCTCGTACCTTGGGTTCGGGCCTAGAGGACAAAATCTCACTGGCCAGAGCGATATGGCGTCGGCCGTAATCTCGAAGGGTTTCCGCCGCTTCTTTGAGCGATCGCGTGCTGCGCACCTCCGCGAACTTGATCAGCATGGGCAGATTGAAACCGCTCAGCACCTCCACCCGCGGCCCCACAAGAGCCAGAGCCACATTGGACGGCGTGCCGCCGAAAAGGTCCGTGAGCACAATGACGCCCTGGCCCACATCCACCTCCTTGACGGCCTCTGTCACTTCCCGCACCATCGCCGCCACGGGCATGTCCGGATTCATGGACACCGCTCGAACCCCCTCCAGGTGTCCCAGGATCAGTTCCGCAGCTTTGATCATTTCTTGAGCCACACGGCAATGAGCCGCCACAACCAGTCCGATTCTCGCCATCTTCGGCGTCGTCTCCCCGCCCTGGTCCCAGCACCGCCCTCAAGGGCGTTTAGTTTTCCAGATGCACGTCGCGATGAAATAATACGGTATAATAACCCGCCGCGCGGACCCTGTCAGCAAGTTGCTCGGCAATCACCACCGATCGGTGTTTGCCACCGGTACACCCCACGGCCACGGTCAGATAGCGCTTGCCTTCCTGAACGTACTGAGGCAGCAATTTGAGCAAAAGCGCTGCGTATTCGTCCAGAAATTCCACCGCCTTGGCATGCCCCAAGACCCAGTCCCGCACAGACGCCTCACACCCACTCACGGGCCGCAAACGGTCCACAAAATACGGGTTCGGAAGAAACCGCACATCCATGACCAGCTCCGCTTCCATGGGCAAGCCGTACTTAAAACCAAAGGACAAGACCTGAACGCTCAACCGCTCTTGATCACTGACCAAGGAAAACGTTCGCGTGATCAGGGCCTTTAACTGATGGACCGAAAAATCACTGGTGTCGATGATGCGCGTGGCGCGCGCCCGTAGAGACGCCAGTTCTTCGCGTTCCCTTTGAATAGCGGCCACCAGCCGGGATTCTTGAGCGCTGATGGGATGCAACCGCCGCGTCTGGCTGAAACGGCGTTGCAACACCTCCGTGGTCGCCTCAAAAAAGAGAATTTCCAGGGCATACCCCGACGATTCCACCTCTTCGAAAAGTCGCTCACCGTCCCTGAGAAAGCTTCGCCCGCGAATATCGATGCCCAAGGCCACCTTTTTCATGTCTGGCCTATCCTTTTCGCAGAGTTCCAAAAAGTGGGGCAGAAGCGGAACGGGAAGATTGTCGATGCAAAAATAGCCGATATCTTCAAAAGCCTTGATGGCGGTGCTCTTCCCCGAGCCCGAAAGCCCGGTGACAATAACCAGGTGGGTGTCCCTTTTCGGCATCTTGTCCTTTCCTTGCCCGCTGCTTTCACCAGGTGTGTCAGGCTGCGAGTGGGCTTTATCGATGGGTCGGCGCGCCATGCCACGGGGCTTGGAGATAGCCGAACGGGTTCGTTTCAGCTGATGCGCCGCGGTCTCGTGTCGCAAGAATGGCGCGCACGTCCTATGCGAGAAAGAAAAGGGGGAGTCGAGCGTCGGCCAACTCCCCGATGATCCAATAAGGCACGACGTCTAAAAGTCGTCGTCTTCCTGCTGAATGATGCTGAAAATCTCCTCCTGCGTGGCCGCCAGTCCCAGACGGCGCCGCACCGTGGCGCTTTTCAAGAACCGAGCGATTCTCGCCAAGGCCCTCAGGTGCGTCCCTGCGCAATTTTCCGGAGCCACCAGCAAAAAGAAGAGATGCGCCGGCTTTCCATCCATGGATTCGAAATCGATGCCTCGCGTGGATCTTCCGAACGAGACCACCAGCTGGTCCAGGTTGTCGATTTTTCCGTGAGGAATAGCGATTCCTTCGCCGATGCCCGTGCTTCCCAGCTTTTCCCGTTCAAGAAGGACTTCGACCAGGCGATGCCGATCCAATTGCGGCTTGTGCCGCAACAGCGCCTCAGTGAGCTCCTCCAAGACCTCTCTTTTGGTCTTCGCTTCCAGTTCGGCAATAATGGCCTCTTTAGGCAAAATATCCGCGATTTTCATCAACCCTTTGGGATCCTCCCTCGGTGCCGCGTCCCTACCCCGGGACTCCTTACATCAGCCCTTTTTCCCGTATCTGTCACTGGACGGGCTCAATCAGCCCATAGTTGCCGTCCTTGCGCCGATACAGCACATTGACATGCATGGTGGCTCGGTTGGTGAACACGAGAAAATCCCCGTTGGATAAATTCAGCTGCATCACCGCTTCATCCACATCCATGGGCTTGGCATATATCTGCTGCGTCGTCACCACACGCGGCTCCGATCTCTCTTCGGAGGGCCATTCCAAAATGTTCATCATGAGCCGCTGCGACCTTTCCGACGCCGTGGGCTTTCGGTTTCGAAGCTTTTCCTTATATTTCTTGATTTGCCCTTCCAGTTTATCCACCACCATATCAATGGCGGAGTACATATCTTCCGTCTCTTCTCGAGCATTGATACGAAGGCCGTTGGATTCCACGGTCACATCGGCGATATGTCGGAATTTTTCCACCTGCAGCACCACATTGGCTTCAATGGGCTCTTCCAAATATTTCTTGATTCGAGATACCTTATCCTCAGCATACATCCTCAAAGCATCCGAAGTTTCAGTGTGTCGAAACGCCACGTTGATCTGCATGG
Organism: Desulfosoma sp.; assembly: GCF_052743555.1. NCBI lineage: Bacteria > Pseudomonadati > Thermodesulfobacteriota > Syntrophobacteria > Syntrophobacterales > Syntrophobacteraceae > Desulfosoma > Desulfosoma sp. Next base: position 17,031 of record NZ_JBRAHS010000010.1, read on the forward strand.
CCTCACTCCTTATCGCCGTTCATGGGTACATTGCGACCCTTTCGAGGGTCTTGGTCACGTTCCCCAGAGCACGCGCTTTCTCTTGTGGGACGGAAGAATGCCGAGCATTTCTCGGTATTTGGCCACTGTTCGGCGCGCGATCTGAATATTTTCCCTCTTTAAAAGATTCACCAGATCCTTATCGCTGTAAGGCTTCGCGGGGTCTTCGTCACGAATCAGCCGGCGAATGCGTTCCTTGACACTTTCTGAAGCCACCGCTTCACCCACCACGCTGTTTATGGAACTGTTGAAGAAATATTTCAACTCAAAAATCCCCTGAGGCGTGTGCATGTACTTATTAGTGGTAACTCTACTGATGGTCGATTCATGCATGCCCACATCCTCGGCCACATCCCTTAAGACCATGGGCTTTAGGTAAGCGATGCCCTTTTCAAAGAATTCCCTTTGAAAGTTGACGATACTTTGAGCCACTTTGTAAAGGGTGCGCTGGCGTTGATGAATACTTTTGATCAACCAGGCCGCGGAACGGAGTTTACCTTGAATGTATTCCTTCGCATCTTCCGGCACGGCGGAATCCCGCCGCAAGGCTTCCTTGTAGTAGGGATTCACCCGCAACTTGGGCAAGCCGTCTTCATTGAGCACCACCACGAAGTCATCATCCACCTTGATGACAAAAATATCCGGGCTCACATAATGCACGTCCTCCTCATTGTAGGCTCGGCCCGGTTTGGGATCCAAGCTGAGGATGACTTCCACCGCCGCCTGCACTTCCTCCTTGCTTCGCCGCAGCACCTTGACCAGCCCCTGATAATTCTTGTTTTCCAGGTAGGGCAGATAGTCTTTGATAATCGTTTCCGCCAGGGTGTTGGGCACATCCAGGCTGCGCGCTTGAATGAGCAGGCATTCCTTTAGTGTTCGGGCGGCCACACCGGGAGGGTCAAAGGATTGCACCTTCTTGAGCACGGCTTCCACGCAATCCTCGGAGGCGCCCGTGAGCTGCGCGATTTCATCCAGACCGGCCACCAGGTAACCGTCGGCACTGAGATTGCCGATGATCTGCGCGGCGATTGCACGCTCTTCTTCCGTGAAATCGGACAGGCACAACTGCCACATGAGGTGGTCTTCCAGGGAAGGCTTGGACGTCAAACGCTGTTCAAAGGAGGGTTGTTCCTGATTTGGATCCCTTTCATTGGTCACCGGTGCGTAGGTGCTGTAGTCTTCCAAAAAGCTTTCCCAGTCGAAATCGTCGCGAACCTTTTCCGTAATTTCCACCTCATCATAACGCTCTTCAACCCTCGCCGCCTCCGGCTCCACCTCATCTTTCACGCCCTCGTCTTCAACGCCCTCCGCCACCTCCTCCAACACCGGATTGACCTCCAGCTCCTGCTGAATCGTTTCCAACAATTCCAGTCGAGACAGTTGCAAGAGTTTGATGGCTTGCTGCAACTGCGGTGTGATGATCAGTTGCTGCGTTAGTTTCATGTGTTGCTTGAGTTCCAAGGCCATGCCGTCTTCCCGTCTTCAAAGGCTGAATTCGTGCCCGAGGTAGGTTCTGCGAGCCAGTTCGCTTTGCGCGATCACCTGGGGAGGCCCCTGTTCGAGAATGCGCCCTTCATGCATGATGTAGGCTCGATCACAGACTCGAAGCGTTTCTCGGACATTATGATCGGAAATCAAAACGCCGATCCCGCGCTCTCTCAACGAACGGATCAAGCCTTGTATCTCCACGACGGCTATGGGATCGATGCCCGCAAAGGGTTCGTCCAACAAGATGAAGCTGGGCTGCGTCACCAGAGCTCGGCTGATCTCCAACCGACGCCTCTCCCCGCCCGAGAGTCTGTCCGCCCGACTTCGCCCCAGGTGCTCGATGCGAAGGTCCCGCAGTAACTCATGAAGCCTCTGTTTTCTTTCCTCTCGGCCGATTTTCAGGGTTTCCATCACAGCCAGAAGGTTTTCTTCCACCGTCAGTTTGCGGAATACGGAGGGCTCTTGAGGCAGATAGGTGATGCCCTTGCGGGCCCTCAAGTACATGGGATCCCGAACGATGTTGTCCCCGTCTAAGTACACCGCGCCGTGGTCCGGTCGAATGATGCCGATGACGCTGTAAAAGGTCGTGGATTTCCCGGCACCGTTGGGGCCCAACAACCCCACCACCTCACCTTGATGCACCTCCAAGCTCACGTGATCCACCACGACCCGCCCGCCGTATTGCTTCACCAGATTGTGCGTGCGAAGAACACGTCCCGCCTTTGTCATGGCTTCTGGAGCGACTCCTTGGGATGAAAGACCGCCTGCACGGGCCGCCCCGCTCGGCCTTCCACAATGCTTGTGCGGTCTTGAAGGTGGAGCGTGATGACCTCACCCTGGACCTTGTCCTGGCCCTGCACCAGCACGGGGTCACCCATGAGAACGATTTTTTGCTGTCTGTTGTCCAAGACAGCCTTTTGAGCCGTGGCCACGCGATCCCCTTCCGAAATGACCACATGGCCTTCCGCCTCTATACGCTCGATCTGTTCTCCTGTCACGTGCCCCGAGGCCGCTCCGGCACCCTTGGCCTTCTCGGCACCGTAGACGGTGAGCTTTGCGGCGGTGATGGTCATGGTTCCCTGTTGGGCCGTCACATGGCCTTCAAAAACTACTGTGCGATTCTTCTGGTCGGCCACCATGCGATCGCTGGCGATCTGAATGGGCGCCGCAGCCTCCCGCCCAGAAGGCTCCGGCGAAGAGGTCCGGCTTTGCGCCGAAAGTCCAGGGGCAAGCGCCAACATCCAGGCCGCCAAGCCTACCACCAGGATGCATCGCACCCCGCACCTTTTGCGCACCCTTTTGCACGTCCGGCGTGCCGCTTTTCCATGCCCGCTCATGATCCTCCAGTCCGCGCTCCAAAGAATCCTCTCACCACCGCCCGCACGTTCCCTTCCACAAGGACCGTTGACGACACCACATCGTAGTGCCACTGAAGCCCCTGCAGATCCACTTGAGGCCCCACCAACCGCACGGGGGAATGGGATCCGATTCTTTGCGCCGCATGGTCGTAGTAAACCTTGTCGCTGTGCATCTCATAGCCCTGGGGCACGCGGGCGGTCACGTTGCCCCACAGTTCAATGTCTTTTCGGCCTGTATGCAGCAGCCCGTGATCACTGACCAGATGCATTTCCTGATGGTCGTCCATGAAAAGCGTCAGGGCCACCTGCGTCAGCAGCGTCTTTTGCTCCCCTTCGTAGTACTTGGCCTCTTGGGCCGTGAGGCGCCACATGGGCCGGCCTTCCTGCATCTCCGTGTAATCCATGTTGGTCAGCCGAATATCGGAATCCAGCGAAGACACGGCGAGCGCTTTTTCCACCTTCTTGTCTTCATGGGTCTGCAGCCGGGCCTGAAAAAAAACCCCGGCCGCCACGACGGCCGCCGCCCCCACAAGCCAAGGAATCACCTTGGCGCTTCTTTTCATGATGCGCGCCACTCCTTCGCCTCTTCTACTAGATTTCTCAAGTTATTTAACACGCGCTTCCTCGCACTGTAAAGAATGATGCCCTACATCGAGGGATTGACAGTCCCGCTTTTTGCCTTTAGGTGTCGCCCGTAAGCCCCCGAGACAAATCAGGGGCGAACAAGTGATGGTGTGTTTGTGGATATACGGGAAAAAGAATGATCGCGGACTGCGTTGTCATTGGGGCAGGTCCCGCAGGATCTTCGGCTGCGCGAAGAGCCGCGCAGCATGGTCTTCAAGTCCTGTGTCTGGAAAAGGCAAGCTTTCCTCGAGCCAAGCCGTGCGGAGGCGCCCTGTCCATGAACGGCGTCAAAACCCTGGATTTTGCACTGCCCGCCTTCGTTCAAGAGGGTTTCGCGTACGGCATTCGAGCCCACTATGCCTCTCGAGTTCTGGAAGCGCGGCGCCCTCAACCCATCGCCGTGCTGGTTCGCCGGGAAGTCTTTGATGCCTTCCTTGTGGAGAAGGCTCGAGAAGCCGGCGCCGTCGTGCATACGCAAGAAAAGGTGCTGGGTTTGGAAGAAACACCACATGATGTGAAGGTGCGCACCACGCGGGGAGTGTACCGCAGTGCCTATGCCATTGTGGCGCACGGAGCCGAAGGGGTTTTGAACCGGCGCCTTTCAGGTCCGGCACGCTTGGGAATGCGCTGGAAAGCGGTGACTCGCCGCGACGCCGCTTCGGTTCTTCGGTCTTCCAGACGTTGCGAAAAACCCGTTTTGGAATTTTACTTTGATGCCTATCCTCATGGATACGGCTGGGTTTTCCCCCTTCGTAATGCTTTTTCCATCGGCGTGGGAGGGCTTCACAGCGGGCCCTTGTCCACCAAGAAAGCCTTTCACGACTTTGTGCGCAGGCTTGGCGTTCCGCACAGCACCGGCTATCGAGGCAGCACCATACCCTGTTGCGGCATTGCTTCGGTGCTCGGCACTCCGCGAACGCTTTACGCCGGGGATGCGGGCGGCTTTGGTGAAGCTTTTTCCGGAGAAGGAATTTTCTACGCCATGCGATCCGGGCAATTGGCCGCGGACACCGTCGCCGAAGCCGTGAAAGGATCCTTGCGACACCCGCTACCTCAGGTCTACCGTTCCCGGTGTCTCAAGGTCCTGGGTGACAATCTTCGGTACGCCGCCTTTTTCGCTCGATGGGTTTATTGGTTTCCAGGGTTTTTTCTGAGCCTCTTTGCCCGAAGACCCCTGTGGGCGCAAGAATTTCTGGGCATTCCTTTGGGAGAAACCACTTACAAGCACTTTCTGCTGAAACGGTTCAGCTTGGGTCGTCTTGGAAATACCGGTCCGTGACCCCATGCCATAGGCCCTGCACCTTCAAAATCAGTTCACAGATTTCCCGGGCCGCCCCTTTGCCGCCGTCTCGTTGTGTCACGTAATGGGCAAAGGATTTGACATGTTCCACGGCATCCCGTACACACACGGCAAAGCCCACACGGCGCATGACCGGAATGTCGATCAGATCGTCGCCCACATAAGCCATCTGATCGTCTTCTAAACCGGTGGACGCCTTGATGGCCTCATATGCGTCCAACTTGCGATGAAAGCCCTGGTAGACATGCTCGATGCCCAACCCCTTGGCCCGGTGTTCCACGCACGCACAGGAGCGCCCGGAAAGGATGGCGATCTCCAGACCTGCACGCTGCAAGAGTTTCATGCCGTGGCCGTCTTTGACGTCAAAGGTCTTGGATTCGGATCCGTCGTCATGGATCGTGATGCCGCCGTCGGTGAGCACGCCGTCCACATCAAAGATCACCATCCGTACGGCAAGAATTCTTTTCCGGATCGCTTCATGCACTGTCATGGTCATCGTTCGCTGCTCCTAGGAAAAACCTCGGCACCATTCCCCCTTGATCGCCTGAGGAGTTTGTCTGAGAATATTTTTTTGCGGGAGCAGCGCAAGCCGCGATGCCTGAGCGCGCCTTGCGGCAATCCAATGGAATGAAAAGAAAACGGCCCCCAAAAGCCATTGTCGGACACGCCCCTGTGCGCCATGCAGGAGGGTGCGTTCCGCTGCCTTGGCCCACCGTTCAGGCCTTGCCCGATAAAGGGGGGGTGTCGTGCAGTCGCCAGGGATGCTTTCGAGTGATCTCATAAAGGTCCTTTAAGGCTCTGAGAATGGCCAAGACCTCTTCCAGAGGCACGGAATTGGGGCCATCACAGAGCGCCCGATCCGGATCCTCGTGAACTTCCATAAACACCCCGTCGGCTCCCGCCGCCACGGCCGCTCGAGCCAGGCTTTCCACATAGCGACGTTCCCCTCCGGAAGCCGTGCCCTGGCCTCCGGGAATCTGCACACTGTGGGTGGCGTCAAACACCAGGGGATACGCAGACCGGCTGAGCAGGTTCACCGAACGCATATCCACCACCAAGGTGTTGTAGCCAAAGCACGTGCCTCGTTCGGTGATGAAAATTTGTCGATTCCCCGCGCTTTCCGCCTTTCGAACCACGTGAAACATATCCCAAGGCGCCAGGAATTGAGCCTTTTTGAGATTGATGGGCATTCCCGTTTTGGCAGCGGCCACCACTAGGTCCGTTTGTCGCGCCAAAAAAGCGGGGATTTGTAAAACATCCACGACTCGAGCCGCCGCCGCGACCTCTGCCACGGCATGGACATCGGTGATCACGGGCACGCCCACCTGGGATCGCACGCGTTCCAAAATCTTGAGGCCTTTTTCCAACCCGGGGCCACGATACGATGTAACGGAGGTGCGGTTGGCCTTGTCGTAGGAGCTCTTAAAGATATAGGGAATATCCAGTTCCCGACACATGCGGGCCATGGACGACGCCACGCGCACAGCCAGACCTTCGCTCTCCAGAACACAAGGTCCTGCGATGACAAAAAACCGATCCTTGCCAAAGGGCTGCCCCTGAATCCAAATAGAAGGCACCGTGTCGCTTCCCATGGATTACTCCCTTTCTTGCCGCTCACTCACCGAGGCCGAATCCTTCCCGCTGGCCTCATGGCCTCTTCCTTCACTATATTCCAGTGCCTTTTCCACAAAGGCTGTGAAGAGCGGATGAGGGTGCATGGGCCTGGACTTGAATTCCGGGTGGAATTGACAGCCCAAAAACCACGGATGATCGGCCAGCTCGATGATCTCCACCAGGTTGCGGTCCGGGGACAACCCCGTAAAGCGCAATCCGGCCCGGCCCAAAATGTCCCGGTACTCGTTGTTGAACTCGTACCGGTGCCGATGTCTTTCCGATATTTCCACCTTTTTGTAGGCCGCATGGGCAAAGCTGCCCGGCTCCAGCAGGCATGGATAGGCCCCAAGGCGCATGGTGCCTCCCAAATCGGCGTCCTCATCCCGATGCACTCGCCGGTTGTTTTTGTAATCTAACCATTCCCGCATGAGAAAGATCACGGGGTGGGGCGTGTGCTTGTCAATTTCCATGCTGTGCGCCCCTTCCAGACCCGCCACGTGCCGGGCAAATTCCACCACCGCCATTTGCATGCCAAGGCATATGCCGAAAAAAGGAACCCCACGTTCTCGAGCATAGCGGATGGCCTTGATCTTGCCCTCGATCCCTCGAGACCCGAAACCTCCAGGCACGAGAATGCCGTCCGCCTGCTCCAGCAACGCCTCCCCCCCGGTGCGTTCCACGTCTTCCGAATCGATGTATTGGAGGTGGACTCGAGCGTCGTTGGCGGCTCCGCCGTGAGCCAGCGCCTCGTTGAGGCTCTTGTAGGATTCTCGCAGATCAATGTACTTGCCCACCACAGCGATGGTCACATGGCGAGACGGATTTTTCATGCGCCCAATGAGTTCCCGCCAGTCATCCAGGTGAGGTGCACGGGTCCAGATGTTGAGCTTTTTCAGAATCTTTTCATCCAGCCCTTCTTCGTGAAAACACAAGGGCACCTCGTAGATGCACTCCACATCCTTGGCCGTGATGACAGCGTCCGGTTCCACATTACAAAAATGGCCGATCTTGGCCTTGATGTCCTTGGACAAAGGAAACTCCGTTCGGCACAGCAAAATATCCGGCTGAATACCGATACCTCGCAGTTCCTTGACGCTGTGCTGCGTGGGCTTGGTTTTCACCTCCCCCGCGGCCTTCACATACGGCACCAGAGTCACATGAATGTAGAGGGCGTTTTCCCGGCCCACATCAATGCGAAACTGGCGGATGGCCTCTAAGAAGGGCAAGCTCTCTATGTCCCCGACGGTTCCGCCGATCTCCACAATGACCAGATCCACCCCTTCGGCCACCTGACGAATGCAGGCCTTGATCTCGTCGGTCACATGGGGAATGACCTGCACCGTGCCTCCTAGATAGTCCCCTCGCCGCTCCTTGGTGATCACGCTGTAATAGATGCTGCCCGACGTATAGTTGTTGCGCTTGCTCATGCGCGCATGGGTAAAGCGCTCGTAATGGCCGAGATCCAGGTCCGTTTCCGCCCCATCATCCGTGACGTACACTTCGCCATGCTGAAAGGGATTCATGGTGCCCGGATCCACATTGATGTAAGGATCCAGTTTTTGCAGCGTCACTCGAAGGCCGCGGCTTTCCATGAGCGCTCCGATGGAAGCGGCCGCCAGACCCTTGCCCAAGGAGGAAAGAACCCCTCCGGTAATGAAGATATACTTGGGTTCTCTCAAAACGTTGATCCTTTCTCGCCCCAGGTGGCCGAAACCGTCACACCCCAACAAGGCTTGCGCACACGCGCCCAGTATAGCGCAGGGCCCACTCAAGTCAACGCACGGACTGTCCGGCCTTGCGGCCACCATGTACGATTTTTCTCTTGCAATCCGGAGCCACTTTTCTTAGGCTTCGGTACGAAGGGGCCCTGGATTGGGGCAGGCCCGCCACCGCAGCGCACAAAACATCGATCAGCACGTCTTACCGTCTCGATCGGCAGGTTCCGCAATGATCGTACGTCATTGGATGACCACGGATGTGGTAACCACCGCCAAAGAGGCATCCATTCAGGATGCCTTGAAACTGATGAAGCGTCATTCCATACGCCATTTGCCCGTGGTGCAATCGGACGGCACCTTGGTCGGCTGGGTGACGGACGCGGACCTGCGCAGCGTGCTCATCGCCTCCATGTTGGAAGATCTTTCTGTGGAAGACGTCATGGTGCGACGGCCCATCACGGTCAGCCCCGACGATTCTCTGGAAACAGCCGCGCAGCTGGCCCTGGAAAACCGCATCGGGGGCCTGCCCGTGGTGGACGGGTCCAAACTTGTGGGCGTCATCACGGTGGTGGATATGCTCTCGGCTTTCATTTCCATGCTGGGTTTGATGCAAAGTTCCAGTCGACTCGATGTGAAGTTGGTCGGCCCCAAACAGTCCCTGGACAGTGTCACGCGGCTGCTGCAGGATCAAGGGGCCGAAATCATCAGTGTGTGTCATGTACGGCCCACTAAGGCCGATGAGGCCGTGTACTCCTTTCGCCTCAAGAAGTGTTCCATGGAACCGATCCTCGGATCCTTGAAGGAGGAAGGCATCGAAGTTGTTTCGGCGGAGGTGTGAACATTCCACCGATTTAAAAAAGGCAAGACCGGTAAAACCCGCATTGTGATGCATCCTTCATGAGCCCTGAGCCCAAAGCGGGCACGGCCATCTCACGCGGACATTCCTCTAACGCCTCATTCCTTCCTCACGCGCCATTTTCACCAGGGTTTTACTGTCGTTTTCGCATGGCGTTTTCAAAGAAGGTTACTGCCTGCGCGGCAGGTGGGTGCAGGGGTTTCCAGACCTGAGAAATCATCGGTTCGGCAAAGGAGGTGGTGTGGAGCACGCGTAGTAAAGTGCGGGAACCGTGACTTGATGCCGGGCGATGAGGCGCTGCAGGCATCCATGTCCAACGAGCAGGTCAAGGAGGATTAAGCATGGCGAAGATACCGGAAAACTATCTCCCCCCAAAAGACATGTGGCCCGAATACATTGTGCCGGAAGAATTTGCCGACACCCCGATGGAACTCAATCTGGCCGACTATCTTCTGGACAGGCATGTTCGAGAAGGGCGGGGAGACAACATTGCCATCAAGTTCATGGACAAGCAGTTCACTTACGCCCAGCTTCAACAGATGGTCAACAAGTTCGGCAACGCTCTGAAAGCCGCCGGCGTTGAACCTCAAGACCGCATCGGCATTCGTCTGGTCAACTCCCCTCAGGCCCTTGTCACCATTTTTGCCATTGAAAAGATCGGGGCCATTCCCATTCCCACCTCGCCTTTATGGTCCAAGGAAGAGGTGGCCTTTGTGGTCAACAATGCGGAAATGAAATACTTCGTGGTCAATGCGCCGCTCATGGGCCCCGTGGAAGAAGCAAAGCCGGATTTTGAATACGGCACCAAGGTCATCGTCATCGGCGGCAACCCTGATGAGGTCAAGGCGCAGGGCAACCTAGTCTATGAAGAAATGCTGCAGCAGGGATCCCCCGACCTGCAAGCGACCATGCTCAAGGCCAACGACATCGGGGTCATTCTGTACACTTCAGGCACCACGGGCATGCCCAAGGGTTGCGTGCATTTCGTTCGCCCCGTGATCATTGAATCCCGCTTGGTGAACAAGTACGTGTACAACTTGAAGCCGGGTGACGTTTTGGGCGGCGCGGCTCCGGTTTCCTTTGCGGCCGGCTTCGGCACCTTCACGCTCATTCCCTTTGAAGGCGGTGCGGCCATCTCGCTGCTGCCCAAATTCGCCCCCGCCGACATGATGGAACTCATTCAAAAACACAAAATCACCGTGCTCACAGGGCTGCCGACGGCCTATCGAGCCCTAATGAAATTCCCCGACTTCAAGAAATACGACTTCAGCAGTGTGCGTCTGTGCACCTCCGGCGGTGACGCGTTGGGGGCAGAAACCCTGGAAGGTTGGAAGAACCTGACAGGTCAACCTATTTGGGAAGGTTTGGGTGGCACCGAGATGCTGCACCTGCTCACCTCAAACACCTTGAATCCTGAGCCTGTGCCTAATTCCATCGGCAAGGCCTTGCCCGGCGTGTTGGTGCGCGTGGTGGATGGAGAATGGAAGGATTGCAAGCCCAACGACGTGGGCAGCATGATCATCAAGGGTCCGTCGGGCACCTTGTACTGGAAGCCTTACGTGGATGGAGAGCGCTTGCTCAAGTCCCAGCAAAAGGGTGTCAAGAACGGCTGGAACCAAATGGGCGACGCCGTTTACATGCGCGAAGACGGCAACATCTTCTTCGTGTCCCGCGAAGACGACATGATCAAGAGTTCCGGCTACCGCATCGGCCCTGCGGAAGTGGAAGAAGCCATTCTGAAACATCCGGCCGTGGCGGATTGCGGTGTCATCGGTGTGCCGGATCCGGAAAAAGGCCAGGTCACCAAGGCCTTCATCGTCCTCAAACCCGGCTATGAAGGCGGAGACGCGTTCTTTGAGGAACTGAAAGAATTCCTCAAGCAGCACATCGCCGTCTACAAGCTGCCGCGCCTTGTGGAATACGTGGACAGCTTGCCGAGAACACCGACCGGAAAGCTGCTCCGGCGTATGCTGAGGAAATAAAGGCTTAAGGCGCATTCACATAACGACGAGGCGGCATGGGCTCTATGCCGCCTCTTCCATTTGGGTTATAGTTCCTTGTCACGGCAAGAAGCAGGGAAAATGCGAGTGCGCCATCTTTCCAGCACAGCGGATGGCGTGAGGCTGTATGGCGCCTTGCAGCCTTCCTGGAAAAGTAAGCCGTGACAGCGACACTCAAACACACTCCCCGGAGCTTGCGCTAGAGGGGAAAAAAGCGGTTCTGGCGCGCCCGCGGGAGTCCTTAAGCGTGGGTTTCTTTGAGATTCCCGCTGCATGCCCACCTGCGGACGCCCCATGGGGGTGCTGGGAGCCGCCCATGCGGCCGTGGCGAAATTGGGGCGAGGCGGGCGCTGACCACAGAAAGGGAGGAAAGGGCCATGGCATTTCGAGTCACCGTGCTCTGTGAAAACACCGTTCCCGTGCCTGGGCTCATCGGGGAACACGGCTTTGCCGCCTACGTGGAAACGCCGAAAGCCACCCTGCTCTTTGATACGGGCCAAGGATTCGGTTTAATTCAAAACTCCCTCCGCCTCAAAAAGGATCTTTCCAAGGTGGACAAGCTGGTGCTCAGTCACGGCCACTTTGACCACACGGGGGGCATGTTGGCTTTTCTTGGAGTGCGTGGCCCGTGCCCGGTGGTGGCCCATTCGGACGTGCTTTTGGAACGGTTTCGCTACATGCCTGTGGGCCCTGTGGAAAAACCCGTTTCCATCGGCTTGCCATGGAAAGAGGCCTATCTGACAACTCGGGGCGCTCAATTTCAGTGGGTGGAAACCTTCGAGGAAATTGCCCCAGATGTGTTCGTGACGGGGGAAGTGCCTCGGCGCACCGATTTTGAAACGGGAGACCCCAAGTTTGTGCTTCGGTCCAACGGCGACTGGACACCCGACCCCTTTCGCGACGACTACTCCATGGCCCTGAAAACATCCAGAGGCCTTGTGGTCATTTTGGGTTGCGCCCATGCCGGGTTGATCAACATTTTGGACCATCTGACCCGCCATACGGGGGAAACCCGCGTCTACGCCGTCCTTGGGGGAACGCACCTGGGCTTTTCGCCCCTGGACCAGCTCAACAGGACCATGGAAGCCCTCAAGCGCTTTGATATCCAGATTCTCGCGGTCAGCCACTGCACCGGCCAAGGGCCCATTGCCAGGCTCTCAGCGGCATTCGGAACCCATTTCGCTTTTGCCCCCGTCGGCTACGTGTTGGAGGTGGCGGATTGAGGCAGCCGACACAGACCATCTTGCCCCTTTCGGCCCCATAGCCTATGGTGGGTGCGTGGATACGCGCAAAAGACATTTCATAAAGGCTGCATGAGGCAGCTAGGAAGGAATGGGGACGATGCGGCGGCCATGGGTGTTGTGGCTGTGCGTTTTTCTGTGGGTCGCGGAGGTCGCGGCCGTCCATGCTCAAGGGCCGCCGGGTGATGTGGTGCGCCTTGGAGCCGTGAATCCGCTTACAGGAAAACTGGCCAATCACGGTCAGGAAATCCTCAGCGGCATTGAAACGGCGGTGGAAGAGGTCAATGCGGGGGGTGGAATCGGCGGTCGCCGAGTGCAGCTGGTGTCGAGAGATGATCAGAGTCATCCGGAAACGGCGATCAATCAGGTGCAAGACTTGATCTATCGCGAAAAGGTGACGGCATTGACGGGCGGCTACGTGGATTCGTTGGTCGGCCCCATCAGCCAGCTGGCCTCCAAAGCCCAAGTGCCCTATGTGGCCTCGGCGAGCCTGCAAAAAGACCTCACTTTGCGGGGCAAGAATCCCTTCTTTTTCCGCATCACGCATCTTAACGGGGTCACAGAACCCCTGTGCCAATTTCTTCCTCAGATCTTACCCGGCAAGAAAGTGGCTATTTTGCATGCCGCCACGCCTGGCGCTACGGAATTTTCTCAAACCCTATTTCAGTGTCTTCGCGATGCGGGCATGGATTTGGTTTTGGTGGAAAAGTTTCGCTCCGGCACCCCTGACTTTTCACCGATTCTTCTCAAAATGCGCTCTCTTCAGGTGGACGTGCTCATTAGTGCCGCCTTTTTTTCGGATCACCTGATCCTGGTACGGCAGATTCGTGAACAAAAGGTTCCTCTGACAGCCTACGTCGGACCGTGGGGCGTGGCCTACCCGGAATTCATTCAACAAATGGGCAGTGCTGCCGAAAACCTTGTGGGCCTGAGTGCCTGGCATTCGGATTTTCCATATCCGGGAACGGAAGAAGAATCGCAGCGGTTTACGGAAAAATTTCGAGCCACCTACGGGCGTGAGCCCACGTCCACGGTCATGCACGGGTATACTTCCGCTCGAGTGCTGCTTGAAGCCATGCGCGCCGTGACGGAGCGCGCCGCTCCGTTGGACGGCCCCCACATCGCGGAAGCCCTCAGAAACATGGACCTCACGGGGCCCATGGGACGTGTGCAATTCGATGCCCATGGTGATCCCCTGCATTATCGGCAGCTGGTGGTTCAGATTCAAAATGGTCGGCTTGTGCCGATTTTTCCGGCGCAGCGCGCCCAAGGTTCCTGGATTCCCATGACGGTGCCAGCGCATTAGCACGGCGGGCAAAGATCATGTGGACTCAATTCGTGATCGGTGTTTTTTCCCTCGGCTTTTTCTACACTCTGACCGCCTTGGGATTTTCCCTCATCTTTGGCGTCACCCACGCCTTTAACCTGGCTCATGGAGAACTGATCGTTCTGAGCGGTTATCTGGCCTATGCCTTGATGAAGGGTTACGGCTGGGCCTTTTGGATGACACTTCCCGTCTGCATGCTGTGCCTCAGCCTGCTTCTCGTGGGCATCCATCAGTTGCTCAACCGAGTGGGCGAGCCCTTTGAGCTGAATTCTCTGGTCATGACTTTCGGCCTGGCCCTTATCGCGCAAAATCTCATGCTTTTCCTGTTCAGTGCCGACTACCGCCTGATCCCTTCCTTTGAAGAGCCGGTCTGGGCCTCTTTGCGAGGCGCGCAGGTGACCTCCACGCACCTCTGGAGCCTTCTTCTGTCTTCCACGGCTACAGCCGCCGTCTATCTGATGCTGCACCACACCTTTGTGGGTAAAGCGCTGCGGGCCACGATTCAGGAACGTGAGGCGGCCAGACTCGCGGGCATTCATGTGCAGCGTATGAAAACGCTGGCTTTCGCCATCGGCGGCCTACTGATCGGCCTTGCGGGGCCGCTCTTTGGTCGCCTGGCCTATCTGCATCCGGCCGGGGGGATGGAGGCGACGCTCATTGCCATTGTGATCACCATTTTTGCCGGCGTAGGGCACGTGCGAAGCCTTTGGGTGGGCGCGTGTGTTCTGGCGGCTTTGGAATCCGGTGCCGCGCTGGTGCTGGGGACGAACTGGCGGGAACTGGTCAGTGCGCTGATTCTCATCTTCTTGTTGCTGTGGAAACCTCACGGACTGCTGGTGGGGAAAAGGTCGGCCCCGGAACTGTGAAAAAAAAGCTCTTTTGTTCCTCGCTCATCTTTTGGACTGTCATCCTAGCATTGGCGGCATGGCCGGCAGCGACACCTCACGCGGATTTGCTCTGCCGGGTTCTATCCATGGCTTTTCTTTACGCCGTCATGGCCATGGCCTGGAACTTGACGGCCTTGAGCGGTCTGATTTCATTGGGGCACGCCGCCTATTTCGGACTTGGCGCCTACGGCGCCGCTCTCATGGACCAATACGGCTTCGCCCACATCGCCTGGACTCTCACAGCGGCGGCCCTCAGCGCCGGGGTCTACGGAGCGCTCTGCGCCGCCGTGTTTCGAAGCCTTCGCGGGGCCACCTTCGCTCTCGTTTCCTTGGCTGCCGTAGAAATTCCCAAAGTCATCGCGGACAATTGGGAATCGGTCACTTTTGGGTCTTTGGGCCTGGTCGGCGTCGCCCCATTGCCCGTCCTTCGCGTGGCCGGGCTGACCCTTGATTTTGCCTCCAACCTCTTTGCTCAGTACTACGCTTTGTTGGGCGTACTCCTTGCCGGCATCTGGGTGCATCGCAAGGCCATTCATTCCCGCTGGGGCTGGGCCCTGCGCGCCATTCGAGAAGATGAGCAAGCGGCAGGGGTTCTCGGCGTTCCCGTGCATGCGCTGCGCTGGAGCGCCATGACGCTGAGCGCGGTGATCACGGGCTTGTGCGGCGGGCTGTACGCGCATGTGCACGGTTTTGTGGAACCCCCTCTCGTCTTCAGTGCCCATCTTTCGGCCATGCCTTTGGTGCTTTCCATCCTCGGAGGGCGTTTTCGCTGGTACGGTCCGGCCCTCGGGGCCCTGTTTCTGTATCCCTTGGACCAACTGGTCTTGCACCCGGTCATGCCCGCGGGACATGCGGCGATCTACGGCCTGGTGATCGTCGCCGCCGTGCTCTTTTTTCCAAGGGGCCTGGGATCTTGGAAGAAATGAAACGGGTCTTGGAAATTCATCATCTGGAGGTTCGCTTCGGCACACGCACCGTCTTAAAGGATGTGAGCTTTGCCGTGCACGAAGGCGAAATCGTCAGCCTCATTGGCCCCAACGGCGCAGGCAAGACAACGCTTTTTAACGTCATCTCTGGCCTGGTGCGAGCCTCCTCGGGTGACGTGATCTTCATGGGACGCCCCATCACCGGCTGGGCGCCCCATCGCGTGTGCCGAGCGGGCATCGCTCGGACTTTTCAAATTGCGCGCCCTTTTCCTGAGATGACCGCGGAAGAAAACGTGCTCATCGCCATGTGGTTCGGCAAACCACCTTCTCAGGAACCGCACGCTATGGCAAACAAGGAGAAAGCGGCCGCATGGCTTCACCTGGTCGGGCTCGAAGAGAAGCGCCACACCCTTGGAAAAGAACTCACCCTTTCCGAACAACGACGCCTGGAGGTGGCTCGGGCCCTGGCGACTCGCCCCTCGTTGCTGCTTTTGGACGAAATCGCCGCGGGACTGAGCCCTTATGCTGTCAATCAGGCCGCCCAATTGGTGCAGTCGTTGCGTGAGCGTGGCATGACCATTTTGCTGGTGGACCATTTCTTGAACCTCACGGCCCGCGTCTCCGATCGCCTGGTGGCGTTGGACCAAGGAGAAAAAATCGTGGAAGGTTCACCCCAGGAAGTGTTGCACCATCCGGAAGTGCTGTCGGCGTATTTGGGAGAACGTGAAAGGGCGGACGAAGCATGACCCGGACTCCTCAAAACGACGGTGCTCCCCTGCTTCAGGTCCACAACCTTTGCGCCTCCATCGGTGCCACGCCCGTACTTCAGGACGTGTCCTTCAGCGTCTGGCCGAAGCAGATTGTCGCCATGATTGGACCCAACGGCGCCGGAAAAACCACCATTTTGAAAGCCGTCGCGGGCATCATACGGCCGGTTTCGGCGCAGATTCTCTACAACGGGGTGCGCATCGACGGGCTGGACGTAGCCGACATCGTTCCTTTGGGGTTGGTGTATGTTCCGGAGGGAATGAGTGTGTTTCCGGAGATGTCCGTGTTGGAAAACCTGGAGGTGGGCGGCTATCTGCACCGCCACCGCATTGGCGAAAGGCTGCGGCTCGTGTTTTGCCTGTTTCCGGAGCTGAAAGCTAAGAAGCGGCAAAGGGCCGGAGCATTAAGCGGGGGAGAAAAGCGCATGGTCGTCCTGGGCCGCGGCCTGATGGCCGGAGCTCGCCTCCTGTTGCTGGACGATCCCTTTCTCGGGCTCAGCCCCAAAGTGGTGCGCCGGTTTTGCAGCGCCTTTCAACAACTGCGAAAAAGCGGGCTGACACTTCTCATCGCCGGTCAGCATGTGCGCCGCATCTTGCGGGTCGCCGACGTGGCTTTTCTTATCGAAGACGGTGCCATCACCTTGACGGGTCCCGGCCCCGAAATTCTGCACCACCACCATGTCATTCAAATACTTTTCGGCGACACCAAGGACTCTAGCCAAAACGTCCCGTGATGTAGTCTTCGGTCAGTTTGTGGCGCGGTCGCGTAAAAATCCGGTCCGTCGGCCCCACTTCAATGAGATCGCCCATGTGAAAAAAGGCTGTTCGTTGGGACACGCGAGCGGCCTGCTGCATGGAATGGGTGACAATGACGATGCTGTACTGGGTTCGCAATTCGTGGATCAGATCTTCAATGCGTCCCGTGGCGATGGGATCTAAGGCCGAACACGGCTCATCCATGAGAATCACTTCGGGATTCACCGCGATGGTTCGAGCAATGCACAGCCTCTGTTGCTGGCCTCCGGACAGCCCGGTTCCCGACTGATGCAGTCGATCCTTGACTTCTTCCCACAGGCCGGCTTTGCGCAACGACGTTTCCACAATCTCGTCCAGTTCCTCACGGCTTTGCGCCAGCCCGTGAATTTTGGGACCATAGGCCACATTGTCGTAAATGGACTTCGGAAAAGGATTGGGTTTTTGAAAGACCATGCCCACCTGGGCGCGCAGCAACACCACGTCCAGATCGGGATCGTAGATGTCCTGCCCGTCCAAGGTGATGGTGCCCGTAACTCGACATCCTTCAATGGTGTCGTTCATGCGATTGAGGCATCGAAGAAAGGTGGACTTGCCGCATCCCGACGGGCCGATCATAGCCAGCACTTCATTGCGGCCGATGTCAATGGACACGTTCCGAATGGCTTCCTTGCCCCCGTAAAAGACGCTCACATGGCGGCACATCATGCGAGGATCCGCCACATGGACATCCCCGACCGTCTTTGTAGAAGGCTTTCCAGGCTGCCCCTTGTCTTTGACGTCGTCGTGCGCCACCGTGGCATCCCCCAGTGTCGAATCTTTGCAGATCTTTAAATTCGTGGCACCCACTAGAGTATTGAACCCCATCACCATAATCCATCTCACTCCAGTGCGCCAGGGCGTGCAAGGACCGAAAAACTCCGGCCCTTGCACGTGCCGGACGGCTTTAAGCTTTACAAGCCGTTATTGCACAGCCATGGTTTTCATGGCACGCGCCGCTTCGCGGATGGAGGCCCGCTCCGCTTCGGGGAGCGGAATCAAGCCTTTGTCGGCTAGATAGCCTTGGGGTCCCCAGGCCTTTTCTTCGGTAAATTCCTGGACGAATTCTTGAATTCCAGGAATGCTCCCCACATGAGCCTTTTTCACGTAAAAGAAAAGGGGCCTGGACAAGGGATACTCCTGCGCCGAGATGGTTTCAAAAACCGGTGCCACACCATTGACTAGAGCTCCCTGAATCTTGTCCGTGTTTTGATCCAGAAAACTGAATCCGAAAACGCCCACCGCCTTAGGGTTGGCCAGAAGTTTTTGAACGATGAGATTGTCGTTTTCCCCGGCATCGATCCAGGCGCCGTCTTCGCGAAGGCTATGGGCCACCTTTTTGAAGGCTTTTTCATCGGTCTTTTTTAGCGCCTTGAGAGCATCAATTTCCAAGGCCCCTTCTTCCATGGCCAATTCCAGAAAGGCGTCCCGAGTTCCTGAAGTCGGCGGAGGCCCAAGCACTTCGATCTTTTGGTCCGGCAAGGCCGAGTTAACCTCTTTCCAGGTCTTGTGCGGGTTTTTTACCAGAGTATTTCCTCCCTTGGGATCGGGAATTTCAGCCGCCAGGGCCAAAAAGATGTCCTTTCGCGTCAGTTGCATCACGGGAGCCTTTTTGCTGTTGGCCAAGACAATGCCGTCATAGCCGATCTTGACCTCCACCAGCTCACGTACACCGTTTTGTGCGCAGGTTTCCAATTCAGATTTCTTGATGGCCCGCGACGCGTTGCTGATGTCGGGATGTTCTACGCCCACACCGGCACAGAAAAGCTTGAATCCGCCACCGGTTCCCGTGGATTCCACTTTAGGGGTCTTGAAACCGTAGGCCTTGCCGAACTGTTCGGCCACGGCCGTAGAGAAAGGATATACAGTGGAAGATCCCACGATATAGATATAGTCTCGCGCTTGAACCTCCGGGGGTACTTGAAACACCCCGACCATAGACAAACACAGTACTACCAAACCTAGACGCTTCATGGCCTGCTCCTTTTTCGTCACTGAAGGGGTTGTTTTCATGCAAACTCTGCAATTGCCACAACGTCCTCGCTCTTTTGAAGCCTCGAATCGCCTTCAGTCCTCAAAAAAGCTTTCAGATACGCGCTCTCTTGACACCATGGCCGCAAACAAAATTCTCTTTTTTGCACCTCCTTTCTTTACCACCGTCGTTCAAAACGGTTTCTTAGGTAGACCGCCGTGGCATTCATGGTGATAAGGAAAGCCAGCAACACCATGATGGCCGCCGATGTCTTTTCCACAAAGGCGCGTTCGGCACTGTCCGCCCACAAGTAGACCTGGACGGGCAGGACGGTGGCCGGATCGGTGAATCCTCGAGGAATGTCCACAATAAAAGCGACCATGCCCACCATGAGCAGCGGAGCGGTTTCCCCCAGTGCCCTGGCCATGCCGATGATGGTCCCTGTGAGCATGCCCGGCAGAGCCAAAGGCAGCACGTGATGAAACACCGCCTGCATCGGCGATGCTCCCACACTCAACGCTGCATCGCGAATGGATGGCGGCACGGCCTGTAGGGAAGAACGGCCGGCGATGATGATGGTGGGCAAGGTCATGAGGGTCAGAACCAGACCGCCCACCAGAGGGGAAGAGCGAGGCAGGCCGAAAAAGGAAAGAAAGACAGCCAAGCCCAAAAGACCAAAGACGATGGAAGGCACGGCCGCCAGATTGTTGATGTTGACTTCGATGACGTCGGTCCAGCGGTTCTTGGGAGCGAATTCTTCCAGGTAGACGGCCGCGGCCACACCCATGGGAAAGGAAAGGGCCAGCGTGACCAACAGGGTGTAAAAGGATCCGGCCACAGCGCCAAAAATTCCGGCCAATTCCGGCTCTCGAGAATCCCCCGAGGTGAAAAAGGCGGTGTTCCAATGTTTCGCCAGTCGCCCCTGAGATGTGAGCGTATCAAGCCACCGAAGGCTTCGCTCACTCAAGCGCCCTTCAGATGCCGCAGAACGGCGATCCACATGACCCTTTGTCACCATATCCACATCATCGTCGGCCGGAACCCACACGGGGATCGTTCTGCCGATCACCGCAGTGTCCTCCAAGACCTTGGCTCGAACCACCGCACCAGCGCCCCCACTGACCAGACGGAAAAGTTCCCTTTTTTCCTGCCTTGCCCGCACATCCGGAAAAAGCCTTTCCAGGCTCCTTTTCACCAGGCTTTGGTAATCCGCCTGGTCCAAGTTGCCCACATGAACCACATCGGGATCCACATAAACGTCTAGAAGCAGCTCCGTGCGCTGAAAAGCCATGTAGCCCTTGGAAACGATGTCCCCAAACATGAAGGCCAGAAAGGCCAGGGCACAGGCCACCGCCGTCATCCCCAGCCTCTGAAACCTCTTTTCAGCTCGGTAACGCTTGCGCAATCCCGCCTGCACCACGTGCACCGTTCGGGAATGCTGCGATGCCAAGACAGAAGAAGAAGTAGCGGTTTGATTATTCATACTGCTCCCGATATTTTCGTACGACGTAAAGGGCAATGATGTTGAGGATCAAGGTCGCCACAAACAACACCAGTCCCAAGGCAAAGGCCGCCAGTGTCTTGGGACTGTCGAATTCCTGATCGCCCACAAGCAGGGTGACGATCTGCACCGTGACAGTGGTGACGGCCGAAAGGGGATTGACCGTCAAGTTGGCGGCCAAACCTGCTGCCATGACGACAATCATGGTCTCGCCAATGGCTCGAGACACCCCCAACAGCACTCCGCCCACAATGCCGGGCAAGGCCGCCGGCAAGACCACCTTCTTGATAGTTTCCGAACGGGTGGCCCCCAAGGCCAGCGAGCCGTCTCTGAGGTCGTTGGGCACGGCATGGATCACGTCGTCCGACAAGGAGGAGACAAAGGGCACGATCATGAGGCCCATGACCAAACCAGCGGCTAAAGCGCTCTCCGAGGCCACGGAAAAGCCCAAGCTTTCTCCCAGGCGGCGGATGAGGGGGCCGACGGTCAAGGCGGCAAAAAAACCGTAAACCACCGTGGGAATTCCTGCCAAAATTTCCAAAATGGGTTTGACCATGGCGCGCATCTTTCGTGGAGCGTACTCGCTGAGGTAAATCGCCGAAAAGAGCCCCAAAGGCAAGGCGACACTCATGGCGATAGCAGCGATGAGAAGCGTCCCTGTAAAGACGGGAATCATGCCAAAAGCGCCAGAGGCCCCCACCTGATCCGCCCGAATCGCCATCTGCGGGCTCCACTTCAGACCCAAGAAAAATTCCCACCAGGGAACCAGCTGAAAAAACCTTAGAGCCTCAAAAAGCACGGAAAAGACAATGCCGACGGTTGTAAAGACGGCGAGCGTGGAGGCCATGAGCAAAAAGAAACGAAAAAGCTTTTCCACCTGAGTGCGCGCTCGAAAAGAAACCCTGATCTTCCAATAGCCGATCTGCATCCCTAGGGCCGCCAGGCCTAACACAGCGACCCACAGGGCCTTTCCGGTCATGGCGTGCAGCCTTCTGTAGTGCTCGGCCGCAGCCTGTATGGCAGGGTCCGCTTGATCTGAGACGATGGCGCCTTTGGCCAAGTTCTTCACATCATTAAGCACCAGACCCAAACGATCCGAGGGAAGGTTTTGAAGGGATTCCGGCAAATAGCGGATCACCCATCGCTCCAAAACCACCGGTTGCAAAAAAAACCATAGGAGAAAAACGAGCAGGGCCGGAAGCGCACACCATAAGGCCACGTACGCTCCGTAATAACGGGGTCTGGAAGCAAGGTGCCTGGCGTGGGCTTTGCCGCCGATCAAGCAAAGGGCGCGGCGTTGTCCCAAGACATAAGCGCTTGCACTGAGGACAAGGACGGTGCAAAAGACGAGGCCGTTCATTTACATTCTCTCTCAATATCATGAGACGTGGCGCGCTTCATTGCAGCGCTTTAGGATCCAGGACATCCTAAGCCACGCGTGTGAACGGGACGTTACCGAAATGTGACAATCGTGTTACAGTGATATTGAAGGATTAAACCCCGAAGATTCGTGGCGATTTTCAAGCGGAACTGAGCATGTCACCGTAATGACACACAATCATCACAGCTTCGTGACACAATGCGCATTACATACCCATGCCCATCATGGAGTAGCAAGGTCGCGCCTTTGAGAGGATAAGTGGGGGCATTTCCACCCCTTGCGCCAAGAAGATCGTTGGAAGGGTCGATGAGTTTTCGGGGCATGGAAAGCCCCCTTTTATGAATTCACGAAACGACCCTTTTGAAAGATTTTTTGAACATAGAACTTGGCCTTGAGGTTAGATTTAGGTTAGATTTTGGCTATGGAGGTGTCTGTGGCTCGAGGAAAAATCCTGGTGGTTGAAGACGACAAGGACATTTTGAATCTGGTGGCCTGGCACCTCAAAGCAGCCGACTACGAGGTCCTCAAAGCCGAAGACGGTGTCTCGGCTCTAGAGAAGTCCTTGCGCGAAAAGCCGGACCTGATCGTTTTGGACCTCATGCTGCCCGGCATGGACGGACTGGACGTGTGTAAGGCTATAAAACGCCAACAAGAGACGGCCTCCATTCCCATCATCATGCTGACGGCTCGAGGCGAGGAAGCGGACCGCATTTTGGGTCTGGAACTGGGAGGGGACGACTACGTGGTTAAGCCGTTCAGTCCCAAAGAACTGGTCCTTCGCGTGCAAGCGGTGCTTCGTCGCAGCGCCCCCCCTACGCCGACACAGGATGCCCTGACGGTGGAAGGGCTTCGAGTGGATCCGCACGCCCATCGCGTATGGATCGACAAAAGAGAGGTCACTCTGACGGCCACCGAATTTAAGCTTCTTCTGGAATTGATGACCCATAAAGGCCGCGTTTTGTCTCGAGACCGACTCTTGGATCGCGTATGGGGATATCAGTTTGACGGCTATGCCCGGACGGTGGACACCCATATTCGCCGACTTCGTCAAAAGCTGGAAGATTATGCTGGTTTCGTGGAAACCATCCGGGGCGTCGGCTATCGTTTTCGAGACCGGAGTGGTTCATGAAGTCTTTGAGCGTGCGCACTCGGCTGCTTGTGGCCTTTTGGATCCTGCTGCTGGTGTGTGTTCTGGCACCGAGCACGTACTTTCACCACCAGCTGCATCGGGTGCTCTTGGAGGAGTCCGAAAAGAGACTGCACCAGGAATTGACTTTCCTCATTTGGTCTTTGAAAAATCACGTGCCGTTTCCCTGGCTCAGTGATCTGGATGACTGGTGCACGCAGGCCGGCTCCCTTCTGGGTCTGCGCATCACTTACATCGCGCAAGGCGGTCGCGTGGTGGCTGACAGCCATGTACCCTATGACAAACTGGGATTCATGGAAGATCACTGGAACCGCCCCGAAGTGGTGGGCGCCCGACAGAACGGCTTTGGGTTCAGCCTGCACAGCAGCGACACGATCCGCAAAAACCTGCTCTACGGCGCCATGCCCGTCTCACAGATCCCCAATCTTCCTTCAGGCATTCTGCGCATCGCTATGCCCGTGTCTCAAATCAAAGCCACTTTGGATCAACAGCGCAGGCATCTGTGGTGGATTTTGGGATTGTCCTTCATGGGCACAGGTCTCCTCGCTTTTGCCTTTTCACGCCTCATGGAAAAACCTCTTACGCCGCTGCTGGACATAGTGCGCTCTCTGGGACGTCGCGAATTTCATCGACCACGGCCTTCGGGTTATCCGGTGCTGGACGCCTTGGGCGAGGCGTTGCAGAAAACGTCGGCACGCGTCGAAGGGCAAATCAAGGCCTTGGAGGATCAGCGCGCGCAACTGCAGGCCATTCTGGAAGGGATGAAAGAGGGTGTTTTTCTTCTGGATGCCGAGGGGCGCATTCAGAGTGCCAATCGTGCCGCTTTACAGATCCAGCGTGCCCCAAGGTCTCCTGTGGGTTTGAAACCCTTGGAAGTTTTCTTGAACCCCGACTTGCAAAAGGCCTGTGACCAGGTCCTGGCTGGACGCGATACCGCGCATGTGGAAATCATTCTGGACCCGGAACGCCACTTCGACGTGCATGTGGTCTCCTTGCGCACGCCCATGGTGCCGCAAGGCGCCGTTGTGGTCCTGCACGATATCACGGAACTGAAACGCCTGGCCAGGATTCGCCGTGATTTTGTGGCCAATGTGTCCCACGAACTGCGCACCCCCCTGACCGCGGTCAAAGGGTATGCCGAAACCCTCTTGGAAAGCCCATGTGTGCAGGATTCGGAAGCCAAAATGTTTGTGGAAACGATTTTGCGCAAAGCCAACCACATGACCCGAATGGTCAATGACTTGCTCACGCTCACTCGGTTGGAGAGCCAACCGTCACAGGTTCCTCAAGAGGCCGTGGACGCCGCCGGCGCCGTCGCTGCCGCCGTGGAAACCTGTTATCCGGAAGCGCGAAAGCGCCATATGGACATTCACATCCTTTTTCCTCAGCAACCCCTGTGGGTGCGGGCCCACCGCGATGCTCTGGTGCAGGTTTTTCAAAACCTTTTGGATAACGCCATACGATACAGTCATCCATCGACCCCCATTCGCATTCGGGCTCAACTGCAGGCAGACACCGTTCTTTTCACCGTCGAAGATGAAGGGCCGGGTATTCCCTTGGAACATCAAGCTCGAGTCTTTGAACGCTTTTACCGCGTGGATCGACAAAAAGAGAGTCCTTCGGGAAGCACGGGTCTAGGGCTTGCCATCTGCCGCCACATTGTGCAGAACATGGGAGGACGGGTTTGGGTGGAAAGCCCGGTGCGGGGCACAGAGCGGGGCACGGCTTTCTGCTTCACGGTGCACCGTGCCGATGAGTCGGAGAGGAAAGAGGCATTGAAGGGTTAAGGAGCGCCCATCTTTGGAGAGGAACTCATGAAATCACACTTTATTCACCAGATGGAAGAACTGCGCATGACCATTCTTGAAATGGCGACCTTGACGGAAACCGCCATGCAAAAAGCCCTTCATGCCTTTAAGACTCGAGATGAGAAGCTGGCCTCTCAGGTGATCCAGGGAGACCAGACCGTGAATCAGCTGGAAATGAAAGTCGATCATCTGGGCCTGTCCTTACTGGCCTTGGAACAGCCGGTCGCCAAGGATCTTCGGTTTATTATCGGAGCCTTGCGCATGAGCATCGATCTGGAACGCATTGCCGACCAGGCGGTCAATATTGCGCAGCGTGCCCTGTTCTTGGCACAGAGACCGCCCATGGACTTCATTCCTGAACTGGACGCCTTAGCGAACACGGCCATGGATATGCTGCGGGTGGCCATCAGTGCCTTCGCGCAGCAAAGCGTTACCCAAGCCTACGATGTATGCCAAATGGACGACGAAGCCGACGAACTGAACGATAAGGTCCTGCGCCGCATGATAGACCTCATGGTCACCGAAAGCCGAGCCATCGAAAGGGGCGTGCAAACCATTATCACCGCGCGGTGCCTGGAGCGGGTCGCAGACCAGACCACCAATATCGCCGAAAGCGTGATTTTCATTGTGGAAGGTGTCAATATCAAACACCGTTACGAACCTTAGGAGGCCCTTCGAAAAGGCCGCCTGAGGGAGCGGCGCAGGCCGCAAACCCGCAGCGAGCCTGGGGCCGCTTTTGCAAAACCCATCTAAAAAGGCCTTTGTGGAGTGCCATTGTTTGGGCACGGACGACCCGCCATGCATGAAGCACATGCGTGCACCAATATGGGTGAGCGCGCTGGAGGTTTCCCATGATCTTCCCTTGACAGGCTGCCATCGATTTTCTAGAGTGCGTTCGGCGTTGAAACTCTATGGTGCCGTCATTACTGGCCTCTGCAAAAACTTCTAAAGCAGCAACAATTGGATCGGTGGTGTGTGCGCCGCCAAATGACAATCTTTTCCACATACGTTGTGAGTCTTATCCTGAAGTGTGCTGCGCATTCCACATTCCATGACCACGGAAGCGGGGGAAATATTCATGGGCGACAGTGAAATCAAGAACCTAGTGGAATACATCGCTCGCGCTCTGGCGGAGTATCCCGACAAAGTCCAAGTGCGGGAAATCAACGGCCACCAGCTCTCGGTCATCGAACTGAGGGCGGCCAAAGAGGATCTGGGAAAGATCATCGGCAAGGAAGGCCGAAACGCCCACGCCATTCGCACCATCATGAATGCCGCGGCAACCAAGTTGCGCAAAAGGGCCGTGTTGGAAATTCTGGAATAGTCCCTCACGGAGTCCATGTCGGTGGAGCGGAACCTTGAGAAGCCGCCCTGTTTCGGGAATGCGGCCCGTGTCTGCCCACGCAATGAAGACGGCTTCATTGAACCTCAAAGAGATTGTCTTGCGTGCCCCTACGTGCGCTCGTGTCTTCAGGCAGCGCTGCAAGCCGAGGGAACCTTGAGGGCGGATGCGAAAAGCGCTCCATTAGCGGAGAGTTCGCTGGGTCGATTTCTCAAACGATGGTCGGAAAGAAAGCGTTTGGCCGCAGGCGCTGACAAGAGTTCTAAGCCGGCTTAAAGGAGCCTGTTCGAGAACATCCTCAGGAGGAGCGCCGCAAGCCGCGACTTTGTCTCGCGCCTTTTGGCGCTTTTACAGGATGAAACGAAAACGGCCCCGAAAAGCCATTCTCGGACAGGCGCCTTGGAGGCCTGTTTGACACGGCGGGGCAGGGGAGCGGCGTGACCTGAGGGGCTGGCATTAGGTCGTGCACTGTTCCGCCACGCTCCAGCCAAAGCGATGATTTTTGAACAAGCGCCATGGAGCGATTCGAATATTGTCATTTATGTCCACAGCGCCTCTACGAGAGCCGCAGGTGTCTCGCCCGCTTTGCTGTGAGCCACAACCCGCCCTTCCCGGCAATCCGTCGCACAGACCGCCTTCGGGACCTGCGGCGGTCGTGGTTTTTTGAGCTTTGACGCTTTCACTTCGGCCCCAGGACACACTTCCATGCATGCCGAGGCAACAAAGGCGGCTTGCGATTTTGTCTTTCGAGATCTTCATCCTCGAGTGCTTGTGGGCACGGCCAGCGATCGTTACAGCGGCTGGATCGGCCAAATCTATACAGCATCCCGCTATGAAAACCGCATGGGGCAAAGGGTTCAAAAGGTGGGCTCAAGAAGCTTCACGTCCCTGGTGCTTCCCGTAGATAGTGTCCAAGAATATTTTGAACATTTTCCCGCTTTGGAATTGGATTTTACCTTTTACAGCCTGCTTCTGAGCCCTGACGGGGAACCCACGGACAGCTATCGAACCCTGGAACGATACGCCGAACACCTGCCCCCTGACGCTCGAGTACTTCTCAAAGTGCCTCAAAAAGTGTGCGCATGGCGGCTGTGGACCGGCGCTCAGGCCTTGAGCAATCCGAGCTTTCTGGATCCCGACCTGTTTCGCGAGGCCTTTTACCAACCGGCTGTTCATCTTCTTGGCGATCGACTCGCCGCCTTGATCTTTGAACAGGAATATCATCGAAAAGGCGATCGGCTGCATCCCGACGATTTGGCCGCGCGACTGGCCACGTTTTTTGACGCCGCGCCCAAAGATGCCCGTTACCATGTGGAAATGAGAACCCCAAGCTACCTTAGCCCACCGGTCTTTCGCGTTCTTGCCCAATACGGCGTCGGCCAGGTGCTGTCTCATTGGACCTGGTTGCCTTCTCTGCGCCAGCAATGGCAACGCAGCGGACAACGTTTTTTCAATGCCTCCCGTTGGGTGGTGCTGCGCTGGCTCACGCCGAGAGGTATGCGCTACGAGGAAGCGTATGCTCGAGCCCATCCTTTCGATCGTCTGGTGGAAGACATGATCCAGCCGAGCCTGTTTCAGGAAACGGCTGAAGTGGTGGCGCGTGGCCTGAAGGCCGATCAGACCGTGTGCATCATCATCAACAACCGTGCGGGAGGCAACGCGCCGTTGCTGGCACGGCAATTGGTGATGACCCTTGTGGAACGATCGGTGCTGTGAGCTTTCAAGGACCAAGGACAGTGAAACCTCAAGGCACGGAAATTCCTTCGGAACTCTGCCGCCTATCAGCATCGGGGCAGGAAACTTTGAGGCATTACGATGATCGCGTGGCCATGCTTCTGCGTCATGCGGGGAATGCCGTCGTGCCAGCCATGTGGGAAAAGCAGCGAAGCCTTCCTGCCGCTTTTCTCACCCACCTCAGTAAAGCTTTTTTGGTCTATGATCAATCCCTTCGATTCGTCCAGAGCCAGCTGCATCAAGCGGGTTGGTTCGTGACCTGCGCTCCCGGATGCAGCCACTGTTGCACGCAACTGCCTTCGGGACTCACCGGCGTGGAAATACTCTACCTTTACCACGGCGCTTATCGCGCCGGCATTGTGGATCGCATGTTTCGCCGCTGCATGGAACGATTGGAGTTGTGGGAAGAAATTTGTCGATGGGACCCTCGAGACCTTGTCCAAGCGTCCTTAGAGCACAATCTGGTGCAGCGTCTGCAGCGATACCACGCTCTTAAGGTGCCGTGCCCCTTTCTTGAAGCCGGCTTGTGCTCCCTTTATAGGTATCGCCCTCTGGCGTGTCGCATCCATTTCAGCCTATCGCCACCCCACTGGTGCCGACCGGACCATTTTCAAAACGCCCACGCCGTTCGGTTCAACCTGGAACCGAGCCCTCACGTCATCAAGGCCTTGGAACGTCTCGATCAGGTCCTGCACCTCGATCTTTCGGACCTGCTGGTCTGCGGTTTTGTGGAATACGTCGTCAACGTCATGGCCTTTCGGCCCATTGGCTGGATGGAAAATCTTCGTTGAACACGGCATGGGACTTTGTTAGGAGCGTGTTGATGGAACAGCGTTTTCGGACAGGCTTCCACGGGCTCGTATGCTTCAACAAAGGGTCCGCGGTCTACGCAGTTCCGGAAGCGCTCCAAAGGCATTTGTCCGAGAATGCCCATTTGAGTCGAAGGGGACCTCGGACCTCACTGAGACGGCCAGACGGTGCCGCGGCAAAAACAAGTCCTCGCGCGGCCTTTTCAGTGCCTCCATGAAAGAAGCGTCGGTTTGGCAAGGGTATCTTGAAGATTTGGCCCGGTGGTCAAGGAAAGCGGGAAAGAGCTCGTGAGCGCATCAAAACCACACGAGGACATCTTTGCGGACTGGCTTCATTTTGATCCCCTGGTGGTGCGCCGTGCAGTGAAGGCCACGGCGCCTTCTTTGGCGGACAACACGGCGGATCTGGACCGCCTGCGGCGGGCTCTGCGCCAACAAGGCTACGATCCCCTTCGCGTGCCGCCCGGGGAATTGGGCGCCTACGCCGCCCGGTTTCGGCACGAAAACTTTGAAGCCACCGCCGTATTGAGCTATACGGGCGACGGATGGGAACTGACGGAGCTTTTTTTGGGAACCGACGTTAGCCCCATCCTTGGGGTGGCTGTGGATTTGGGCACCACCCAGATCGCTTTTTATCTGGTGGACCTCATCACAGGACACCTTCTGGACCGCCTTTCCGTTCCCAACCCCCAAATTCCCTATGGTGAAGACATCCTCACCCGCATCATCTATGCTTCCACGCCCAAGCATCTCCGTGTGCTGCAAGACCTGCTGCGATCCACAATCAACGAAACCCTTTCCTTTTTGGCCGATAAACACGGATTTCGAGTCTCCCAGATCTATGCGCTCACCGTGGCCGGCAACACCACCATGACCCATTTCTTTTTGGGACTGGACCCGTCACGGCTGTGCAAGGAACCCTATGTTCCCGTGGCCAACACCTTTCCCATGCTGCACGGAAAGGACCTGCAACTGGCCATGCATCCTCGAGGGCTGGTGGTGGTGTTTCCCAACGTGGGATCCTACTTCGGCGGCGATGTCATCGCCGGCATTTTAGCCACGGGCATGCACCGAACCGAAGAAATCTGTCTGCTTGTGGATGTGGGCACCAATGCCGAGGTGGTTCTGGGCAACAAGGATTGGCTTGTGGCGTGCGCCGGGGCTGCCGGACCCGCCCTGGAAGGCGGCGTAGTGGAACGCGGCATGATGGCGCAGCCGGGAGCCATTGACCGGGTACGTATCGACCCCGAAAGCATGGAACTTACCTACCATGTTCTGGGTGAGGAAAAACCAAAAGGCCTCTGCGGCTCCGGCCTGATCGATCTAGTGGCCGAAATGTTCATGGCGGGCCTCTTGACCATTCAAGGAAAAATCAACACCAAGGTCACCCATCCGCGCATCGTGGCCGTGGACAGCGGGCCCGCCTACGTGGTGGCATGGGCAGACGAAACGGCCGACGGCCGAGATCTGCTGGTCTCCGAAATCGATATCGGCATTCTTCTCAAGTCCAAGGCGGCCATGTACACGATTTTGAATATCATCACGCGCAAGGTGGGCCTCAGTGTGCAGGATATTCGCCGGTTTTTCGTGGCCGGCACCTTCGGCAGCCACATCGATCCGGTCATGGCCATTCGCATCGGCATGCTGCCGGACCTTCCTTTGGAAACGTACCAAGGCCTGGGAAACACTGCAGGACGGGGAGCCGCCATGACCCTTTTGGATCGTCGACTGCTCGGCGAGATGGACGAAGTGCGCCAGCGCATCACCTACGTGGAACTCAACGTGAATCTGGAACTCATGAACGAATTTCGTGGAGCAACCTTTTTGCCGCACACGGACCCAAAGCTTTTTCCTTCTGTGACCATTCATCCTCGAGCCATGGGGTAGGCAATGGGGCAATGGGATTGGCATGAGGTGGTGGGACGATGGGGAATGATCGTTTTGGTCGTGTTTCTGGCGGCCATCGATCTGCTGTTGTTTCGAGCCGTTTTCCTTTCTCCAAAAGGTGTTCAGGGCTACCATAACAAGCGCCGCCAGGTGGTCGCCATGCAAGAACAGCTCACGGCACTGCGCAAGGAAACGCAACAACTCTTTCTGAAAACTCAGCGTTTCAAAGAAGATCCCGTCTACGCCGAACGCTTCCTGCGACAGAACCTGGACCTCATTCGGGATGACGAGATCCTGATTCAATTCCTTCCCAAGGCCAAGGAAGCTTCCGTACCGGCCAAATCCACCAAGTGAATCCCAGGTCAAGGACCGTTTGTCCTTGGAGCCACAACCTTTCTCCAGACACGCTCAAAGGACCGGCGCGTCGGCCGGGTGCGGCATGGGACGGTGCGGCATGGGACGTAAAGGGCTTGACGCCTTTTCCTGCCCTGTGGTAGTCGAAGCAGTTCCAAAGCACCCTACTCCTTGCTCCGCCCCGAGAGGCGGGGCTGAAAACCCGAAAGGAGGATTTGACCCGTGCGGTTACGCAAGTACGAATCGTTTTTCATTGTGGACCCCGATCTTCCGGAAGACGCTTACCAAGGCGTGGCCCAGAAATTCCGAGGCGTCGTGGAATCGGGCGGGGGCACCGTGCTCACCTACGCGCCCTGGGGAAAAAAGAAACTGGCCTATTCGGTAAAGAAAAAATCCTACGGCTATTACATCCTCATGGAATTTGCCTCGGGGCCGGACCTTATCGCTGAACTGGAACGCACCATGCGCATTGATGAACGGGTGCTCAAGTTCATCACCGTCAAGTTGGACGATGAGTTCGACCCGGAAAAGGACAAAGATCGAGAACGCCCAGCCCCGATGCCTCCGGATGACGATGAGGGCGAATCCCCGCCTCGGTTTGTCGCCGCACATGAGGATGAAGAGGAAGAAGAGGACGAAGGGGAGGAGGAAGATTAGGAACCTCCTTTGGAACGGTCTTTGATCATAAAGAAATTTTTTTGAGACAAGGAGTGCAACGTGGCTGTGAAGAGAAAACGCAAAAGAAGGGTTTTTCGGCGCCGTCGCGTGTGCCGGTTCTGTGCGGACAGCAGTCTTCGCATCGATTACAAAGACGCCAAGATGCTTCGTTATTTTCTCACCGAGCGGGGCAAGATCATTCCACGGCGCATTTCGGATAACTGCGCCAATCACCAGCGGGAATTGACCCGGGCCATCAAGCGCGCTCGCCAGATGGCTCTTTTGCCGTACACGGTGGACCATTCCATCTAAGAGGCGGCGAAGCCATTCATGGGACGGCAGGGAGCAGCGCAGATGAGCCCATCCATGCCTCGTGGCCACGGCACAGAACCCATTGCAACCCGAACGCTGATGCGGGATTTCGCCGCCGGCATAGGGCTCAGTGTGGTGGTGTTTCTGCTCCTCGTCCTGTTTCCCGTGAGCGGCATCATGGCCATGGTGATTGTGCCCGTGCCGTCTCTGATCAGCACTTACCGATGGGGCGGTCCGTTGGGGTATCTAATGCCTGGAGGATCCGCTGTGGTGGGTGGAACCTTGGCTCTGCTCTTAAAAGCACCGCAGAGCCTGGTCTATTTCCTGGAACTGCTGCTTCTTGGCACCTTGCTGGGATCCGGCATGCGCAAGGGCTTGTCCCTGACCAGAACTGTGGCGAATGCCGTCGTCAAGGTTTGTGCCGTTGGGGCTCTGGTGTTTTGGTGGATGCATGGCCGTGCCGAAGGCGGTCTGTGGTCCCATCTGGAAGAGCAACTGCGCTCCCTCATGGCCTCTGTCTGGTCGCAGACCGCTCCCGAAGGCGCGCAGACCACAGACCTTACCGTGCCATGGCAGGCCTGGATCGCCGTGCTCGCCCGCTTGTTTCCAGGTGTGGCTGTGGCCACAACCGTCATCGGGGCCTGGCTGACCTTGTCCGTGGCTCGGCGCATGCTCCTGCTTCGAGGCATCCCGATGCCGCCATGGCCGGCATGGTTTCTGTGGAGCGCCCCCGAAGGGCTGGTGTGGGCGGTCATCGCCGCAGGGTTTCTCCTGCTGGTTTCTTCCTTCAGCCTCAAGGTGCTGGGGGCCAACGTGGTCATTGCCCTAGGGGCTGTGTACCTTTTGCAAGGCGTGGCCATCGCCGCCTATTATTTTCGGCGATGGCGCGTCCCTCGTTTGGTGCAGGCCCTGAGTTATACCTTGATTTTTTTTCAGCAATTCGTGGGCTTGGC
Organism: Desulfosoma sp.; assembly: GCF_052743555.1. Taxonomy (NCBI): domain Bacteria; kingdom Pseudomonadati; phylum Thermodesulfobacteriota; class Syntrophobacteria; order Syntrophobacterales; family Syntrophobacteraceae; genus Desulfosoma; species Desulfosoma sp. The sequence continues at coordinate 49,825 of NZ_JBRAHS010000010.1, forward strand.
CGTGGCGCTCATGGGTTTTTTTGACACGTGGATTGATTTTCGGCGATTGAAAAAGAAAGCCGATTTTTTGCCCTCGCCCTGAAGCGGGTTTTCATGGGTGTGCAACCTGAATGACGGCGAGGCCGGCATCGAGGAGTAAACGATGAAGGTGATTCTTACGGAAAACATACCGAATTTGGGACAAATTGGAGACATTGTCAAGGTGGCTCCGGGCTACGGCCGCAATTACCTGCTGCCCAAGGGCCTGGCCGTTGAAGCTTCCAGCGCGAAAACTCGCGAACTGGAACATCACAAACGTGTTTTGGCCCAAAAGAAGGAAAAGGTTCGACGCCAGATGCTTTCCCTGGCGGAAAAACTCAATGAGACGACCGTGACCTTTGCGCGCAAGGTCATCGAAGAAGACAAGCTTTACGGATCCGTGAACGTGAACGACATTCATAAGGCGCTGCAGCAACAAGGGTTTGACCTGGACAAGCGCTTTATCTTGCTGGATCGCCCCATCAAGCAGTTGGGGGAATGCACCGTGCCCGTCAAGGTAAATGCGGACATCACCGCCAACATCACGGTTGTGATCACCAAGGAAGAATGATGCATGGAAGGGCTCACCGACGAGCTCCAAAGAATCCCTCCGCACCACATCGAAGCCGAACAGTCTTTAATCGGAGGGCTTCTGGTGGACAACAGCGGCCTGCCAGCGGCTTTGGAGATCCTTCGAGGAGACGAGTTTTACCGGGACGCACACCGCGTCATCTTTCGTGCCATTCAGGACCTGTTTGAGCGCAACGAACCCGTTGACTTGGTCACGGTTGCCGACTACCTGGAGCAAAAGGAAGCTCTGGATGCCGTCGGTGGGGCTGCCTACCTGGCCTCACTGACGGAACTGGTACCGTCCGCGGCCAATGTAGCCACTTATGCCAAGATTATCAGTGAAAAGGCCATTCTGCGGCGCCTGATTCAGGTCTCCGGGGAGATTATGTCCTGGTGTTACGGCCCTGGGAAAAATGCCGAAGAAGTCTTGGACCACGCCGAAGCCGCCATCTTTGCCATCACGGAACGGCGCATCCGCAATTCTTACGCCATCATCAAGGATGTGGTCAAACAGAGCATCGCCACCATCGAAGCTCTGCAGGAACGCCGGGACATGGTGACGGGCGTGCCCACGCACTTTCATGACCTGGACAAGATCACTTCAGGGCTTCAACCCTCGGATCTTATCATCATCGCGGCGCGCCCCAGCATGGGAAAAACCGCCTTCGCCTTGAACATTATGCGCAACGCCGCCATGAAAAGCGGCGTGCCATGCGCCTTTTTTTCCTTGGAGATGAGCAAGGAACAGCTGGCCATGCGGTTGCTGTGCGCAGAAGCGCGCGTGGATTCCCAAAAGGTACGCACGGGCTTTCTCAGCCGAAACGACATCGTCAAGCTTCTTTCCGCGGCCAGCACCTTCATGGACGCTCCCATCTTCGTGGACGATACGCCAGCCATTTCCACTCTAGAACTTCGCGCCAAAGCCCGACGCCTCAAGACGGAACACAATATCGGCCTCGTGGTGGTGGACTATTTGCAGCTCATGCGCAGCCGCGAGCACACGGAAAGGCGCGAATTGGAAATTTCCGATATCTCTCGGTCCCTCAAGGCCTTAGCCAAAGAACTGAACGTGCCCGTAGTGGCCCTGTCGCAGCTGAACCGCAAGGTGGAAGAGCGCCACGACAAGAGGCCGCAGTTGGCGGATCTCAGGGAATCCGGGGCCATCGAGCAAGATGCGGACGTCATCATCTTTATCTACCGTGATGAAGTCTACAATCCGGACAGCAAGGACAAAGGCACCGCGGAAATCCACGTGGGCAAACAGCGCAACGGCCCCACAGGCCGCGTCAAACTGGCTTTTATCAACAGTTACACCCGCTTTGAAGACCTGGCCGCGCAAGATGTGCCCGTTTAGGCGCGCTTTTCCCCATGCGCCGAGGTTCTTCAAGCGCTGGAATTCGGAAGATGACAGCGATGCAGACACATTCTGTGCCCAGTGATTACTGGAACCCGAAAGTCGAAACCCTGTCCCGGAAAGATCTGGAGAATCTTCAGTTGAAACGCCTTCGGGACACATTGCGTCGAGCGGTTCGAGCCCCTTTTTATCGTGAGGTGCTGGGCACCGAGCCATGGCGGCGCGTGCGCTCATTGGCCGATGTGCGCCATTTGCCGGTCACCACCAAGGAGGATCTTCGCCGAGCCTATCCTTATGGGTTTTTGTGTGTCCCCAAGGACCAGCTGGTGCGCTTGCATGTTTCTTCCGGCACAACGGGACAAGCTACGGCCGTCTTTTACACGCACAAAGACGTGACCAATTGGGCCGAACTCATGGCGCGATGCCTTTACATGACCGGCGCACGACCGGGAGACGTCTTTCAGAATCTGTCCGGTTACGGCCTTTTTACCGGCGGTCTGGGTTTTCATTACGGGGCCGAGCGCCTGGGGCTGCTCACTATTCCCTCCGGGGCGGGCAACAGCAAACGCCAGATTCAACTCATGCGCGACTTTTCCACCACGGTCCTGCACATCATTCCCAGCTACGCCCTGCGCCTCATGGATGTCATGGCGGAGATGGGCGTCGAGCCCAAAAGAGATTTGCAGCTTCGCATTGCGTATCTAGGGGCGGAACCCTACTCCCAGGAAGTGCGTCGACGTGTGGAAGATTTTTATGGCGTCAAGGTCTATAACAGCTACGGGCTTTCGGAAATGAACGGACCCGGTGTGGCCTTTGAGTGTGTCCACCAAAACGGGCTTCACATCTGGGAAGACGCGTACCTTGTGGAAGTGTTGGATCCTCACACCTTGGAACCCGTTCCGGAAGGGGACCTGGGCGAATTGGTGCTCACCACCCTCTTCCGGGAAGGCATGCCCCTGATCCGCTATCGAACCAAAGACCTAACCCGCATTCTTCCCCAAGATTGCCCCTGCGGCCGTGTTCATAGACGACTGGACCGCATTCAAGGGCGTTCCGACGACATGTTCATCCTCAAGGGCGTCAACATCTTTCCCATTCAGGTGGAACAGGTCCTCATGGGCATTGCCGAAGTGGGTAGCAACTATCGCATTCTTTTGGACCGTCAGAACAACGTGGACGTCATGACCGTGGAAGTGGAAGTGACCGATAAAATCTTCGTGGAAGACATGCGCCATCTGCAAAGAATTCAAAAGAAAATCACCAAAGAACTTAAGAGCGAACTGCTGGTCACGCCCGAAGTGCGCCTGGTGGAACCCCACGGACTGCCGCAAAACGACGGCAAAGCCGTGCGGTTGCTGGATCGACGCAACCCTTACGGTGCATGAAATCGATAGAGGGCGCCAAAGGAACGTTCCTGGAAAGTTTTTTCTTTTGACGCAACGGTTTATACTATGATGGATCGTGGATTCCTTGGACCCCAGAGGGTGCTTTTCACAGCTCATTCAAGGTGATCCATGGAAAGGGGTTGTGCCTTGTCCTTTCAGCTCGGTGCTGCGGGAGGGCCGCAAGCTGCGACGCCTGATCGCGCCTTGCGGCGCTCCTACAGCATGAAAAGAAAACGGACCCCAAAAGCCAATGTCAAACAGGTTCCTGGGGCCGAAGTGACGCCGCACGCGGAGGGTGGACCATTTCGAAAGTTTACGGAGACCTCACAGGCCTGAAGAAACAGGTGCGCAAGCGCCTGGAAAACTTCACCCGCCGCAGAACCCTGCCCCGCGACGTCGTTTCTCCCGATCTAGCTCGAGATCTGGCCCGTCTGTCTTTTGAAAGCGGTCGTCAGATCGGGGTGATGATGGGCCGAGACGGCGCCGTGGAGATGGTGCTGGTGGGAGATTCCCGATCCCTTTACATTCCGGATCTCCCCAAGTCCCGCGCCGGTCGATGGCGCCTTCGAGGCCTTCGATTTGTACACACGCACCTTCGGGAAGAACCCCTGACCCAAGATGACCTCATGGACTTGGTCTTTTTGCGCCTGGACTGCATCGCCGTTATTCGCGTCGATCAGCACGGAGGCGCCAAAGAGCTGGAAGTGGCCCATATTCTGCCGACCTCGGGTCGGACTCAAGGGGCCTGGCGGATTCTGCCGCCGACACCGTGCGCCGAACCGACATGGCATTTTCTGGAATTCGTTCAGTCCTTGGAAGAGGAACTGGAACGGCAACGGCGCTCCGTGGCCGCAGAAGAGGCCAAGGATCGAGCCATTCTGGTGAGCGTCACCACCGAGGAAAGGGAGGCGGCGGAAGCGTCCTTGGCGGAACTGAAGGAACTGGCTCGCAGCGCCGGTATCAGCGTGGCCGACACCATCGTTCAGCGACAGCGGCAAGCCAACCCCAAGTACCTCATCGGCAAAGGCAAACTCAGCGAAATCATCGTTCGGGCTCTGCAGTGCGGTGTGGATCTGTTGATCTTCGATCAGGATCTCAATCCGTCCCAGATTCGCTCCATTACGGATACCACGGAACTGCGCGTCATTGATCGTACGCAATTAATCCTGGACATCTTTGCCCAGCGCGCCCACAGTCGAGAAGGCAAGCTGCAGGTGGAAATCGCTCAGCTCAAGTACCTTTTGCCTCGGCTTGGCGTCAAAGACGACGCCTTGTCCCGCCTGCGGGGTGGCATCGGCGTGCGAGGGCCCGGGGAAACGAAGCTGGAAATCAACCGCCGACGCATCAAAGACCGCATCGCTCATCTGGAAAGGCAGTTGCAGCAGGTCCGCAAAGATCGGTCCCAACGAAGGGCTAAGCGCCTGCGCCGACCCCTTCCCATTCTGTCCATCGTGGGCTACACGAACGTCGGAAAATCCACCCTGCTCAACACCCTCACCCACAGTCGTGTCTGGGCGGAAGATCAGTTGTTTGCCACCCTGGATCCCACAACGCGGCGGTTGCGTTTTCCTCGAGACATGGAAGTCATCGTGACGGATACCGTGGGATTTATTCGCAACCTGCCGCAAAATCTTCTGGATGCCTTTGCGGCCACACTGGAAGAACTCCACGACGCTGATCTGCTGCTGCACGTGGTGGACGTCAGCAACCCACACTACGAAGACCAGATGGCGTCAGTGGCCGAGATTTTGGAAAAGCTGGACTTGAACCGCAAGCCCACAGTGTTGGTGTTCAACAAGATGGACAAGGTGGATTCGGAGACTCTGGCCCGGGCGCTCCAGCGCTATGAGGCCGTGGCGGTGTCCGCCATCGACCGCACCACCCTTTTGCCTTTACTGGAAGTCCTTCAGAACAAAGTGGAAAACTTCTTTCTGCCTGAAGATGCCGAAGCTTTTGAGGAAACCTCGGTTTTCGAAACGCCCCTGGAAACTGTGGCCTTTATGGATCTCGAAGAGGACCGCCTCAGCACCCGGCTTCGCGTGTCCTGAGGCGGCACAGGTGTTCAGCAGGAGACGGCAAGGGCCATGGGCTTCTTGGCGGCAAGAAGGCTTCGCACGGTTTCCACGTCCCTTTGAATCTGGGCCACAAGGGCTTCCGGCCCCGGAAAACGCCGCTCGTCCCGAATCCTTTCACCAAACCGCACGGTGATGTCTTTGCCGTAAAGATCCCCGTCAAAATCCAGCACATGGACTTCCAGAGACGGTGTGGGATCGCCGAAGGTGGGATTCCAACCAAAATTGGCGGCGCCGGCGTACCATTCGCCCTCGATTTCCACTTCCACGGCATACACACCGGGTTTGGGAGGCACGTGATTGTGCATGTTCACGTTGGCGGTGGGAAAACCCAAAAGGCGCCCGCGCTCCCGACCCTTCACGACGCGCCCCACGATCTCGTAAGGCCGCCCCAAAAGTTTCTCCGCCTCGTGCATGTGCCCATTACGAATGAGTTGGCGGATGGCGGTGCTGCTCACCAGCGATCCATCCAATTCAATGCCGGAGACCATTTCCACCTGAAAACCGTATCGATTTCCCAGTTCCCGCAGCAGCCGAATGTCCCCTTCACGGTTTTTACCAAAACGGTAATCGTAGCCCACCACCAGGCCTCGAAGGCCGATGCGGTCCACCAACAGGTCCTTGACAAAATCGTGGGCGGAAATCTGAGCGAACTCCTTGCTGAACGGGATCACCAGCGTGACATCGATCCCTTCGGCTTCAATGAGCTGCAGTTTCTTTTCGGGTGTTGTGATGAAATCCGGCCCTCCAGTCGGCGCCAACACTTGCAGCGGATGGGGGTCAAAGGTCATGACCACCGATTGGCCGCCCAGTTTTTTAGCCCAATTCACCACCCGGTAAAAGAGGACCTTGTGACCGCGATGCACGCCATCAAAGTTGCCGATGGTCATCACGGGATTCCGAAGAGGCTTTTGGATGTCTTCCAATTGGCGAATCACCTTCATCGCGACTCTGAGAACCTCCGGTTTCCCCACAAATTGCGCTTGACAGCTCACGGCTTTTACCATAGTTTATCACTGCTTCTAAGGCAATGTCTTTTTTATAAAATAAAGCCGAAGTGGCGGAATTGGTAGACGCGCTAGATTCAGGATCTAGTGGGCAATAGGCCTGTCGGGGTTCGAGTCCCCGCTTCGGCACCAGGGAAAAAGAAACGGCCGGGATCCTCAAAGATCCAGGCCTTTTTGCTTTCGGGCCATACCACATCTTGCGCGCCTTCCCACGCGACGCTTCGGGTTGTGATCACTTGACACTCACCGCAGGGCAGGGTGCATTCAAGATCACGTCACGCGCCATCCGCGTGCCGTCATATTTGACCACGATGCTGAAACTTTCACGGCCCTGTACGCTCATGATGGATTCCTCACATTTGTCAGCCCGCGAATCTCAGTTCCTCATGCCGCCATGCCTTGGCGGCGTGCCCATGGGGCCGTCAAAAAAACCCGTCGCCCCTTCTTGGACGAGGGGCATGATGGCCGCGGTTGCCGCGACTTCAGTCCGTCGATCCGTGTCCGGAAGGCACGCCCTCAGAATTCCAACCCCGCAATCGGTAATAGTCCTGCAGCATACGGGTCAGCTCTTCCTCCGTCAGTCGGCGTCCGTCCTCCAAAGGTTCTTGGAGAAGTCTTTTCGGCAGGCGGTCGTCTGCCGCCGTGAGGCCTTCTCGAAGGTTGAAAAGCCTTGTGCTGTCCACAACCCGTGAAGCGAGGCCTTGCAAGTCTGCTTTTTCCCATTCTTCTCCAGTGGTCAGGGCGATGATTTTGGAAAGTTCCTCCCACGGGTAGAAGTCTCGGTAAAACCGGCACAGAATGAGGCAATCAAAAAGAGTGCAGCGATCCTCAAAATCCAGGAATAACTGCGCCTTGCCTTCAATCTGTTGAGGATCGATCAGCCCGGTCAATTCGGCCTTATAAAAGGTGGCCCGCAAATGGCACGCTCCCCGGTCGCTCACCGCGTAGGCCAGCCCCATGCCCTTGAGCGCTCGCGGGTCGTAGCCGGCAGGTTCCATGCCTTTGACATGCACGGCCAGGTCTTCCAGGCCCAGAGCGGCGGCCGCTGGCCGAACCCCTTCTGCGAGAAGATCGCCCAGACCTTGGCGTTTGGCGATGTTTTCCAGAAGCCGAGCGATGGCGTCCACATCACCGTAATGGAGCCGCTCCTGAATCTTTCCACGCCGGGATGCTTCGATGGCAAACGCCGCCATGTTGCCCGCCGTGATGGTGTCCATGCCCAGGCGGTCGCACAGATCGTTGAGGTGGGCGATTTCGTCCAGGGCATCGATTTCGCACAGACCTCCAAAGGCGTAGATGGTCTCGTACTCGGGACCTTCGATCTTGAGGCCCTTGTGGCGGCCTTCTTGAATCTCCACATACTTTCCGCACCCTATGAAGCAGGTGCGGCACGCTTTGGGCCGCGCGCCCCATCGGTCCACAAGAATTTCGGCGCTGATCTTTCTCCAGGATTCCAGGGCCCCCTTGGCCCAATATCGGGTAGGGAAGCCGCCCACGGTGTTTAATAGGGCCACCATCATGGGCGTGCCATGGGTTCGGTAGGCCTGAGTGGCTTTGTGGTCCTTGAGGTCCTGGACGGTTCGGCGAGCGTAGGCCTTGATGCCCTCGGGATTCGCCACCGGCCTCGATCGGGATCCGTGGAAGACTACGGCCTTGATTTTCTTGGATCCCAGCACTGCACCCATGCCGCATCGGCCTGCGCTACGCCAGTAATCGTTTTCCACGACGGCGTACCGGACCAAATTTTCTCCCGCGGGACCAATGACCACCGCGGCGGCGCCATCCACGCCGCAGCGCTCCAACACCGCATCTTCCGTGGCAAAGGTGTCTTTTCCCCAAAGATCCGCCGCGTCGTGGAACTGCACTGTGCCATCCGAGATCTCCAGCCATACGGGCGTTGAGGAGGCCCCTTGAAGAACGATGGCGTCATAGCCCGTGCGGCTCATGGGAATGGCCGCACGGCCTCCGGAATAGGATTCCCCGTACAAGCCCGTCAAAGGAGATTTGGAAAAGATGCCGTGCCGGCACGAGCCGTAAATGGCCGTGTCGCTGGCAGGACCCAGAGCAAAAATAAGGTGATTTTCCGCCGACAAGGGATCCACACCCGCAGGATTTTTTTCCAGGAGCAACTGCGTGGCCAGCCCTTTGCCCCCAAGAGTACGCCGAAGGCGCTCTTGGTCCAACGGCACCACTTCCCAACGGCGTGCCCCCACATCCACCATCAGGTATCGCCCGAAAAAGCCCTGCATACAGCCTCCTTGCATTTTTTTCGGGTCTAGAGCGGCTTGAGGACGAAGACCTGCTTGACGGCTCGAGCCACGCGCACTTCGCTGACGTTCATGAGGCTTTCCGGGTTGGATTCCAGGTCGGACCAAGAGGCGAGGACGGTGGCATGGCCGTTGTGCGAAATGAGCACGGGCACGGTCTGCTTGGGCGGTTTTTTCCCTTCATAGAGGATGTCCGCCTTGTCCTCCGGTTTCACGAAGCGGCGTTCCACGGAATAGCTTCCCAAGGTTTCGTACAGGGGCGCTCGACTGTACTCTTGGGGTTCCAGATCCCGGACTGTTCCGTTGTCCACGATGAAAAAACGCGACGGGCTCTGTTCCTGGGCTACCTGCGGTCGAGCCTTGGGTTTCATAGTGTAGGTCTCCTTGATTTTTCCTTGCGCCATCCATCGCGCCGCATGCCAATCCACGGTCTCAGATGACAGCACTCCGCAGCCCAACCGGCACGTAAGGCATCGCAGCACCGGAACGAACCGCTCCTCCTTGGGGCACCAGACAAAATGGCTGCGAGGTGGGCTGGAGTCCGCGGGCATTTACGCCTCGAGGGCTTCCTCTAATTTCTTCACGGCGTCCTGAAGATCGGGAAGTAGTTCCGGGGAAAGGGTAACCCCTTTTTTGGACGGATGATATTCTCCGTCGTCGCCTTTGTAATAGATGCGAATGTCGATGTATTCCTTGCCTCGAAAAACATTGAGCGAGACGCGTATTTCTTCAAGAGCGTTTTTTTGAAAGGAATGAATGAGTCGATTTTCCGCCATGAATTCGCTATCTCCTTTTTTAGGGGCTTTCCACAGCCCTAACAAATCTTTTTCAGGGGGTCTTGTCAACGACTTTTGCCTGATCACGAAGACCTGGACGCTACAGCGCGTTCCAGGGCATTCCAGAGCCCTTGAAAATCGGCTGGAATCGGCGCCTCAAAGGCCATGGGGGATCCATGGCGCGGATGGACGAGGCTCAGACGCCACGCATGCAGCATGGTGCGGCGGGCGTGAGCGGCAACCGCCGCCCGTGTGGCGGGGTGAGGAATCTGGAGAGCGCGCCGCGGTCCGCCTCCGTAGGTCCCATCCCCGACCACGGGATGCCCCATGGCCTGGCAGTGCACACGAATCTGGTGTGTGCGTCCCGTAAGAATCCGCACCTCCAACAGCGAGACGGCATCCTGCCAGCTTTGACGCACCTGCCAGAACGTGACGGCTTCTTTGCCAAGCCGCTCCACCACGGCCATCTTTTTTCTGTGAATGGGATGTCGGCCGATGAGGGAGCGCATCTCTCCAGAAGATTGGGGCAAGGTGCCGTACACAAAAGCCAGATAGGTTTTGCGCACTGCATGGTCTTTGAACTGATCAATAAGATGCAGGTAGGCCGCATCGCTTTTGGCCACCACCACCACGCCGGATGTCTCCTGGTCCAATCGATGCACAATGCCCGGTCGCAGCGGCGCTCCTTGACTCGCTAGATGCCCGCAATGTGCCAAAAGGCCATGGACCAAGGTTCCTGAGAAATGGCCCGCTCCAGGGTGCACCACCAGCCCCGCAGGCTTATTGACAACGATCATGTCCCCGTCTTCAAAAAGCACTTCCAGGGACATGGGTTCCGGAGAGATCGCCCCGGCGCCCTCGTCGTTTACCCCGTGCACACACACCTCGTCCCCCACCTGCAGCATATAGGCGGGCTTGACTTTTCGCCCGTTGACGAGCACGCATCCCATGTCGATCCATTTCTTATACTGGGACCGGGATCGTGGCGGGTCCTGAGCGCTCAAAAAAACATCCAGGCGCCGTCCTTCGTCCGGCGCCTGAACATGGAGGATCTTGGTCACCTGGTTGCGATGGGGCATGGAGCTATCAGTGGCGCCGTCCCGATTCCGACGGCTTGAGAGTGGTAAAGATCATTCGACCTCCGGTGGTCTGCAAAATGCTCGTCACGGAGGCTTCCACTTCCTGGCCCAGCAGCTTGGCCGCATTTTCCACCACCACCATGGTGCCGTCTTCCAGATAGGCAATCCCCTGACCTTCCTCCTTGCCCTCCTTGAGAATCTGCAGGCGCAGAATCTCCCCCGGAAGCACCACGGGCCGCAGCGCACTGGCCAGGCGGTTGATGTTGAGGACCTTGATGCCTTGCACCTCAGCCACTTTAGACAAATTGTAGTCGTTGGTGACGATGGAAGCGTTCAGGCGCACGGCCAGGGCCGCCAGCTTGGCGTCCACTTCGTTAAGGTGAGGGAAATGCTGCCGTTCGATGCGAATCTCCGCCAATTCTTCTTCCTGAAGCCTTTTGAGCATATCCAAACCCCTTCGCCCTCGAAGCTTTCGCGACGGGTCGGGGCTGTCGGCAATGTGTTGCAGTTCTTGAAGGACAAATTCGGGAACGACAAAGGTTCCCTCTAAAAAGCCAGCTTGAAGAATGTCGATGATGCGCCCGTCAATGATGGCGCTGGTGTCCAAAATCTTAAGGGGGACGCCTCGCCCTCCGGGTCTTTGAAAAAACTGCCAGCTGGGCCAACCCAATTCTTCAATTTTTATGCTGCCCACCACCAGGCCCACATAGCCAAAGATGCACACCAAAACCACGGAACTGGCCACACGAATGGTGGCGTTTTCGATCCCGATAAAAGCAAAGCTCAGAAGCTTGACGATGAGCAAACCCATCACCAGGCCCAAGGTGCCTCCGACGAGCACTTTGATGGGTAAGCGGCGAACCGTCTTGACCAGCCAGACGGTAAAGAGCGCAAAACAAAACCCCACACCCACCCCTGCCCACGGGGCCCACGCATAGGGACTCAGACGCTCAATCTGGCCAGCGATGAGATACCCTCCCACACTGCAGACCACTATCAAAATAATCTTGGTGACCAGACTGGCCCAAGCCACATATTTCACCCCCTTTCTTCGCCAGATGCCGTCTCTTCACAACGGATTTGAGTAGTCCTGGAGAAAAACCCTTGAAGAACATCCAGCGGGAACGCCTGACCCCTGACACTCAACGACCTCAGCGGCCGGAAATGTTACCGAAGTATCTCGTCTATCTCACAGGCAATCTGGCTTTCCTGCGCCCCTCTCGCCATGGCCACTTCCGTCACCAGAAGCGCCCGAGCGGTCTCCAGCATCTTGCGTTCCCCAAAACTCAGTTCCTTGTCGTTTTGCAACACGGTGAGGTCTCGCAAGACTTCCGCCAGTTCGTAAATGGAGCCTGTTTTGATCTTTTCCATGTATTCCCGGTAACGACGGTTCCATGTGCTGGAATTGACCGAGATCTCGCGGCGACGCAAAATCTCGTAGACTCGGTGAACCTCCTCCACCTCGATGATCCGGCGCAGTCCCACCATCTGCGCGTTCTGGACCGGAATCATGATCTTCATGTCATTTTCCAGAATGCGCATGATATAGAAGTCTTGGGAATGACCGCCGATGGATTTGGTTTCAATGGCTTCAATCTTGCCGACGCCATGCGCCGGGTACACGGCAAGATCCCCGACCTTAAACATCCTGACCTCCCTGCCCCTCCACTACGCCCCATGCTGTGAAGGGGACGACCTGACCCAAGAGTCCCACACGGTAGGTCAAAAATTCGTAACTCTTAAGATAATAACACCTTGACAGGGCACTGCAAAGGGCAAACCGAGGTCGGGGACTGCGGCTGGAATGAATCTCGGGGAACCAAAGGCCCCCGCCGATGCGGGGGCCTTTTCGATCATACCACGGCAACGCCCTTAGCGGATGAGCAACGGAGCGATGACCAGCGAAATGACCGACACGAGCTTAATGAGAATGTTCATGGTCGGACCGGAGGTATCTTTGAACGGGTCGCCGACGGTGTCGCCCACAACCGCCGCCTTGTGGTTGTCGGAACCCTTGCCTCCGAAATGACCCTTTTCAATGTACTTCTTGGCATTGTCCCACGCGCCACCGCCATTGGCCATGAACAGGGCCAGCATGACGCCGGAGATGGTGCAGCCCAGCAGTGTGCCGCCCAGAGCTTCCGGACCGATAAGGAAGCCGACCACTACGGGAACCGTCACACCCACGAGGCCTGGCAGCATCATGCGGCGAATGGCGCCCTTGGTGGCAATGGCCACACAGCGGGCCGGATCGGGTTTTCCCTTGCCTTCCATGAGACCAGGAATTTCGCGGAACTGACGGCGGATTTCTTCCACCATGTCAAACGCCGCATCGCCCACGGCTGTCATGGTTAAGGCGGCCACGACAAAGGGCACAATACCGCCGATGAGCGCACCGATGGTCACATACGGGTTGGTGATGTCAATGCTAGTGAGTTTCGCCGCCTGCGCAAAGGCCTGGAACAAGGACACCGCCGTCAGGGCCGCCGCACCGATGGCAAACCCTTTGCCGATGGCCGCCGTGGTGTTGCCCAAGGCGTCCAAGCTGTCCGTGATAGCTCGGGTCTCGGGACCCAGTTCCGCCATTTCGGAAATGCCGCCGGCGTTGTCCGCAATAGGACCATAGGCGTCCACAGTCATGGTGGCCCCTACGGTAGCCAACATACCCACAGCGGAAATACCGATGCCGTAAATACCGCCCGTTATATACGCAACGTAGGTGGCCGCGCAGATTCCGATCACCGGCAGCGCCACACTTTCCATACCCACGGCCAAACCGGCGATGATCACCGTGGCCGGACCCGATTCAGACTGCCCGGCAATCTTGCGCACCGGCGCCATCGACGTGTAGTATTCCGCCAAAAGCCCGATAATGATGCCCACCACAAGACCGCTCACCACGGCATAAAAGACACCGTTGGGAAGCCCAAGGGCCTTGACCAAGTAGTAGGTGATCCCCACAAAAGCAATGGCCGCCACAAAGGTCGTATTCCGCAGCGCACTCTGCGGATTCATGCCGCTCATGGCCTTGAGACTGAACACACCCAGCAGCGAGGCCACCAAGCCGCCCATAACCAGCAAAAGCGGCATGGCCATGTAAGCAAACCGGTCCGCACCTTGGAGCATTTCCTGGGGCATGGTCGCCGCAATGGCAATGGTGGCGATAATGGCTCCCACGTAGGATTCGAAAATATCCGCACCCATGCCGGCAATGTCCCCCACATTGTCCCCCACGTTGTCGGCGATGACACCGGGGTTGCGCGGGTCGTCTTCCGGAATACCGGCTTCCAGCTTGCCCACCAGGTCAGCGCCCACGTCAGCCGCTTTGGTGTAAATGCCGCCGCCCATACGAGCAAACAAAGCGATGGAGCTGGCGCCCATGGCAAAGCCGTTGATGTAGTTGGCCGTCGCCGGATCTTTGGCGAAAAGATAATAGGCGATCCCTACGCCCAAAAGGCCAAGGCTGGCCACCGAAAGCCCCATGACCGCACCGCCGAAATAGGACACGGTCAAGGCCTTGGCCTGACCCCATTGATTCGCCGCCCAGGAAGTGCGGGAATTGGCCCGCGTGGCCGCCGTCATGCCCGTAAAACCGGCCAGAATCGAACAGGCCGCGCCACCCAGGAAGCAATAAGCCGTCTGAGGATTAACACCGAAATAAAGAAGACCGGCCACCACGGCAATGAAAATCAACAAAACCGAATATTCGGTCTTGAGAAAGGCCATGGCCCCGGCGTGAATCATCTCTTCCAGTTCTTTCATCTTGTCGGTGCCGTTGGGCTGTTTCTTGATCCAGCCAAAGATCAAGAAGGCGAACAAGAAGCCGACGACGCCAAAGATTGGTGCATAGGTCGTGTAATTGAGCATCGCTTCCATCCTCCTTTACCTTGTGCAAAATTTAACTTGGCAGGCCAAAAAAGTTTACTCCCCCTTTTCCACCCGAAGCGGCATTATTCCGGCCACGCCCCTGTGGTTATAAAGGTTCATGGCGGCATCTACGCCCTGAACCACCACGGCTCGAGCCGCCTCAGCACCCAGGGTCACCATACGTTCGAACCGATCCCGTTCGTCTTCGTAGGGCTCGCTCAGCACAAACACCTCCACGGGTTCACCGTGTCGAGGCCGGCCGATGCCCAATTTGAGACGGGGAAAGCCGCTGTCGCCCACCCGTTCCATGATGGATGCCACGCCCCGATGCCCCCCCGCACCCCCTTGGCGCACGATCTTGAGCCGCCCCAGGGGCATGTCCAGATCGTCATGAACCACGAGCATGTGACGGGGCAGAATCTTGAAGTAGTGCAGCATGGATTCGACGGCTTCTCCGCTTCGATTCATGTATGGCGTCGGCTTGATGCAGAGGATCCGCCGTCCTTGCACCAGAGCCTCACCCCACTGCGCTGCAAACTTCCGCTCCTCAAGGCTCGTTCCCCACGCCGCCGCCAAGGCATCCACCACGGCAAAACCCACATTGTGCCGTGTGCCTTCATAGCGCCGCCCTGGGTTGCCCAGTCCGACCACCACGTGAATCGGTGCCGAAACGGAAGGCTTTCGGCTCTCTGCCTTCGGGCAGAAACCTCCCTCAACCACCTATGCCTTTTTCACCCCCTCTCCACTTTCAGTTGGCGATTCCGACCCTTCATGCGCTTTTTCCGATTCCGGTGCGGCCACAGTGACCACAGTATAGCTGTCGTCGTCCAAGATCTCAAAGGGATAGTTGCCGCGAAGATCAGAAATGTGCAGCGATTCTCCTACGCGCAAATGACTCACATCCAGCGTGATCTTTTCGGGAATGTCCGTCGGCAGGCACCGCACGGACAAGCTGTAGCGCACCTGGTTGAGCATACCGCCCTCGGCGACGCCCACGGGTGTACCTACAAGTTCCACCGGCACGTCCGCCGTCATGGGCTCATCCAGCGCCACTTCGTGAAAGTCCACGTGCAGGACGCGCCGCTTGAACGGATGGAACTGCACTTCACGAATGACCACCTTTTTGGTCGTTTGTTGAGCTCCATCATCCACCATCAGCGGAACCAGCCGCGTTTCTTCCCCCATGTCCTTGAGACACTTCAGCAGCTGGTTCAAGGGAACGGATAAGGGCAGGGGGGAGGTTTTCGGGCCGTAGCACACGGCCGGAATCCAACCCTTTTGACGCAGCCGCCTGGATGGGCCTTTACCGGTTTGCGTTCGCACTTTCGCCGACAACTCCAACATCGCCATTGATCGCCTCCAGATGAAAGATGCATCGAGGAATCGAACCGCTAGGCAAAAAGGCGGCTCACGGGTTCATCTCGATGAATGTGATCCATCACTCGAGCCAGAAGGGGGGCCACACTGACCGCTGTAATTTTCGAGGATGCGGCCGCTTGGCTTGCCAAGGGAACGGTGTCCGTCACCACGAGCCGTCGAAGGGGCGAGGCTTCAATGCGTTCAACGGCTCCGGAGGACAGCACGCCGTGGACGCAAAAAGCCGACGCTTCCCGCGCTCCAAAGACCTTGACGGCCTGTGCCGCCGCACAGACCTTGGTCCCCGTGTCCACCATGTCATCATAGATGAGCACGGACCGGCCGCGCACATCGCCGACCACCACGGGCTCCCTTTGCCCCGTTTCCCGTTCCTGGTGAATGATCGCCAAAGGCAACACCAGCTTTTCAGCCAGCACGCGCGCTCGAGCCACCCCCGCGGCGTCGGGCGCGACCACCACGCTGTCCTGGGTCATTCCCTTTTGTATCTCATTCATAAAAAAACAATGCCCTGGAATATCGTCCACAGGCAGACGGAAAAAGCCCTGAATCTGCCCCGCGTGCAGAGAGCAGGACACCACCCGATCCACCCCCGCGGCACTCAACAAATTAGCCACCACCTTAGCGGTGATGGGAACCCGGGGCTTGTCCTTTTGATCTCGACGTCCATACCCGTAATAGGGAATAACTGCATTGATGCGTTCCGCCGAGGCCCTTTTGAGGGCGTCCACCATGAGCAAAAGTTCCATTAGGTGGTCGTGAACCGGCCGGCATGTGGACTGCACCACGTAGGCGTCTACGCCCCGCACGTTTTCACCGATTTCCACGCGGACTTCCCCGTCGGAGAACCGCGTCACCAGAGCCTTGCCCAAGGACAGGCCCAAATGGCGGCACACGCTTTCCGCAAGTCTCGGGTTGGAAGACCCGGCAAAGACTTTCAGTCGACTCCGCATGCTCCTCCGACCCGTCCCCCCAGGCGCCAAGCCTTCCCCGCCGCTCGTACCCCACCGTTGAGCCGCCCCTGGCGTCCCTTGCCGCCCATTTCGGAAAGCCCTCATGGCTGGGGTGGGAGGATTCGAACCTCCGAATGCGGGTTCCAAAGACCCGTGCCTTACCCCTTGGCGACACCCCAAAAAGCGATCCTGTCAACGTCCTGGCAGGGCTGAGGGCCGTTGAGGGTGGTGGTCACGACCCACCAACACCGTCCCCACGCTGCGGGGATCCGCTCCGCAACAGCCCTGGCGTGATCCACGGTTTCAAAGATGCCAAAAACCGTAGGTCCGCTCCCCGTCATGAGCGCCCCTACGGCCCCATTGCGCAGCAGCCACCCCTTAATGACGGCAATGTCCGGATACGCTTTCACAACCACCTCTTCCAGGTCATTTTCCAGACATGACGCCGGGTTGAGGGGGGAGGCCAACAGCATATGGATCTTAATGCGACTCTCCCCCCTTGTCAACTTCAAACTCCCGTAAGCCCAAGCCGCAGGCACACCATAGGGAGGCTTGATCAACAACACAGGATACTGAGGCACACCGGAAACGGGCTGCAATCGATCGCCCACACCCGTGGCCAAAGCCGGGCGCCCCTGGAGGAAAAAGGCCACATCCGCACCAAGGGTTCGAGCCAGTGCATGCAGGGCCTCGGGAGGCAGAGGTTCGGGCGCCGCGGCATTGAGGACGTTTAACAAGGCCGCGGCATCGGCGCTTCCTCCCCCCAGTCCAGCGCCCACGGGAATCCCTTTCATGAGATGAAGGCGCAGGCCGATGCGCCATCCCGATCGTCGAAAAAAGGCCTCGGCCGCCCGCCACACCAAATTTCGCTCATCCTTGGGCACCTCGGGGTGATCGCACCGCAGCTCTAGACCCTGCGAGCACGTCTCGATATCCAGCCGATCTCGAATCCCCACGGGCAGCATCAGCGTAGAAAGGTCATGGTAGCCGTCGGGGCGCTTTCGCAGCACTTCCAGCCACAAATTGATCTTTGCGCACGGGTTCACCGAGACTTTCATGGAACGCATCCTTGCCCGCATGTTCGGGAAAAGACATCCTTCTGACATGTTCCTGGACGCTTGCCTGAGACCCTGTACAAGCATATCTCGCCACGCACGGGGTGCCCACCCCACTTCCTCATCGCGAGGTCCCCCACGCTCACCAGAGCCATTCTGGTACAGGCTCCCGAGGGGCTTGCCAAAGACCACCCTTTGGAAGAGCGCCGCACGCCGCCATACCTTATCGCATCGTGCGGCGCTTTACCGGCATCGAGCGAAAGGGTCGTGGCAAAACCATTTTCCGATGGAATCTTAGGAATGGCTTTGTTTGACGAAGCGCAATCGCAGATCATAGAGCACTGTCTGCAGCAGCTGCTTCTCATCCTTGTCCAGATTGCCCTTGGTTTTTTCTTCCAGCATCGCCAGCGTATCGATGATCTGTTTGGCCAAGGGAAGGTCTTTTTCCACCTTTTGCGTTGTGGGATCCGGCACTTCCCCCAAATGCACCAACGCCGAAGAGCTCAACGAAAAAACAAAAGTGGAAAAGGTCACCTGAGGATATGTGCCGCTGGTTCGGGACTTTCGCGCGGCCTGATCGGCGTCGGCCTTGGCCTTTTCCTGCGCCGAAGGCTCTCCGCCGGCACCTTTCGGCTCCTGTCGGTCGTCCCCCGCGGTCGCTTCCTCGGTCCCTTGCGATTCCACTTCGTCCAATACGATCCTTCGCCGATCTCGAACGACAAAGCCCCTCTTTTCCTGCTCCTCCATAGGCCCTCCGTCACACGGCTTGCGGTCATGCCCCCCCTGTGGGCGGCCGGAGCATGAATCCTCAAGGCCCACCGGATACCCTTTTTAAAACAGTGGCTGCCCCCCCTCGGGAACGTGTCCGAAAACGGCTTTTCGGGACCCATTTCGTTTTATCCTGTAGGAGCCACGCAAAGCGCGATCAGGCGTCGCGGCGTGCGCCGCTCCTCCTGAAGGCACTCCCGGAAACGCTCATCCGGCGCGCATCTCCCGGCCCCGTGCTTCGCCCCGTTCCTTCAAGGGACCGAAACCACAGCCCTTTGACCCTAAAGTTCGAGAATCTGCACGATGTTAACGTTCTCCAAAGAGAGGAGTTCCTGGACCACATCCGGCGTCACCGGCGTATCGGTGCGCAACAAAATAATGTTCTGACCTTTTTCCAGCACCTGCCCCACATCCATCATGGAAATGTTGATGTTGTGGCGCCCCAGGCATGTGCCGATGGCGCCGATGGTGCCCGGTGTGTCGATATTGTAAATGAGCACCAGATGCCCTTCCATGGCGGCTTCCAGCCGAAAGTCGTTAATGCGCACCAGCCGCACGTCTTTTTTGCCGAAAATGGTTCCCGCCACCAGGTTCTCGTCCTGGGACGTCTTCATGTAGATACTGATGAGGTTCGTGAAGTCTTCGGCTTCGGCGCGCAGACTTTCCGTGACGCGAATGCCACGCTCCTTGGCATGCACCGGAGCATTTACGAAATTGACCTGCTCCCCCAACATGGGTGTCAGAATGCCCTTGAGCACTGAAATGGTCAGCGGCTTGGTGTCTCTGAGCTGACACACATCCCCCACATATTCGATGGAAATCTCCTGAGGGGCCCCCGGCGTGATCTGCTGCACCAGACTGCCCAGCTTTTCGGACAGCTCCAGGTACGGCCTCATGGTGGCCAGAACCTCTCCATCAATGGCTGGTGCGTTGACCGCATTGCGAATGGTGCCCTTGAGCAGGTAATCAATCACTTGATCCGCCACGGCCAAGGCCACGTTCTCCTGCGCTTCATCCGTGGACGCGCCCAAGTGCGGTGTGGCAATCACCTTGTCCAATTCCAACAAGGGATTGGTCTTGGGAGGTTCTTCCACAAAGACGTCCAGGGCCGCTCCGGCCACAACCCCTTCCTGAATGGCCTCGTAGAGGTCCTGTTCGTTGACGATGCCTCCCCGGGCGCAGTTAATGATGAACACGCCGGGTTTCATCTTCTTGAAAGCTTCCCTGTTAATGAGGTTGCGGGTTTCCTGGGTCATGGGCGTGTGGACGGTAATGTAGTCGGCGCGGCTCAGCAGTTCGTCAAACCCGACGGCTTCCACTCCCAGCTTGCGAATGGTCTCTTCGTTGATGTAGGGATCAAAGGCGATGACGTTCATTTTTAATCCCTTGGCCCGATCCGCCACGACGCGGCCGATGCGGCCGATCCCCACCACCCCGAGGGTTTTGTTGAAGACTTCCTTGCCTCGAAATTTCTTCTTTTCCCACTTGCCTTCCTTCATGGACTTGTTGGCTTGAGGAATGTTGCGGGACAGGGCCATGAGCATGGCAATGGTGTGTTCGGCGGTGGTGATCACATTCCCTTCCGGGGTGTTCATGACCACGATGCCACGCTTGGTGGCCGCCGGAATGTCCACATTGTCCAGTCCGATGCCGGCGCGGCCGATGACCTTCAAATTATCCGCCGCCTCGATGACCTCACGCGTCACCTTGGTGGCGCTGCGAATGACCAGCGCATCGTATTCCTTGATGATGCTGCAGAGCTCTTCATGCGTGAGACTCGTGTTGACTTCCACTTCAAAGCCGGGAACAGCCTTGAGCCTCTCAATCCCCGACTCGGATAGGTTGTCGCTCACAAGAATTTTCATGGATCCCTCCTCCAAGCCCCAGACCCGCGAACTGGGCCGTTGTGCGATGCCTTCTCAAACTTCCCCCTCGAGTGTAAAGTGAATGTCTAGCACTGCTTTTCGAAGATCGTCAAGAAATTGCTCATCTGCGGCGCCCCGCGGGCGGCCGGCAAAGAGCACAACGTCTGTCAAACATCCTGAAGACCCATCCAAGGCGTCAGTCGGAAAAGGTGGTGAAAGGACGGCCTTCAGCCATCCGCAACGGCTCGGACCGCGAGCAGGCGCTCCCTCGCCAAAAAGGTTCCACCTGGTCCACGGGCCGACGAACAAAGGACGCCGCAGCCTGTCGCTGCCGCTGGCTTGGGCGCGGTGCAGGAGATTGTTGAAGAAGCGTGTTCGACAATGGTTAAGCCGCGCCCTTTGGGCTTGAGGCCGCAGGAGCGCCGCACGGCGTGATCAGACATCTCGGCGTGCGCCGCTTCTCCTGTACCTGGGCTGGGACATGCTCCAAGGAGGCCATGGCAGAAGTTTTTCCGGCGCTCTGGAAAACCATCACCCCAGGAACGCCACTGCCCGGCCCGATCCTTGCGCCATAGGCCAAAATGAACATTCAGGACCCGCGCGCGGTTTTTCGGCTGTCTTTGAGCCAGCGCTCCAGTTCTTGAAGGCGCTCGTCCAATGCCGGCAGGTAACTCTTGGCCTTTTCCAAATGAAACGCCACAAGCTTGGCATCCCCGCGCCGCATGGCATGCCGGGCCAGATAGTAATGGGCCGGGCCCAGGTCCTGCATGCGCCCGTAGACGATCCCCAGTTGATAATCCAGCTCCGCGTTCAGCGGCGCCAAGCTTTCGGCCCTCTTGAGGTGTTGGAGGGCTTCCTGCCATTTTTCCTGTTCCTGATACAAGAGTCCCAAGCGCAGGTGCACCATGGGGGATTCGTCATCCAGGGCAAGGGATGAGCGCAGCGCTCTTTCCGCCTCTTCCAGGCGCCCCAGCCGATGATAGGTTTCTCCCAGGCCGTTCAGCACCAGAGGGCTCAAGGGCTTTGCGGCGGCGGCCTGGCGCAGAAAATTCAAGGCTTCATCCAGACGACCTTTGGACAAGTAAAGGCGCCCCAGCCCATAAAGGGCGGCCGCTGTGCGCGCCGGATCCTTCAGCCATCCTTGAAAACGCCCCTGTGCCGCCTCAAAGTCGGCGTGCCGACTCAGTAAGACAGCCTGCACCAAGGGATAGTCTCCCACCGCATCACGACCCCTTCCAGTGGATGGCCGAGCCCCCTTGCGCTCCACCAACTGCTCCAAATACCCCACGCGTTCTCCCAGGGCGGGGTGGGTCATGAGGTAGGACGGCACACGGGTGTCACTCTGCCAATTCATGCGCCGCATCTTTTGCATGACCCTCACCATGGCCCGAGGTTCGTAGCCCGCAGACACCAGGTATTCGAAACCCAAACGGTCCGCTTCCTCTTCGTTTTCTCGACTGTATTTCAACTGCAGTGTTTGTACTCCCGCCACGGTGCCCACGGCCAAAGCCTGTGCCGCATTGCTTTCCAGGCCCAGAAAAGCGCTCGCCAGCGTGCCCACAATCGCGGCGATGCTAAGAATCCGTCCTTTTTCGATTTGTTTGTGAATATGGCGGGACTGCACATGGGCCAGCTCGTGCGCGAGAATGCTGGCCAATTCCGCTTCTGAGTCCATGAGTTCCAAAAGTCCTCGAAAAACAAAGACGTAGCCTCCAGGAATGGCAAAGGCGTTGGGGGTCGCATCATCAATGACGAAAAAGGAGTAATTGTAATGCACCGGCCCTGCCGCGCGCACCACGCGCTGACCCACGGCTTGCACGTATCCGGCCACTTCCGGGTCTTCGATAAGGCGGAAATGTTCCCGAACCGTCTGCAGCATCTTGCGGCCCAGTTCTTTTTCTTCGCCCAGGTCCAGAGCCCACGCGCGAAACGGTCTAGGCCCCCACAACAGGCATAACACCAGCACGCCGCACAAAATTCTGTGGCCCAGTCGTGTCATTTTCATCCACCGCCGGGGCCCACCAGATGCTCATCCAACGGGACCGCGGCCCCTTCCGACCACAAACTCTCCAGGTCGTAAAGTTCTCGAACGGGCTGATAAAAGATGTGCATGATCACATCCCCGTAATCCAAAAGCACCCAATGCCCTTCCCGCTCCCCTTCCACACCCAAGGGGCGCATGCCCAGTTCCCGCAACCGCGCCTGCACCGCCTCGGCAATGCCCTGCACCTGACGGCTGGACCGGCCGCTGCAGATCAAAAAATAATCCGCCAGCGTGGTGATCTTGGAAACATCCAAAAGCACAATATCCAACGCCTTGCGGTTGTCGGCTTCCTTGGCGCAGGAAAGCGCCTTGGACAAAGAATCCATGCGGGTCCGCGTGTTCTTGGACTGTCTCACTGTATTGCCCATTCTGACTCCATCATGTATGTCTGGCTTCTTTTCACCGATACAAGCCTTTTCTTTTAATATAATCCATCACCGCGTCGGGGACCAGAAACCGAATGGATTTTCCTTCGGCCACCAGGGCTCGAATGCGGGACGAGGCGATATCCAACCGAGTGGTCTTCAGGCACACAACGGGCAGCCGGGTGTCTGACCGATACATGGTTCGGGCCGCCAAACCGCCTTCCGGACCCTCGTCCAAATCTCGGCTGTAGTCCGCGGACACATGCCTGTGAAGGAACGCCAGAACATTGTCGCCAACGGCAATCGGTCTTTCGAGCACGGTCACGGTGGCCAGCTGAAAAATGTCCTGATACCCCCACCAGGTGGGCATTTCGAAAAAAGCGTCGGTGCCCACCAGCAGAAAGAGTTCGGTTTCGGGCGGCAGTTCCTCGTGAAGGGCCCGCAGAGTGCGCACCGTGTACGATGTTCCCTGCAGGCGCTTTTCCATATCCGAGAGACCAAAACGGGGAAGACCGGCTGCAGCCAGTTCCAGCATGCGCCACCGGTGTTCGTAAGCCGCAAGGTGCGGGTCGGGCTTGTGGGGCGGCACCCAGGCCGGCAGGAACAGGCACAGGTCCAGCGCCAGAGCTTCCACGGCCTCTTCGGCCATCCGCAAATGGCCTAGGTGCACCGGATTAAATGTGCCGCCCAAAATGCCCAGACGCCTCAAGCCGTGTCGGCTCATGCCCCCGTGCCCTTCTTTCCGGCCCTATTCGCGCAGTTGCCCCGAGCCAAAGGCGATGAACTTGGTGGTCGTCAGCTCCTCCACACCCATGGGGCCAAAGGCGTGCACACGTGACGTGGAAATACCGATTTCCGCGCCAAGTCCCAATTGGTAGCCGTCGTTGAACCGCGTGGATGCGTTGACCAGTACCAGACTGGACTGCACCTCCTGAACAAAGCGCATAGCCCGATTCACATCTTCCGTGAGAATCGCCTCCGTATGGCTGGAACCGTAGCGCGTGATATGGTCAATGGCTTCGTCCATGGACGCCACCACCTTGACGGCCAGAATCAGGTCCAAATACTCCGCGCCCCAGTCCTCCTCCGTTGCTGGCCGACATCCAGGCACCAACCGGCAGGTTTCGGGACATCCCCTCAGTTCCACACCATGGCGGCGAAACGCTTCGGCCATGCGCGGCAAGAAGAGCGGGGCCGCCATGCAATGCACCAAGAGGGTTTCCATGGCGTTACAGACACCGGGCCGCTGGACCTTGGCGTTGAGACACACCCTTTCGGCCATGTCCATATCCACTCTTTCATCCACATAGATGTGGCAGACCCCCTTGTAATGCTTCAGAACCGGCATGCGCGCGTTTTCGGCCACAAATCGAATGAGTTCCTCGCCACCTCGAGGAATCATCACATCGATGAACTCTTCCAGGTGCAGCAGCTCGAGCACCGCTTCCCGATCTGTGGTCGCCAGCACCTGCACGGCCGCCTCCGGCAACCCCACATCGCGAAGGGTTTCCTGAAGAATGTGGGCCAGACATCGATTGGAATGAAAGGCTTCCGATCCTCCTCGAAGAATCACAGCATTGCCGGCCTTGATGCACAGTCCCGCCGCGTCTACTGTGACATTGGGCCGGGATTCATAAATGATGCCTACCACGCCTAAGGGAATGCGCATCCGGCCCACACGCAAGCCGTTGGGTCGCGTCCACATGCCTGTGACCTGGCCCACGGGATCCGGAAGCTGCGCCACCTGGCGTAGTCCGTCCGTCATTTCCTTGAGCACTTTCTCGGTAAGGCGCAGTCGATCCACCTTGGCCTTGGGCAACCCTTTTTCCTCTGCGGCCGCCACATCCTGCGCGTTGGCCTGAGCGATGCGATCCCGTTGCGCAAGAATTCGCTGCGCGGTTTCTTCCAGAAACTGTTGCTTCACCGTCATGCCCGCCTTGGCCATCTGGTGCGCCGCCTCACGGGCCCGCTTTCCCATCGCTGTCATTTCTTCTCTGTATCCCATGGCTCTTCCTCTTTTCTCGGCGCACGGTCGAAAGCTAAGGTTCGTTGAGCACGAAATTGTTCCGATGGATGACCTCGTCGGAATGCTTATATCCCAACAGGCTCTCAATCTCCTCGCTGTGATGCCCTTTGATGCGATCGATTTCTCCGGACCGATAGTTGGTGAGGCCCACACCCACCAGCGTGCCCATTTCATCCACGCAGCGCACCGCAGCACCCACGCCAAAGGTCCCCCGCACTTCGCAAATCCCGATGGGCAAAAGGGATTTTCCCGCCTTTTGCAAAGCCCTCACTGCACCCTGGTCCAGCACCAATTCCCCCGCTGGTTTGGGCAGGTTGGCCAGCCATATCTTTTTGCCGTGATAGAGTCGGCGTTTGGGCAGAAAAAGGGTTCCCAAGGGTTCGCCGTCAAAGAGGCGCACTAAGACGTCCTTTTCCCGCCCCGGCCCGATGACCATGGGAATGCCCGACGCCAGGCATTTCTTGGCGGCCTGCAGCTTGCTCAACATCCCTCCCGTGCCCACTGAACCAGGCTCAGGCGTTGCGCAGGCCGTCAGTTTCGGGGGGAACCCCTGCACCACGCGAATCAGTCGCGCGTCAGGCCGACTTCGGGGGTCACGGTCGTAGAGGCCTTCCGTGTCAGTGAGGATCACCACCAGGTCGGCGGCCACCAAGCCGGCGATGAGGGCCGAGAGTTGATCGTTGTCGCCGAACTTGATTTCTTCCACCACCACCGTGTCGTTTTCGTTGACCACCGGCACGATGTTCCAGTCCAGCAGGGTCTCCAGGGTGTTGCGGGCGTTGAGGTACCGGTGCCGATGGGCCAGGTCTTCATTGGTGAGAAGAATCTGGGCTGTGAGCAGCTCAAACTTGTCAAAGGCTTCTTCCCAGGCGTTCATGAGAAATGTCTGGCCGATGGCGGCCGTTGCCTGCTTCTGGGGAATGGTGCGGGGTTTTTCCTTCAGGCCCACCTTGCGCATGCCGGAAGCCACGGCTCCGGAAGACACGATCAGCACTTCATGACCCCGGTGCTTCAGTTCCACGATCTGATCGGTCAGCCGATGGATAATCACTCGGTCGAGGCCTCGAGGCGTGGTGAGGACCGCGCTGCCGACCTTGACCACCACACGGCGGCATCGTTGAAACCAGGAGGCGCGATCCGGCATACCCTCCTGCCCCTGGCCGAAAACATCCCCTTGCAACACCTCGTCTTGGTGAGCGTCTTCCAAAACCGGCATGCTTGGCCGTCCCTCCGTGATGTCACTTTCCTTAGGAGCGCGTGCGAAAATGGCTTTTCGGTGCCGTTTTCGTTTTATTCTGCAGGAGCGGCGCAAGCCGCGGCTTCAGGCCGACGCCGGTCCCTTGGCCATTCAGGTCCATGGAGTGATCGCCCCGTGCGGCACTCCTACAAAAAGAATTTTTCCAGGAATCCCTCAACCTTTGCAAGAACAAAAGCTTCAGCGGGCGTTCTCTCGAGAAGGCATGGCAACCGTGAAAACATGTGATGGGTTGATTTGGCGCCAGAAGCAGCGCACGCCGCCGTCCCTTATCGCGCCGTGCGGCGCTCCTACAGCATCGAGCCGAAAAAATCGTGGTGAAACCATTCTCGGACGGCCTTCGATGGGGATCGCTACGCCATTCGCTTTGAAAGAATGGCTTTAGGCCATCCATCCGGCTTTCCGCCATCCACCCATTCGCGGACGCGCCGGAGCGCGTCCCTTCGATCCCGAGGGCTCGCTCACTCGACTCATTTCGGAGGGACCGCCTCCTCGCGGTCCGACTCGTTCGCAGGGACCGGCTTCATACCGGAGCGTTTGTCCCCCCACCCGGGTTTCGTACGGAGGGACTGTGTCCTCACGATCCGCGCATTTGCGGCGCGCGGAGCGCGTCCCTTCGAAACCATGGGCACGGCAATCCTCGGTACGGACACAAAATCCCTTACACAGCAGACTCGGACGAGTTTTTGCAGCATGGGTCGGGCGGGCCGGAAGATGAAAGAGCGCCAGCGAACATGTCCCGGCATAAGCTTTCCAGGGTTTTTCCAACGAAAGAGGAAAAGTAGCCGTGTAAAGCCGCGCGAAGAAGTCTATGCGCCGAAAGCTCTGAGGCGCCGGTATCATGGAGCGGGCACGATTCCGTTTTACCCAAGGAATCCAGCAAAAGCACTTCGCCTGGAAATTCCTTGGTATAAAGCCATTGCGCCAGATCCTGCAGCGCAATGCGCGACGGATGCTTGGCCAGCGTGTAGCGCCCCCCAATGTGAGCGTCTTCCACAAGGATACGGTGTTCTACGAGAAATTCCGAAATATTGAGAAGTGTCTCCGGAGGAACGCCCATCTCGTCGGCAAGCGGTGCCAGTTCAACGGGCCCGTCACCTCGAAGGAAGCGTTCATAGACGCGAAACACCAGAAAAAAAACCCAAAAAGACTTGCGAATACCGATGCGCCGCCCCTCCTTGGTCCTGTTCCAGGATTAGGGCCTTGGCATTCTGCAGCGCATAGCTCAGCTGGCCTCCCCACAAAATGATGATCCAGGTGAGAGACAGCCACACAAAAAACAAAGGCACGGTGGCCAAATTTCGGTAAAAATTGATCGCCCCACCCGCATGCCCTACGTAGAAATAGAAGCCTTTTTTGGACAATTCCCACAACACGGCGGCACACAAACCGGCGATCAGAGCATTTTGCAGCCGCACGCGCGCCGACGGCAGATAAAAGTAAATTAGTGCGAAACAAATGGTTTCCACAAGAACGGGAGCGCACACGTTGTACAGGGCACGAGACAGAAAATGCCTGGTCAGAAAAGCCTCCACGGCCCCTCCCTCGGGAACCAAAACATTGCCGATCCACATGGAGGCGACGATGACAAAGGGGCTTGAGGTGAGCAGCACCCAAAAGGCGGTGACTTTTTGAAAATAATGGCGCGATCCATGGACCCTCCAGATGTTGTTGAAAACCCTTTCCGCCGTAATCAAGATGTTGAGCGCTCCCATGATCAGACCCACCAAGGCGGCCAAGTTGATGAGGCCTGCCGGGCCGGCTTTGAACACAGTGGGGGAAATGTAACTTTCCAACCATTCCATGACCTGGTGTTGAAATTCGGGCACCACAGCCGGCAGGATCTTTTGCTGCACAAACTCCATGATCCGTTGCCCACCGCCCAAGAGCCCCACAAAGCTGAGGAACAACACCGCAAGGGGAATCAGCGATAAAATGGTGGCAAAGGCCAGACTCGCCGCTCGATCGAAGCAAAAATCACGCTGAAACTTCCACAAACTCAGGTAAAGGACTCGACCCCCATGTCGCGGGCTCTGCTTTATCTTGCCTTCGCTGCGCCCTCGATACCCCTCAAGGAGATATTGTCGCACTCGCTGCATCAAGCCCCTGGGCATGGTCTTTCCTTCCGTCACATCGATGATTCCTGAGGCCCGGCCACAGCGCGCCCATGCGTGCGGCAGGAAAAATCCCCCACACCCACATAGCCCAGTTCGGAACTGGCATACCAGGCTGATCGATAAGAACAGCGATCCGCCGACCAGAACCGCTGCACGTGCCGCGAAAACACCGATTCCAAGCAAAAGGTTTCCGGATACCGTGGCCTTTTGAGAATGGTGGCCACTTCGGCCACCGTCGGCAGTCGCCAATCCGTGCGGCCGCCCAGAGCCCCAAGGCACAGATGCTCGGTGTATCGGCGCGCCTCGGGCCACGACAGCCTGTCCTCGGAACCATCGCGCTGCCACCACAACCCAGTGGTAATATCATAGAGGCAATCGGGATACACAACCCAGGTATTGATCGTCTCACGGTGAGGGCGCCACAGATCATCCAAGCCGAAAAATGCTTGAGCGTCTCTGCGCCGCACCCTGACGGGTTCCCGGCGACACTGCACCTTTTCCCCGCTCTGAAGCGGTGCGTCGTGCCACAAGCGGCACGCGTGATCCAGCGAAGCATCAAGGGCGTGGCGCAGCCGGTTCAAGGCGTACCGCAAGCCCTGCGTGCTGCGATAGCGCCGCGCCGGATCGGCGGCACAGGCTTTGCGAAAGAAAGTCTTCCATGCCGTGCCATCAAAGGGGTGGGGCAGGGCGGCCACAACCGGTTCCACGGGTAGCGACCCCGTCAGAAGCCGAAAAAAGACGGCGGCGGCACTGTAGAGGTCCGAAGCCGGTGAGGCGTCATCGGGATGGCGCTCTTGTTCCGGTGCCGCACAATAGGGTGTCCCCACGATGAGCTGCTTGGGCTTCGGAAAGGAAACGCCAGGAATCTTGGATAATCCGAAATCGATCAGCTTCACGGTCCCGTCATCCGCCAAAAGCACATTGGCGGGTTTCACATCCCGATGCACCATGCCGGTGCGATGCATGGCTTCCAGGCCCGAAAGCAACTGTTCCATGAGGCGAAAAGCTTCGCCGGCCGGCACGGGTCGAGTGGGCCGCTCCAGCACGGCACCTTCACCGATATGATCCGCCAAGGAATGGCAGTGGTATTCCATGACGAAGTAGGGCCGCCCATCGTGAACACCGTGATCCAGCACGCAGGCCAGGTGAGGATGGCGAAGCCGCGCCATGACGGCGGTTTCCGTAAGGAAGAGTCGGCGCGCCTGGTCTTCGCCGAGAATCGTCACCAGGTGCGGATGGGGATCGAGAAGTTTCAGAGCGAGGATGCTGAGAGTGTCGGGATCCCACACGCGATAGACTCGGCCCATGCCGCCCCGCCCCAAAAGCCCGAGAATCTGATAGCGCCCGATCCGCCGCACGCGATGCCCCTCATGCCTACCGACACAGCGCGGAATGGCTCACCAGAGCCGGTCGGCGTTGATGCGCGGAAAACCCAAAGCCAGAATCTTTTCCACTGTCTTGGCGATTTCGTAAGACACACGCCGCACCAGAATCGTCGAAGACTCCGTGTTCCAAAGAACGTACTTGGAGCGATTGTCTCCGTCCCGAGGTTGACCGACACTGCCCACATTGATGATGTACCGGGCGGCTGGATCCATAGTGAGCGCATCCGCTTGAAACCGACCGACGCGCCCTCGGTCTCCGTCCCATCGCACCCACAGCAGCTGGTGTGTGTGTCCCACAAAACACACCGGGGCTTCGTAGATGGAAAAAAGCTCCGGCAGTTCTTCCATGGAGAGTTCAAAAAGGTACCGAGTCACGGAATCCGGAGGACACCCGTGCACACACAAGGCCCCTTCCACGAGGAGCGTCTTCGGCCATGCCGTCACGGTGCGAAGCCCTTCGGGGCTGAGCAGTTCCTGGGTCAATTCCAAGGATCGTCGCGCCGAGGGGTTGAACCATTCCAGGTGGTCAGGTTGTTTGAGGGCCCATTCGTGGTTTCCCAATACACTGGGAATGCCATGGGATTGAAGGAGCTGCACCACAGCTTCGGGATCGGGACCGTAGCCCACGGCATCGCCGAGGCACACCACGGCGTCGGGACGAGTGTTCTTCAGATCGCGCAGTACCGCCTCAAAGGCTTCCAGGTTCCCGTGAATGTCGGAAAGCACCGCAACGTTCATGGTCATGAAACCCAAACTGTTCCGGCACATTTTGCGGTTTTCGGGCGTCCTTTTTTCGAACAAGCTCACGCCGCGTGCTCAACGAGTGATTCCAACAAGCCCACGAGGTAGCGCACCTGCCGGTGCAGGTTGTGATGCCGATGCACGTAACGAACGGCTTTCCGCCCGAAAGCAAGGCGCTGCGGTTCATTCTGCAAAAGATTCCGGACCGCCTCAGTGTACGCCTGGGCGTCCCTGTGGCAAATCAAAATGCCCGTAAGGCCGTCGCACACAACCTGACCCACACCGCCTTCCCGAAGCGCCACCACCGGAAGGCCGCAGGCCTGCGCTTCCAGATACACCATGCCCAAGGATTCTCGAATTCCCGGAAAAACAAAGAGATCACCGGCACTGTAATACGCGTACAGGTCCCGGCGCGCCACACGCCCCGCAAACACCACGCGCCGGCCCAGGTGACGCGCGGCCGTTTCATGGATTTCCGCTTCCAAGGGACCATCACCCACGACCACAAGGCGCCAGGGCAGTGGATCCTCACGCATTCCAGCCAGAGCATGAAAGAGAAAGTGCAGACTCTTTCTTTTCACGCCGGGGCGAAACCTGGCCACGGTAAGCAGCACCGCGTGGTGAGCGGTGAAGCCGTAGTGAGCCCGAACGACGCGGCGCGCCGCCTCACGGCGCTCAAACATTTCCGGAAAGATGCCGGGCGCCACATAGGCCAGGCGATTTAAGGGCACAACACGCTCCAGGGCCTCGAGATCGTTTCGGTTGTTGGTGACGGCCAGGTGAGCGCACTGGAGAGCCCATCGGTTTAGATAAAAACCCAGCCGCGTGGCGGCGTGCCTTCGGTACTTGGTGCCGTACATGGGCTGCACCAGCACATAAGGAATCCTCAGAAGGCGGGAAAGCCACGGGCCGATGACATCGGGAGCCTTGTAGTAGCTGTGGTAGCTCAACCACAGGTGCGGCCGCCAGGCCATAGAGCGGCGAAACGCCTCCACGACCCCTTGTACGGCTCGATGCCAGCCGCCTTTTTCCCTCCAAAACCAACGGGCTCGAAACCGGCTCATTTCCCGGCACGCGTGTCCGGCGCCTTCCAAAGCCTGGACAAGCCCCCGAGCGATGGTCTGGTCGCCCGAAGGATTTGAATGTCCCAGAGGCTTGTTGGGGCCATAGAACGCGATTCTCAAGGAATGCCGACAGCCTTTCGCAAGAGTGCCTCAAGGTGTCCAATACAGCGCTCACTGTCAAAGTGGGTTTCCACTGTGCGGCGCGCGGCCCGCCTTTGGGACTCCAAGGACGTTCCGGCTTCCAGCACGTTCTTGATGGCTCCGGCCAGAGCGAGAGGCGATGCCGGGGGCACCAGAGTCCCGGTCACGCCGTCTTGCACCAGTTCCGGAATGGCCGAATGGCGTGTGCTCACCACCGGCACACCGACGGCCATGGCTTCGACCAACACGTTGGGAATGCCGTCGCGATCGCCGTTGGGCGCCGTCTTGCACGCCAAGACAAACACATGGGAACGGCGGTAAAAGTCGATGACCTTTTCGTGAGGCAACGTTCCATGAAAGGTGACGCGAGGCCACAATCCCAAGCGCCTCGCCAGGTCTCGAATCGTGTCCTTGTTCTCCCCGGAACCGATGTGGTCAAAGTGAAAATCGACGCCCCACGTTTCCAGGATTTTCAGGGCTTGCAGAAGATCATCGTAACCTTTTTTGGGCACCAGGCGGCCCACCGAAAGCACGCGAAAGGGAGGCGCCGGCAAAGGGGCTGTGCCGTAGGCAAAGAAATGCAGGTCGATACCGTGATAAATCGTGTGAATGGCCACAAAGGTCCGGTGCTGAACACCCGTGGCTCCACCCGCATCCAATAAGGATCGCAGGTAACGGGCATTGTAGGCCGTGCAGGTGACCACGAAGCAAGCCCTGCGCATCTTCCGACGCAGTTGTTCTGGGTCCGAGGTATAAATGTCCTTGGCGTGCGCCGTGAAACTGTAGGGGACGCCGGTCAATTGGGATGCAAAAAAAGCCACCGACGTGGGCGTGTGACAAAAATGCGCGTGCAGATGCCGCACGGGACGCCCCATTACGCGATGGTACGCCAGATACCCCCCCTGCAGAAAATGGCGAAGAGTGGCCGTGGTGCGGCGATCCACGGCACGGCACGCCGCGTCCCGAAAGCTGCGCACGTAACGCACCCCTAAAGACGCCCACAGGCGCAGGTTGGGAACCATCACGGCTGGAAGGTGCGGCAGCACATACTCGGGAACGTAGGTCACCGGAGCGCGAATCCGGCGCACACTTTCATGGGTAAAGGACTCTCGAGGTCGCCGCAGGGAATAGATTTCGATGGGCAGGCCCCTGGATTCCAAAAGCGCGATTTCTTGGCTGATAAAGGATTCGGAAATGCGCGGGTAGCCCTTGAGAATCATGCCCAAGCGAGGAGCTTGATGGCCGCCCGGTGCATTCACGCCCATTGCACTTGAGCCCCCTTATGGCATTCGGAAACGCGCGCTCGTATGACTTCCAGGGCCGTGAAGGGAAATTCCAAAGCTTTGGCGGCCATGCCGGTGCCGTTGGCCAAAAGGGTCGCCACTTTTTGGTAGACGGCCGTAGGGCTCAGACGCTCCGGATGCAGGTATTCACAAAAGCCGCGACGACACAAGACTTCCGCTCGAATGAGCTGTTCTTCCCGCGGTACCGTTCGAGGAATGATGAGAAAGGGTTTTCTTTGGCTGATGATTTCACAGACCGTGTTGTAGCCCCCCATGCTGACGATGACGTCGGCGGCGCCGATGAGCCCTTCCATAAAGCGGTGAAACCGAAAAAGCTGAAACCCGAGGGCTTCGCACCGCTTGGCCACTTCCTTGAAATGCATGGGCGACAGGAACGGTCCGGTGACGATCACCGCCTTCATGGCGGATGGCGCCGCGTTTTCTTCAAAGGCTTTCAAGAACGTGTTGACCACGGGATAGCCGTCCCCGCCGCCGCCGGTGGTCATGAGCACCATCTTGTAATGGTCTTCCATGCCCAGTTCCCGGCGCATCTGTTTCACCTCCGACGCCGACGGCACATGGCGCGGAATGTAGCCGGTAAAGGTGATCTTGCGGGCTATGGGCTCCGGAATGCGGTATTCCCGCACGGGGTCATAAAAGGATTGGTCCCCGTAAACCCAAATTTCATCGTACAAGGCTTCCATGGCTCCATAGATGCCTTTGCTTTCCCAGTCCTCGATGGTGGCCTGCGCTCCGTCCATGATGTCACGAAGCCCCAAAATGGTGGTGCAGGAAGGCAGGCTTCGGCGCATCCAATGAAGCGTGTCCACCACTTCGCGCTTCAGTCCCAAAGGGGCCTTATCCACAATGAAAAAATCGGGGCCAAAGGCCTGGGCCGTGCTCAAGATGATGCTTTTTCGAATCTCCAATACCTCGGTGGCCTCCAGCTTCATGGAAAGGGGCAGATATTCCTCATTGGTCATCTTGATCATGCCGGGAATGCGGACAAAATCGACGCGGCGCGGAATCTTGAAGCGGCCCACGAGGGGGGAGCCCGTCAAGATAAGCACCGTGGCGGGAACCTTGCGCAGGCTTCGAGCGATGGCCAGCGTGCGGCGGATATGACCCAACCCGAAGGTGTCATGGCTGTACATGAGGATTTTTTTTACGGGTAAGGAAGCCACGCGTCCCCCGTCGTCCTACGTCGGCCATCCGCTCAACATTTCGACATGTCTCGAATTCCTTGGGCGCATCTTAAAGACATGAAACCGCCTTGGCAACCGTCTTTTCCGATGCTACAAAGGCCTTCGAGCAAATCCGTAGAGCGCGCCGCGAAGGACAGGACGTCGGCACCGGCCGCGTCGGTCCCGAGGCGACCGTAGTGCTTGAGCCATCAACGGAGGGAAAACAGCGTATGCCGCTGCATTTGGTGGAAACAAAAACGGCTCCGGCGGCCATCGGACCTTACAGCCAAGCCGTTCAGGCCGGCCCGTGGCTCTTTGTGAGCGGCCAGATTCCTTTGGTGCCCGAAACCGGCCAAATGGTGGAAGGTGGCTTCGATGCCCAGGCGCGTCAGGTGCTGCGTAATGTGGCCGGGATTCTGGCCGCGGCAGGCTATGCCATGAGCGATGTGGTGGCCGTGGATGTCTTCCTGACGGATCTCGGCCATTTTCAAAGCTTCAACGCCTTGTACGAAGAGGCTTTTGAAGGCCATAAGCCCGCTCGCGCCGTGGTGCAGGTGAGCGCCCTGCCTCGAGGCGCTCCAATCGAAATGAAGTGCGTGGCCTTTAAAAACTAAAGGCCCGCTGCCACACCGCCTCTGATTTCACCGGCACCCGTTGCCGATGGTCGTGCACCGCACGGCTCCACACCCGGAAAATGGGGAGCGCCGCCGTGCATAACCCTGTGATTTCGCCTTGACCGGCTGAAAACCCCCATGCTATAAGCCTTGGCGCTTTTCAGGCCGGCGTAGCTCAGGGGTAGAGCAGCTGATTCGTAATCAGCAGGTCGCGGGTTCGAATCCCATCGCCGGCTCCAGACACCAGGGGGCTGCAGCATCGGCTGTAGTCCCTTTTGGCTTCCTCAGCCATGCGCCTTCTTCCAGGGTCCTCATGTCCTATCGCGCCCAGGAGCTTGTCCGAGATCATGTTCCGTAGGAGCGGCGCAAGTCGCAACCCCTGATCGCAGGCTGGCAACAGGCACACCCTGACCCGTGCAGCAAAGGAGGCCACGGGACAGCACTTGCGAAACGCCGGCTCTGAGGATGCTCTCGGGCCAGTGGATCTTCCCCGTTCCTGCGCGAAACGAATTTGAGCCTCCACACGCTCGCTCGAAGTTGGCTCTTCCAATTGCCAAGAGATCGGGGCTCGGCTTGACGTCCTCAGAGTCTTCACCGGCGTGTTCAGGAAAATCCGTTTTCCCGGTGCTGGGCCGCAAAGGATCCAGTCACGGACAGGAATTGGACTTTAGGCCGAAGGGCATTGGCCAAAAAGGCGGCATAGGCGGCCAGCGGGTGAGGGCCTGTGAGCACCGGTGGTGTGCCGACGACCAATGTGGCCGCATCCACCAAAACCATGGCGAGTTTCCCGATATCGGTCACGGCCAGGTTAAAGGGTTCGACGGAAACACCGTGAGCCACCAGGGTCGTGATCAAACGGTCCACCATGATACGGGTGCTGTCGTTGATGGACACAAAAAGCAGCACGACCACATTCTTTGGAGGGTCCGAAATCCAGTTCTCGTAAGCTTCCATGATCCAGGACGGATCATTGTGGATTTGACCGTGGCTTGGCGCGATGAGTCGAACATTCAGGGGCCGGACCTTTTCCAGGTCTTTGACAATCACCGGTCGAAACGGCCTCATGATTTCGGCAAAATACCTCTTGGCCGCTTCATAGACACGGGCTTTGTCCACCGTATAAAGATCGAAAGAGGCGATGTGCGACCCAAAAAAGTCACATAAGCGTTGTAGGTCGTCCCAGCGGGAAGGGGAATCGAGGCATCGAACAGCCGTCGATCCCAGTCCACAGCCCCCAACCAGAAGACCCTTCCCGTGATCTTTTTAAGATCCATAACTGTATTCCTTTCCATAGGGAGCGAAGCCCCACGTCCTCGGCACACAGGAAGAGCGCGCCACCACCCGCCACCGTTCACATCCTGTGGCAGGTTTAGTCTTCCCAGGAAATGCACTCAGCCGGACAGGAGGCCATGGCCTCTTCAATGCACGCCTCGTCGCCCGCAGCGCCCGTGATCACATAGGCTTTTTCTTTCTCCGAATCCATGGCGAACACCTCGGGACAAAGCTCCACGCAGGTTTCGCATCCCAAACAGCACTCCTCGTCGAGAATAACCTGTCGGCTCATTGCTCACTCCTCTTCTTGAAGCCCATGAGAGAATCGCTTTGATGTGAAGGAACATTCACTTCAAGCCTATCTTAAGTCCTTCTCGCACCCCGGTCAACTTTGGCGGAATCCCGGCCTTGTGGTAAGGCCTCGCGGTAGGCCAGGGCGTAGAGCTCCCGGAAGTCCGCAAGTGCGATGTCAAGATACCCTTCACGGGTCTTCATGGCCTGCAGAACGTCCTCATCCGTCAACTCCGGCGCTCGGGCCGTAGCTTGCTCTAGGGCGTCCCTTTGACCCTCTGGCTTTTTTTCCATTTTCTTTTCCCCCTCTGCTGGTTCCGGCTGTGGGCTCCACCAAATCTCACACACCGCCTTTCAGGACCCGGTCTTTGTGGTCACAGCCGATCCGAAAAAGCCTTTTGAACAAGCGGCGCCAGCGACTAATCCCCACTGCGTTGTGCAGCGCTTTTGCAACCTCCAACGATGGACATGCTTCAAAGGAGGTGTCCGCATTCAGAAAGCCCGTGCTTGATTCCCTGGAGTTTTTTATGGTCGGCTTTTCGTCAAGGCATGCTATACAAGCGTCACAGACAACTCGTTGACTTACTTTAATTTTTTTTTCAGCGCTGGATGGATCGATTTCTGGGAGAGCCGCCATGGAGGAAATGGGCGTTCACATCGGGACATCCGGTTGGAACTACCCCCACTGGAAAGGCCGCTTTTATCCGCAAGATTGCCCTAAAACTCGATGGCTGGATTTTTATGCCACACAATTTCACACGGTGGAAGTCAACGCCACGTTTTACCGACTGCCCAAACCGGCGACCTTCAACGCATGGAAGCACAAAACGCCCGAGAATTTCACTTGGGCCGTAAAAGCCAATCGATTCATCACTCATGTCAAACGCCTAAAAGACGTGAACGAGCCTCTGGATCGTTTCTACCGGTGTACATCGGAGCTTGGGCACAAGCTGGGCCCCATTCTGTTCCAGTTGCCTCCGAGCCTTACCTACGATGAAGAACTGATTCGGGATTTCCTGGACCGGCTTGATCCAAGGTACCGACATGCCCTGGAAGTGCGTCACCCATCGTGGATTCGGGACTCGTTCTTCAGCCTTTTAGAACAACGAAACGTGGCCTTTGCCATCTCCGACACGGCTGGGCGCTACCCGTTCCACGACGCCGTGACCGCCCGGTTTGTTTACATTCGTCTTCACGGAAGCCAAAAGCTTTATCGATCTCCTTACAGCCGGCAAGAACTGGAGACCTGGGCCGACCGGATTCGATCCTGGAACCGGGAAACCTTCATTTATTTCGACAATGACGCCGAAGCCCACGCGCCGCACAACGCCCGGGAGCTCCATGAGCTTCTGCAGTTCGCCTGATCCCGGTCATGACCGTGATGGGGAGAGACCGCGTCCTCGCGGGCCGCGTCATTTGAAGGAGCGGCTTCCTCGTGGTCCTCGCGTTTGGAGGGACCGCGTCATCACAGTGGGGGGTCTTTCGGCGGGACCGGCTCCTGCCGGTCCGCGGCTTATCGGACTTCCGGAGGGCTCTCGGCAGGGGAATGAAATGGCGATGAATTCCCAGACCCAGAGAGTTCTCGGCTGGGAAAACGAAACGGCGGACGCGCTGAAGCGGGTCCCTCCCAACAGAAATGGCTCTTTATTCGAGGCCGAGCATCCTTACACCCACATTTTGAAAAGCCTCTCAGCGGCGGGTTGTCCCGAGGATGCCGCCCAAGACGCCACGCAAAATGCGCCGGCCAATCTCGCTGCCGATGGTGCGCGCCGCCTGCTTGGCCATGGTCTCCACCAAGCCTTGGCGGCGCTTGCCGCCCCAAAGCACCTGGCCCAGTCGGCCGCCTTCCTCGGCACCGTCGCGTCCTGGGCGCTCGCCCGTAGAGTCCTTGGACGCCATAAAATCAGCCGCTCGACGACTCAGCCTCTCATAGGCCGATTCCCGATCCACGGCCCTGTCATATTTGGCACCCACGGGACTGCGCGCCACCACCGCGGTTCGCTCCTCCGACGTGATGGGCCAGATACGGCATCGCGGCGGGCACATCAGAGTGCGCTCCACTGGCATGGGCACACCCCGCTCCTCCAGGGTCGACACCAGCGCTTCACCAACCCCCAGCAATGAGAGAACCTGCACAACATCCAAGCGAGGATTGGGCGCCAATGTTTCCGCAGCCGCCCGCACCGCTTGTTGGTCCCTTGGCGTCACGGCGCGCAGCGCATGTTGGGTTCGGTTGCCGAGCTGGCCCAGAATGTCCACGGGAATGTCGTCCGGATATTGGGAACAGAAATAGACGCCGACCCCTTTGGACCGAATGAGCCGAACAACCTGTTCCACGCGACGGCGCAGGGCCGGCGGCGCATCGTCAAAGAGCAGGTGCGCCTCATCAAAGAAAAAGACCAGTTTCGGCTTGTCCGCATCCCCCACCTCAGGCAGGTTTTCAAACAGTTCCGACAACAGGTACAGCAAAAAGCTGGAATACAGCCGAGGTTTCTGCATCAGTTGATGGGCGGCCAAAACATGAATGACGCCACGGCCGCTAAGGTCCGTGCGCATGAGGTCCATAAGGTCCAGGGCCGGTTCGCCGAAAAACACCGACGCGCCTTCCTGTTCCAAAGACAGCAAAACCCCTTGAACGGCCGCCACAGACTGGGCGCTCACAAGGCCGTAATGCTGGGAAATTTCCTTTCGATTCTCCGCCACATAGCCAAGAAGAGCCCGCAGGTCTTTGAGATCCAGTAGCAGCAAACCCTCCGAATCGGCCACATGAAAGGCCACCTCAAGCACGGCGCTCTGGGTGTCGTTCAGCTCAAGGATGCGGGCGAGCAATGTGGGCCCAAGTTCAGTGACTGTAGCGCGCACCCTATGCCCCGCTTGACCAAACAGATCCCAAAACACGACCGGATTCGCTTCGGGCGTATACCCCTGCCATCCGATTTCGGCAACACGGCGCATGATCTTTTCACTGGACGTGCCGGGCATGGCCAAGCCCGCCACATCTCCTTTCACATCGGCGATGAACACCGGCAAGCCGTGGCGAGAAAACCCTTCAGCCAGCACCAGCAAGGAAACAGTTTTACCGGTACCGTGGCGCCCGTGATCAGTCCGTGGCGATTGGCGTATTTCAAAAGCAAGTAGACAGGCTTTTCGCCCTTTCCCACAAGGATTCGATTCATGGTTTACTCCCCGTCGTGCAGCGCGCCACCCGTCGGCTTTCGCGGCCAGCAACGCCTCCCCTGCGGCCTGTGCATCCGCCACTTGGCGCCAACCAGATCCCTAAAGACTCAGGTATTCTTTGAGCCAGGAGGGCTTACGACGCCGCGTCCAGGTGGCAAACCGCAATTTTTCCCCCACATAAAACCGCCGATAGGCCGTCACGGGATCGCCGGGCACCTTGTACTTGTCTGGCATGGCCTGCGCAAAAGGGGTCAAGCCCACGGCGGGAAAGCGCAGCCTGGCCACCTGCTCCAGAACGCGCACGGAGGCGTGATCCGTTGATTTTCCATATCGATATTTGTACTCACGGTTGAGGGCCCTCGTCAAACGCATGAGCCACCGCACGTTGTCATAGGACTCTTCGGCCCACAGCACACACGGATGTTTCCTATGCGTAGGTTTGTAGGGCGTCTCCAGGCCCTTTTTGTTCAGGGCCGTGCAGATGATCTGCACACTTTCCAGAATCATCTTCACCACATGCTGATCACAATGATAGCGGGCACACTGTACCGGATCCAAATCGAGAACGAAAATATTCATGAATCCTCGTCCGTTGTAACCTCGACTTTTAACCGTTTTCCAAAGGTCCGAAGGGGACGGGTAAAGAGAAAGCAGGCTGCATAGAGAACGATTGCTTGTTGCTCTCCACCACCGGCCTTTTCAATGGGGATAAGATCACCATCCAACGGTTGGGAGCTGAGCCGCCCCTGGGTTTGCCGAAGCGCCCAGCAATCAGACACGCAACACATAACCAAGACCAGCAACAAGAAGGCTCTCGATTAGGCGGTCGGCTCCAGCGACTTGTTAGCCCGGGCTCCTTGTGCTTAAAGTGGGCTGGGTGTATGCCCTCACCGCTTTCGCACGGCAGCGGCAGGCACAGGGAAATGAGCCATGATCGCTGACCAGTTGTAGTCGCGAACGGGGAGTCCAAGGCGAACTTTGGTGGAAAGCTCCACGTGCTCGATTTTCACTCCAGCAAAGAATGCCTCTTCCACGGATACACTCCTTTCGCAGTTGTAGGCTGCCACCATTGGGGCAAGGACAGTAACGGTTCGCCTCATCTTACCACCGGCTGTTCCTCCCTCGGCATGAGGAGCAAGAACAACAAGAAGAACAACCCCGTTAGAAGGCCGGAGGCCCAAATGAAGGCACTCGACACCCTGCCCATCAGCCCCAGGAAGAGGATCACAAGAGTGATCAAGCCGCTATCTGCAAGGCCGGCCTTCACAATTGCCGCGTTGCGTACCTGGTCTTAGAGTGCAAACCAGTAGGCGACGCCAAAGGCGGTGCAAGTCCCGCCAGAGGGTCTCAGATAGATTCGGTCTGCAGGGATGGGAGGTTTCAGAATGGCCAGCAGGGACATGGGGCCGAGGAGGGCAGGCAACCCCCACGCAAACAGGGTGAGGAGGACTTTTACGAAAAGGACGCGGCCGAACGATCGGATCACATACACCTAGGGCCTCAAGGTTGACTTTTCACGAAATAAGTAATCCCCGGTAGAGTGCCGATCTTTCTACCGGGGATGTAGCGGTGTCGGTCGAGTCTCCTTAAGCGGCTTTCTCCACCTTGACGGCGCAGACCTTGAATTCCGGAATCTTGGAAACGGGATCCAGCGCGTTGATGGTCAGTCTGTTGGCCGCCGCTTCGTAGAAGTGGAACGGAACGAAGACGACACCCCGCGCCGTGATGTTGGAAACAAAAGCCTTGATGGTGATGCTGCCGCGCCGCGAGGAGATGCGCACTAATTCCCCGTCGGCGATCTTCAGCTTCTTGGCGTCCTGGGCATTGATTTCCACGAGGGGTTCCGGATACAGGCGGTTCAGCGCGCTGCCTTTTCGGGTCATGGTTCCCGTGTGATAATGCCAATGGACGCGGCCCGTGGTCAGCACAAACGGATACTCGGCATCGGTAGGTTCCGCCGGGGGCTTGTAATCGATGGCGAAAAAGGCGCCCTTGCCTCGCGTGAACCGGCCCACATGCAGAATGGGCGTTCCCGGGTGATCCGTTGTCGGGCACGGCCAAACCAATCCGCCCTTTTCCAATCGCTCATAGGTGATGCCGCCGTAGCTGGGCGTCACGGCGTTGATTTCCCTCATGATGGCTTCCGGCCCATCGTAAACCATGGGATAGCCCATACGCTTGGCAATTTCCGCCGTAATCCACCAGTCTTCCTTCGCTTCTCCTGGCGGATCCAAGGCCTTGCGCACTCGAAGCACTTTGCGTTCCGTATTGGTGAAGGTGCCTTCCTTTTCCGCAAAGCAGGCGCTGGGCAGCACTACATGAGCCAGTTTGGCCGTTTCGGTCAAGAAGATGTCCTGAACGACCAAGAAATCCAAAGAAGCCAGCGCCTTTTCGGCATGGTTGATGTCGGCGTCGCTGAGCACCGGGTTTTCACCCATGATGTAGAGCGCCTTGATGGTCTTGCCCGCCGCCAGGCCCATCTCAGTGACGGTCATGCCCACCTTGTCGGGAAGTTTTTCCACATTCCAGGCTTTTTCAAATTTGCGTCGATTTTCTTCGGCTGTCACCACCTGGTATCCCGAGTAGACATTGGGCAACCCGCCCATGTCGCAGGCCCCCTGAACATTATTCTGACCGCGCAGCGGACACACACCGCCACCCGAAACCCCAACATAGCCGCAGAGCATGGAAAGAGCCGCAAGGCACTTGACATTGTCGGTTCCCGAGGTGTGCTGCGTAATGCCCATGGCGTAGAAAATGGAACCCGGCCCCGAAGTGGCAAAGAGGCGGGCTGCGGCCATAATCTCCTTTTCTTTCAAGCCCGTAATCTTAGCCACCGCCTTGGGCGTATACTTTTCCAGGCACGCTTTGAGCTCTTCGAACCCTTCGGTGCGCTCCTCCACATAGGCCTTGTTGTAGAGCTCCTCCTTGATAATCACGTGCATCAGCCCATTGATCCAGGCAACATCTGTGCCCACAGCGGGCTGCAACCACATGGTGGCAATGTCCACCAGCTTGATGCGGCGCGGATCCACCACAAGGAGCTTTGCCCCGCGCTTGGTCACCGCTTCGTGGATATAGTTCGCAACGATCGGGTGGTTCGCTGTGGTGTTGGTTCCCGTGAGCAGGATCACGCCGGAATTGAGCACATCCTGGTACGGGTTGGTCATGGCTCCGGATCCAAGCGTGGCGGCAAGACCTGCCACCGTCGAGCTGTGTCAGAGACGAGCGCAGTGATCGACGTTGTTGGTGCCGATCACCGCGCGTATAAACTTCTGAAATAGGTAATTTTCCTCATTGGTGCATCGAGCCGACGAAAACCCGCCGATGGCATCGGGCCCATGCTCCCCTTTGATGCGGGCCAGATTTTTGGCCACCACATCCAAAGCTTCATCCCAGCCGGCTTCAACAAGCCGGTCACCGCGTCGAATCAGCGGCTTTTTGAGCCGCTCCTCACTGGAAATGAACTCGTAGCCGAACCGACCCTTAACGCACAAACTCCCTTCATTGACGCTCGGATCGGGCCGACCGTTCACCGATACCACTCGATTATTGAGAACACTCAGTTCGATTTGACAGCCGCACCCGCAGTAGGTGCACGTGGTGGGAATTTTTTTGGTGGTAAAGACCCTCGCCTTGATGGGGCTCAGGTTTTCCGTCAAAGCTCCTGTGGGGCACACCTGCAGGCATTCGCCGCATGAGACGCACTTTTCCGGTGTTACCCACATCTCCAGCGAGCCGTTCACTTCCACAAAGTCGATGGCGCCTTGGCCCTTGATTTCACGGCAGGCCGCCGCACACCGCTGACACAGGACGCATCGATCCCGCCAATATTTGATCAGCGGGGTAGCGTAAACAACCTCCGTGCGCTCCTTCGGTGCTTCGTATTCCTCCGCCGTCACGCCCAGTTCAAAGACCAGATCCTGCAATCGGCAGTCCCCAGCCTTGTCACAAATGGGACAATCCAAAGGATGATGCGCCAGGAGCCGCTGCATGGCCTTGCGCCGCATTCCCTGCAACATTTGGGAATCGGTGGTCACGACCATTCCGTCTTCGACCGCGGTTTTGCACGCCTGAACGGGCGTGCTTTTTCCCTGCACTTCCACCACGCACAGGTTGCACGAACCAATGGGACGCAACCGCTCGTGATGGCACAGCGTCGGAATCCGAACGCCCGCGGCCTTGGCCGCATCCAGAATGCTGCTTCCGGCGGCCACCGCCGCCTCCCGACCGTCAATCGTCAGCTTCACCAAACTCATGGCTTTGTCTCTCTTCTCGAACCCACATGCCTTTCACCTCGCCCTGCGCGCAAGTCTAGCCCGTATTAGGCCCACGGACAACCCCTGCTCATCAGGCCTAGAGAAAGGACAGGAAGGACGCCTTGACCATCGCCACATAGGTCGAAGGGAACAGGCCCAGCGTCAGCACCCCGTAGGCGGAAATGAAGACCGCGACAATGAGCGCTGGAGACAGGGCCGTGGCTGCCGGCATATCTTCGGTGCGCCCTGGAGCTTGCATGTACATGGCCACCGTCACCCGCAAGTAGTAATAGACGGACACCACGCTGTTCAGCACACCAATGATGGCCAGCCAGATAAAACCCTGTTTGACGGCGGCGGAAA
Organism: Desulfosoma sp.; assembly: GCF_052743555.1. Taxonomy (NCBI): domain Bacteria; kingdom Pseudomonadati; phylum Thermodesulfobacteriota; class Syntrophobacteria; order Syntrophobacterales; family Syntrophobacteraceae; genus Desulfosoma; species Desulfosoma sp. The sequence continues at coordinate 93,816 of NZ_JBRAHS010000010.1, forward strand.
AGATGTAGAACTTGCCCATAAAACCACCCGTAGGCGGAATGCCCGCCAGAGAAAACAGAAACAAGCTCATGGCCAGGGCCGCCACGGGATGCTTGTAGCCTACGCCTCGGTAATCTTCCACCTTCACCCGGGATTCTCCATCGCCCGCCAGCATGGTGATCACCGCAAAAGCCCCCACGTTCATAAACGTGTAAACCAACATGTAATAGAGAATACTTGTTAGACCCAATTCTCCGGCGGCAATAAAGGCCACCAGCACATACCCCGCATGGGCGATGCTGGAATAGGCGAGCATTCTTTTGATGTTTTCCTGCACCAGCGCCACGACGTTTCCAATGGTCATGGTCAGGACGGCCAAAATCCAGATGACCATGACCCAGTCCGTCTGCAGTCGGGGTAACGCCTCCATGAAAATGCGCACAAACGCTGCAAAGGCTGCCGCCTTAGGTCCCGCGGACATGAAACCCGTCACCGGAGCCGGAGCACCCTCATAGACGTCCGGGGCCCACATGTGAAAGGGTACCGCCGCCGTCTTGAACCCAAAGCCAACGATCAGCAACGCCATTCCCATGACCAAAACGGCCGCGCCGCCCCCTTCCTGAGCCAGGTACTTGGCAATGTCTGGAATCTGGGACGTTCCCGTGGTTCCGTAGATGAGCGCGATACCGTAAATAAGGAAGGCTGAGGCGAAAGAGCCCAAAATGAAGTACTTGATGGCTGCTTCGTTGGACAACATCCGCGTGCGCGTATAGCCGGCTAACGCGTATAGGGAAATGGACATGAGTTCCACGCCCAAAAAGATCGTAATCAATTCCGCCGCGCCGGCCATGACCATCATGCCCACGGTGCACATGAGCATTAAAGCGTAGTATTCGCTGTGTTGCATGGCTTCGTTGTGCAGGTATTTGATGGAAATGAGGACGGTTAGGCCGGTGCCCAGCAGAAAGATGATCTTGAAGAACCGGGAAAAATTATCCACCACCCACATGTCCATGAAGGAATATTCGACGATCCGCGCATCAAAAGGCCCGGGCTGCTTCCACACGAGAACCAGGGCGACGGCCACTCCCAACAAGGACACGTAAGCAAAAGAATCGGGATATTTCCGTCCGACGACAGCTTGAATCATCACCACGATCAACCCGCAAGCGACCAGAACCAACTCCGGAGCTATCGCGCTCAGACTGATGCTGCTCATCACCTGTTCCATAAGTTACCGCCCTTGGCCCTTTGTCTGCTGTTCAAGATCCACTTTGGCAAAAAGGTGCTGCACCCATACCGGTTCCTGATAAAGGGTCTGCGCCGTGCGTTGCGTCTGGACGGATTCCAACAAATGGGTCACCGACGCATCCATGGTTCGAAGGAAGGGTTTCGGATAAAGCCCGATCCAGAAGATAAAGACCATGACCGGAAGCATGTAGGCGTATTCACGCACGGTCATGTCCTTCAAGGTACGGTTTTTTTCCTTAGTAATGGGGCCGTAGGTGACCCGCTTGACTGTCCACAAGAGGTAGACCGCTCCGAGGATCAAACCCACGGTGGCCGCCAGACCAAACTTCAAGGACGCCTGAAAAGCCCCGATGAGAATCAGCAGTTCGCCCACAAAACCGTTGGTTCCTGGAACCCCCATGGACGAGAAAGCCACCATCAGAAAGATAAAGGCAAAGATAGGCATCACCTTCATGATGCCGCCGTATTCGGAAATCAGCCTCGTGTGCCGCCGCTCATAAAGGATGCCAACGATCAAGAACAAGGCCCCTGTGCTGAGGCCATGGTTGATCATCTGAATGAGGCTTCCCTTGATGCCGTCCACGTTCAAGGCGAACATACCCAGCATGCAGTATCCCAAGTGGCTGACACTGGAATAGGCCACCAGCTTCTTCACGTCGTCCTGGGCCAGGGAGACCAAGGCTCCATAGATGATCCCGATCAAAGCCAGCGCCAGAATCAAAGGCACAAAGAACAGCGTCGCCTGCGGAAAGATGGGCAGGCAAAACCGCAAAAAGCCGTAGGTTCCCATCTTCAGCAGCACGCCGGCCAGAATGACGCTCCCGGCCGTGGGCGCTTCCACGTGCGCGTCGGGAAGCCATGTGTGGAACGGAAACATGGGCACCTTGATGGCGAAAGCCAGAGCAAAGGCTAAAAACAACCACATTTGAATGTGCGCGGGCAGGCCCAGTTGGTGGTAGTCCAGAATGTGAAAGCTGAAAGTCCCCGTGGCCTCGTGGTACATGAAGTACAGCACGAGAATGGCCACCAGCATGAGCACGCTGCCGCTCATAGTGTAAATGAAGAACTTGACCGCCGCGTAGATCCGCCGAGGCCCTCCCCAGATGCCGATAATGAAATACATAGGGATGAGCATCGCTTCCCAGAAGACGTAGAAGAGAATGAAGTCCAGAGCGCAAAAAACGCCGATCATTCCCGTTTCCAGAAGCAGCAGGGACGCCATATAAGCCTTGACTCTTTCCGTTACCGCACTCCAGGTTGACAGGACGGAAATGGCCGAGAGGAAGGTAGTCAGGAGCACCAGAAGCAAACTGATGCCGTCGATGCCCATCTGGTAGCGAATGGCAAACTGAGGAATCCACGGCGCGTCTTCCACGAACTGCATCTGCCATGTGGTGGTGTCGAATTGAAAATAGAGCTGCAGCGACACGAGAAAAGTCGCCACGGCCACCAAAAAAGCCGTCCATTGAATGGCCTTCTGATGCCGGCTCGGAATGAGACACACCAAAGCCACGCCCAAAAGAGGCAAAAACGTGGTCACAGACAAGATGGGATAATTCGCCGCATTCATCATAGACTCATTAAGGTGGAGAAGAGGTAATAGCCCAAAATGACGATGCCGGCGATGAGCATCGTCGCCGCATAATGCCGCACAAACCCGGTCGTCGTGTTGCGGACCAGCCGAGAAGCCGCAAGAAAGAAATCAGCGATACCATTCACGGCGCCGTCAATGCCTCGAACATCCAGGATGCGCGCCAGAATTCCGGAGAAAAACAAGGTGAAGCGGGAAAACCACGTGTCGTAGACGTTCCCCACGTAGTCGTCCGTCTTGGCCACAGGCCGATTGGCCAACCACATGAATACACGGCTCCCCTTGCGATAGAACCAATCCGTATCGATGCTGATGGTCGGTTCCGGATCCAGCTTCTCGAGCAGCATGAAGAAGCCGAGGCCCGTGAACAGCAGAATGCCCAGAGCGCTGGTGACGTGGTCACCCGTGTACGGATCGAAATGCACCGGGAACGGAAGCAAGTCATACAAGGGTTTGGGAAAACACCCGATGGCGATACACAAAAACGCCGCAATGGACATAGCCCAGATCATGTTGGCCGGAGGTTCCTTGGCTTCCAGCCCGGAATCTTTCCCAAAGAACATGTAGTAAGGAAGTTTCAAGCCCGTATGAAGAAAGGTTCCCGACGAGGCCATGGTCAGGAGAAGAGCCACCAGAGGGCGATGGTCGGCGCCGGCTGCGGCCACCACCATGGACTTGGTGACAAAGCCGCTGAAGAGCGGAAAGGCCGAGATGGCGAAGCCCCCGATCATGTAGAGCACCAAAGTGATGGGCATGGTGCGGTAAAGGCCACCCAGCTCCGTGAGCTTTCGACGCCCCGTCATGTGAATAACGGCGCCAGCCCCCATGAACAGAAGACCCTTGTAGAGGATGTGCGCAAAGGCGTGGGACACTGATCCATTGAGGGACATTTCCGTGCCGATGCCGACGCCGGTAACCATGTACCCCACCTGGCTCACGATGTGGTACGCCAACAGCCGGCGTGCATCGTTTTCCAACACCGCGTAAACGACGCCGTAGAGCGCCATAATGGTTCCCAAATACACCAAAAGTTCCGTGCCGGGAAACACGCGCACCAGCACATAGACAGCCGTCTTGGTCGTGAAGGCGGACATGAAGACGGAGCCGGTGACGGTCCCTTCCGGATAGGCGTCGGTCAGCCAAGCGTGCAGGGGCGGCACAGCGGCGTTGATGATCACGCCGATGAGCATCAGGTAGAAGCCCAGGCTGCCGTCCTGCTCCAGAGGCCCCACAATCATGGATCCGCTCCCGAGCGCATGCAGCACAACCCCGGCCAGAAGGCAGACGCCCCCAAAGGCATGGACTAAAATGTATCGAAAACCGGCTCGAATGGCCTCCGGTTCCCGCCGGGCAAACACCAGGTAGACGGACGAAAAGGCCATGAGTTCCCAAAAGATGAAAAGCGTCAGGTAATCCCCCGCAAAGGTGACCCCCAGGGAACCACCCACATAAAGCAGCGCCGCCACATGCTGACCCGCCTCGTCCACGTGCAGGGCGTAGACCATGCCAATAAAGGACATGATGACAAACACCCAGCCGAACACGATGCTCAATTTGTCCACAGAACCAAAGCACATGGACTGACCCAGAAAATTCCACGTCCAATAGGTGCCATGAGGCAGGTACATCATGAGGTACATGGCTGCCGTTCCCAGAAGCGGAATCAGCAGCATCCCCGCCTTTTGTATCCGTCCCCGCAAGAACGGCAGAAGAAAAGCACCAGGAATGTAGAAGACGGACGGGTGAATCCACTCAGTCATTGTAGTAATCCTCGTCCCTCATGATGCGGCACTGATGGCCGTAGAACTTGGATGCCAAAATGATGACCACACACGAGACGAACCCGTAGAACGCGCCCCAACCGGGAATTCGGTCCCAGATGTAATGCACATGTTCCCGGTGCACCAAGAAGTCGGAAATGAACGTCACGATGAGCATGGAGATCCCGATCTTCTTCACTTTTTTGGAATTCGCCGGGTCCCCTATAAACGAGACAAGTTTTCGAATCATCGGATCACCTCCTTGGCCAAAGTGAGGAAGTAGTCGGGAAAGATACCGATGAGCAGGGAGATGATGGCGGTGAGCACCAAGGGAACCACCACAAATTTCAATTCCCGAGCTTCCTCATGGTGCCCGTCTCCATGGCCGTGGCCATGGCCTTCGGCACCGTGCGCTTCATTCTCCTTTTCAAAAAACGCCTTGTAGGTGACAGGCAGGAAGTAGGCCGCATTCAACAGCGTGCTCATGACCAAAACCAGCAGAATGGGCACCTGATGGGCTTCGATGGATCCCAGAGCCAGAAACCACTTGCTCGTAAATCCGGCCGCCGGCGGCACCCCGATCATGCTCAAGGACGCAATGAAAAAGGCCGCCATGGTCCATGGCATTTTTTTTCCGATCCCCGACAGCTGGCTGATTTCCGTTTTGTGCGCACCGGCGTAAAGGGAACCCGCGCAAAAAAACAGCGTGATCTTGGAAAAGGCGTGGTTGGCGATATGCATGACCCCGCCAACCATACTGCTGGGAGTTAAAAGCACCGCGCCTAAGATAACGTAAGACAGTTGGCTCACGGTCGAATAGGCCAGCCGCGCTTTCAAGTTGTCCTTGGTCAAGGCGATCACGGACGCCATGATGATGGTAAAGGAAACCACATAGGCCGCCGTGATCCCCAGATGCATGCGGGTCATGAGGTCCACACCATAGATGTGAAAGACCACCCGCAGGATGGAAAATACGCCTACTTTCACCACCGCCACTGCGTGCAGCAGAGCGCTCACGGGCGTCGGCGCTACCATGGCCGACGGCAGCCAGTTGTGAAAGGGCATCACGGCCCCTTTGGCAAATCCGAAGAGGAACAGGAAAAAGGATGCGAAAAGCAAGGTGGATCCCGCCTGCGGACGCAGCAACCCGCCCGGCTGAAAATCCGTGGTTCCGGCGGTCATGTAGACGATGATGATCCCGGCCAAAAGCAGGGTCTTGGATAAGCCCAGGAGGTACAGGAAATACTTTTTAGCGCCTTCCAGAGCTTCTTCCGTTTCCTTATGGCCGACCAAGGGCACCGTGGCGAGACTTAAAATTTCATAAAACAAGAATAGGGTCACCAGGTTGGCCGAAAAGGCGACGCCCATGGTGGCGGAAAGACTGATGGCGAAGCAGCTGAAATAGCGGGTCTGAGCATGTTCCTTGCCCGCTCGCATGTAGCCGACGGAATAAAAGGTGGTGACAATCCATAAAAAGGAGGACACCGTGGCAAAGAGCAGCCCAAAGGCGTCCACGCGGAATTTCAAATCAATGCCTTTATAGAAACCTTCCACCAGGGTGCATTCGATGGTGTGCCCGGAAAGAATGGCCGGAGCCATGGAAACGACGATGGAAAACTTGAGGATCCCGGCCAAAACCGACCAGAACTCCCTGAGGTTAGGGTTCTTGTCGCCGGTTTTCAGGATCAAAGGCACCGCCAGAAGAGATACCAGCACGGCCAGCAAGGGTTTGATCGACAGAATGGTTTCCACGTCCTTCCTAACCTTTGCTTAGATGGATTTCGTCCACATCGACGGTCGGCTTGTTGCGGAACAGCGCAATGAGAATCGCCAACCCCACGGCTGCCTCCGCCGCAGCCACGGTCATGATCATGAACACATACACATGACCGTCCAGGCTGTTGAGAAACCGCGCGTATGCCACAATGGTGAGGTTCACGGCGTTGAGCATCAATTCAATGCACATGTAGATGATCAAGGCATTGCGATGCGCCAGCACGCCCACCGCACCAATGGAAAACAAGATCGCACCCAACATGAGGTATGCATTTAACGATACCATAGGCTCCACCCGATAATTCGACGGCCTTACCCTTTTAAGCCTTCGAATTATCTATCCTCCTCTTGGCTAAAATCACTGCCCCAACAATCGCCGCCAGCAACAGGACAGAAGCAATTTCAAACGGCAGCAGGTATTTAGTAAAAAGCATCCAGCCCACCGCCTTGGTGGTGCCGAAGTCCGGAGCCACTTCCAGCGTGGTCACCAAAGCCCCCAGCCGATTCATGACCACCACCATGGCCACCATCAAAATGCCCATCACCACGGTGCCCGCCACCTGAATGAAGAAGACATTCTTGGCGAGCTTCCCTTCCTTTTCCTCGATGTTCAACAACATGATGACGAAAAGGAAGAGCACCATGATGGCGCCGGCGTACACGATAAGCTGCAACACGGCAATCAGGTGCGCGTTCAGGAGGGCATACAGACCCGCCAGAAAGGACATGGTCGCCACCAGGCTCATGGCTGCGCGCACAGGCCGCTTGGTCGTCACCATCAACAGGGCCGAAACCACCGCCCCCACGCAGAAGGCATAGAAGACTAGTAGTTCCATTTGGAATATATCCTTCTCACATAAGAAAGACGCGCCTTGACTTTCCCCTCTGGCCTCAGCAACTGGTCCTTTTCAAAACGCAGCCGGTGGCGATCCCTTTGCGCCAGGCCCTGGTATTCATCGCTCATGACGATGGCTTCCTTGGGGCATACTTCCTCGCAATACCCACAATAGACGCATCGGCCGAGATCCAGCGTGTAGCGCTCTGGATAGCGCTCCCCAGGCGCCTTTTCCGCAGCCACAACGGAAATGGCATGGGCCGGGCACATTTTTTCACACAAGCCGCAGGCCACACACTTGGGCGCGCCGTCCGAATCGGCCACGAGCACCGGACGACCGCGGTAGGCGGGCGGCAGCGTGAGTTTTTCTTCCGGGTAGTAGACCGTAAAGACCTTGCGCTTCTTTCCGGCCGGCGGGAAGATGAAGCCGATCATGTTGATGAAGAAGTGTTTGCTGGTCACCACCAGCCCGCGCACGATTTCGGCCACGTACAGCTTTTCCCACAGGGTCATGTCCAGGCGGCGTCGCACCTTCTTGGGCTTTAAGACCGCCGCGGGAATGCCGACCTGCACGGAAGACGCGGTGTGCTCCAAACCTGTCGTTGTCCTCATAGCAGCAAAACCACCAGCCCGGTAATTGAGAGGTTGACGAGGGAAAGCGGCAGCAACATCTTCCAGCACATTCGCATGACCTGGTCATATCGGAAGCGCGGAAGCGTCCACCGGATGGTCATTTGCAGCCAGATGAAGAAGGAAACCTTGGCAAAAAAAACGGCGATGTTCACCAGCATAGCCAAAGCGGCGGCACCGTTCGGTCCTGCAGGCGCAAACCAGGAAAGCAGCATGGCGTCGGTGACAAAGGGAATGTGCCAAGCACCGAAAAACAGAGTGGTAACGACCGCGCTGATGGTCACCATCTCCAGGAACTCGGCCATCCAAAACATGATGAACTTCATGCCGCTGTATTCGGTAAAATACCCGGCCACCAGTTCCGATTCCGCTTCTGGAATATCAAAGGGAATCCGCTTGTTTTCCGCAATGGCGCAGGTCATGAATATAACGAAGCCCACCGGCTGCAGGAAAATGCCCCAGCGAAAGAAATTTTCCTGAATGGCTCCGATGTCCGTCAGCTTCAGCGAGCCGTAGACCATGATCAGACCGATGATGCTCAAGCCCATGGCTACTTCATAGGAAAGCATCTGGGCCGAAGCCCGAAGGCCGCCCAAAAGGGACCAGTTGCTTCGAGACGACCAACCTGCCAGCACCGTGCCGTACGTGGCCAAGCCAGCCAGAGCGAACACATAGAGAATGCCCACGTCCAGGTCCGCGATGACCAGATGGACTTCCCGCCCGAACAGTTCGTAGCGGCCCCCAAAGGGCACGATGGCAAAGGCTGCGATGGCCGGCACCAGGGAAATGAACGGCGCCAGAGTGTGAAAGAATTTATTGGCGTTGGCGGGAACGAAGTCTTCCTTGGTGAGCAGCTTGATGGCATCGGCAAGAGAATGGAAAAGCCCGATGGCCGTAAAGCCCAAAATGTCGGCTCGGTTGGCGCCGATGCGATCCTGCATCACAGCGCTCTGCTTTCTCTCCACCCACCCCAAAATGGGTGCAAACACACCCACGTTGACCGCGAAGATGAAGAGGATCTTGGCAACGGATTCAATGAGATCTGCAGCCATGGCTATCTATCGCATTCTCCGCCGATCATGTTAATCATGTCGAATGTGGGAACGATATCGGCGAGCAACCGACCTTTGACCAGCCTCGGCATGGCGGCGGTCAAGGCAAAACAGGGCGGCCGCACTCGACACTTGACCGGCTTGCCGCTGCCGTCGCTCACCAAATAAAATCCCAACTCTCCATTTCCGCCTTCCACAGCCTGGTACACTTCACCGGGCGGCGGCTTGATGCCTTCGATGACCGTCTTGAAGTGGTAAATCAGAGAATCGATGCGGGAGTAGATTTTTTCCTTGGGTTCCATGCGCACCTGGGGCATGCGCACGTTGATGGGCCCATCCGGCATTTGGGCCAGAGCCTGTTCTACAATGCGGATGCTTTGCTGAATTTCTTCCATGCGCACCAAGTACTTGTCGTAATTATCGCCCGTCTCTCCGATGGGCACTTCAAAGTCCATGCGATCGTAGACCAGATAGGGCTGCGCTTTTCGCACATCGTAGGGCACACCGCAGGCTCTAAGGCACGGCCCTGTAAACCCGTAGGCAATGGCCTCTTCCGCCGAGATAGCCCCCACGCCACGCATCCGGTCGATGAAGATGCGGTTCTTAGTCAACAGTTTGTCCACGTCCTTCCACAGACGGCGGACTTCTTGAAACACATGGCGCACTTTTTCTTCAAAACGCTCAGGAAGATCGTTTTTCAGGCCCCCGATGCGCACGTAGTTGACGGTGACTCGAGCGCCGCACAGGGACTCGATGAGATCCCAGACCAGTTCCCGAGCTTCCACAAAATAGAGGAAGGCCGTAAAGGCACCCAATTCCAGACCGGCCGCCGCTACGTTGGTCAGATGGTCCGCCAGACGAGACAGTTCGCAGGCAATGACCCGCAAATACTTGCACCTTTCGGGCACATCGATCCCCAAAAGCTTTTCCACAGCCAGGGCATAGCCCGTGTTGTTGATCAGAGGAGAGACGTAATTGAGGCGGTCCGTGTAGGGGATCACCTGCTGCCATGTGCTGTTTTCGCACATTTTTTCAAAGCCGCGGTGAAGGTAGCCGATCTCCACGTCGAGGTCCACGATGGTTTCGCCCTCGAGGGTGGCCAGGAACTTCACCGTGCCATGGGTCACTGGGTGGGAGGGACCCATGTTGATGACCATGAGTTCGGTATGGAGGTCTCTGGCGATCTCAGTCATGGCTTCGCGCGTATCCGTTGGAGTGTTAGTTGATGGGGCCGATCAAGGGCTGCCGCTTCTTTAAGGGATAGTCCTTGCGCAACGGATGCCCTTCAAAGCCTTCGTAGAGCAGAATGCGCCGGAGATTGGGATGCCCTTGAAAGATGACGCCGTACATGTCGTAGGCTTCCCGCTCAAACCAGTCCGCGGCAATCCACACCGGGACCACCGAATCGATGGTAAGGTCCGACTCGGGCATCAGAGCTTTCAGGCGAACCCGCCGATTGTGCGCCAGGGAATAAAGATGGTAGACAACCTCAAAGCGTGGCTCCCGGCCGAGATAGTCCACCACCGTGAGGTCCATCATGAAATTGTACAGCAGATCGGGATCATCCCTGAGAAAGAAACAGATGTCCCGAATCTTGTCCTTGCTGACGATGGCCGTGTCGTCCCCTCGATATTGGTGCGTTCCGACCACGGCGTCCGGAAACTTCTGAGTCAGCTTCTTGAGCGTGACGCTTTCGTTCATAAGCCCCAATCCTCGTCTGCCTCCGGCCCTAACACCGGCTCACCGGCGCTTCACCCCGCGGCCAATCCGACCACCGCTCCTCCTTGACCTTTTGTTGCAACTGTAAAAGACCATCCAAGACCATTTCCGGGCGCGGCGGACACCCCGGCACATAAATGTCGACGGGAATCAAGGTATCGATGCCCTGCACCACGGAGTAGTTGTCATAAAACCCCCCGGATACGGCGCACACGCCAAAGGCAAAAACCCACTTGGGTTCCGCCATCTGGTTGTAGACCTTGACCAAAATAGGAGCTTGCTTGTGGCTGATGGTCCCCACCACCATGAGCAGATCCGCCTGGCGGGGTGAAAATCGAGGCAGCGCCGCGCCGAACCGGTCCAGGTCGTAACGCGGGCCAGCCACGGACATGAATTCCATGCCGCAACAGGCCGTCACGAAGGGATAAAGGAAAAAGGAATACTTGCGCGCCCAGTTGACCGCCGCTTCCAGCCGAGTCAACACGACGCTGCCGTCCAGTAGCCTTTCCGGCCCTGTGCTTTCCCGTGCCTTCGTCATCAGGTCACGCGTCGCTTTCCATCGCGAAAGCTTCAATCCCATTCCAAGGCTCCTCTGCGCCATATGTAAGCCAGGCCGACGGCCAAAATGAAAACGAAAAGCATCATTTCCACAAAGCCGAACCAACCCAGATCGTTGAACAGAACCGCCCAGGGGTAAAGAAACACGGTTTCAATGTCGAAGATCACAAAGAAAAGGGCCACCAAGTAGAACTTGACCGAAAACCTCTGCTTGGGGTTAACGATGGGGCTCTCGCCGCATTCGAAAACCTCCATCTTTTCCGCAAACTTCTTCTTCGGCCCGATGTAGGTGGTGGCGACGATCATGCCAGCGGCCGTAGCCGCCGCCAGGAAAAGCATCATGAGGACAGGAATGTAAGGGTTCATCCGCGCGATCCCATGTCAATGGTTCTCACTGCGCCGCCAAGGATCCCAGCTGGGATTGTGATCCTTGGCACGCACCATAGCCCCCCTTTCGCCCGGCCACGACTTCACAGCCGCATATGTAACGGCCAGATGCCCACAATGGCAAGAATCTATAGCGCCCTTATCAAGGGCGGTCAAGAAATTTTTCACGAACCTTTCTTCCCAACGATCACGATGCCACTGCGCGGCGGGCTTGACGGGCCAGTCTTTTTAAGGCTGCAAGGTCTTCGCGGCGAAAGCCAGCACGCTGGCACGCAAAAAACGAATTGTTGTGGGTTAAAGGTTCCGCTTCCAATGGATAGGCACTGATTTTCACCGCTTCGAGCCACATGGGCGTTCCGGGAATGGGGGAAAATTCCGCCACAAAAGGCTGGGCCTGCGCCTTTTGCACCACTTCGATGGCTTCCGCCACCTCTTCCGGCGTCTGTTGGGGAACGCCTGCCAAGAGATAGACCCCGATGTTTTTGGAAGAAAAACCTGCTCGATGCAAGTTGTCCACGGCCTGGTGAAACATCTTGAGGTCAGTCTTGCCGCCCCACCGACGTTGGCGCTCAGCGCTGGTCGTTTCCAAACCCAGCCGCACCGTCACAAAACCCGCCTCAAACAAAAGGCGGCACCATGACGGATCCGTCAGGGCCCGAACATGAAGAGCGTTGGGGGTGTGAAACCTTAAACGCAATCCTGTGCGTAGAACCCTCTTCAAAAGCTCTTTGAGCGCCACCTTTCCGTTCAAGAGCAGCGCATCGTCGTAAAAAGCAAAATCGCGAATTCCTGTGTGCTCATGAAACCGAAGCATTTCATCAAAGATGCGCTGAACCGAAAAGGCCACCTGCTCTTTCTGCAGAACCGACGACGCGCAATACGGACACCGGTACGGACAGCCCAGGCTCAACAGCAGCGGCCCATAGGTCGGCGAAGGAATGAGGTCCAGCGCCGGTGCGGGAGCCTGGCTAAGGTTGTGCCAGGCCGCACGGTTCTCGAAAGAGAGGCCCAAAGCCTCTTCCAGCGCTTTGGCCACCTGATCCATGGAGCCGACCACGACCCGGTCGGCTCCACTGTGCCTTTGGGCGTGCTCTGTACACAAACGCGCATAGATGCCCCCGAGCCATACAGGGACGCCCGGCCAGATGTCCCGAATATGAGCGATGGTTTCCTGAACACCAGGATACCAATAGGTCATATGGCAGGTGACACAGATCAGATTCGGTTTGGGCACATGGGAGAGCTTGTTTCGGAAACTTTCCGGATGGATACCGTAGCGAAAATAGGGGCGCTTCAAGTCCGCCAAGGGCGCGGGAACAGCAATGGGCGTTTTGTCGTACTTTCCCGTCCCAAAGGCATCGTCTCGGCCGGGCAGAACATCGGCACGCTCTTGCGTTTCCGGGTCATGGCGCTGGAGACAATCGACCAAAAAGACGCGGCACCCTCCGTCGCGCAGAAGAGCCCCCAGAAGCAGCAGTCCCAGGGGTTTGGCCCACATATCATAGGCGGCAAAATCCGTAATCCACGGATTAACGAGCAGCACGGTAGGGCAGCGGGCCATCCATTCCCTTCCTTTGTCAAAACCGTTTGCCATTCTGCGGCGGCCTTTTATATCTTGCGGCGGTGGCTGGGGTCAAAAACGAGAGGGAAGAATGCATGCGAGCCGTCGTGCAGCGCGTTTCTCAAGCCAGCGTAGAAGTGCAGGGGCAGCAGGTGGGAGCTATCGGATTCGGCCTTCTGGTGCTCCTTGGCGTGGGCCGCAAAGACACCGAGGCGGACGCCCGCTACCTTGCGGACAAAATAGTGCATCTGCGGATTTTTGCCGATGACGAAGGGAAATTGAACCGTTCGGTCCTGGAAACAGGCGGGGCTGTTTTGGCCGTGTCCCAATTCACTTTGTGGGGCGATTGCCGCAAGGGACGCCGCCCTTCGTTCGTGGAAGCGGCACCGGCCGAACCCGCACGCCGTCTTTACGAGACTTTCGTCCAGGCGGTGAAGGCCTTGGGAGTTCCCGTCGCCACCGGGGTTTTTCAGGAAACCATGTCCGTCCATTTGACTAACGACGGTCCCGTGACCCTGCTCTTGGATAGTCAAAAAACATTCTAATGGAAAAGGTCTAGAAATGTACTCAAGAACACCAAGAGTCGAAGGGCAGCAAGCCGAAAAGAAGCGGCCATAGCCTTGCCGGACACGCGCTAACAACTGAGAAACGCTTTTAACCTGATGTCTAGAGGAGCCATGATGAACGACAACACCGTGCATACCACTGGAGCCCGTGCGCACGCGACGGCACCCAATGGAGAGGACATTCCCATTCTTGTGGACCGTGAAGGAGACTGGTTTTACGGAGATCGGCCTATCTTTCGAAAGGAAATCCTCGAGACCTTCTACCAATGCCTGCGCCTCCTTCAGGACGGGCGCTACGTTCTGGAATGGCAGGGCCGTCTCTATCCCATTGACGTGGCCGACACGCCCTTTGTCATCACGCGCGTGGACCGCGTCACCAACGGCTCGGAAAAGACCTCCATCCGACTGACCTTTAAGCATCTTGCGGAAACCGAAATTTTGGAACCGGAAACCTTGTGGGTCGGCCCGGAAAACGTGCTTTACTGCCGCGTCCGTCAGGGGCGTTTTCCCGCGCGCTTTTCCAGGCCCGCCTACTATCAGGTGGCCCAATGGATCGAACCCTTGGACGACACTCGATTCGCCCTGCGGCTCGGCCAACGGCTTTATCCCATCGCCCAGCCCCAAGACCTTACCGGAGGCGGGCTGAACGGCTCATGAACCTTCGAGCGGCTCGAGGAGGACGACGCGAGCGGGCGCCATGCGTTTTTTGACCATATCCGACGTGGTCAGTGCGGAACTCTATCCCGTGGCACACTCCGAGGCCTTGGAACCTCTGGATGCGGTGCTGTCTTGTGGCGATGTGCCGCCGGAATACTTAACCTACCTGGGCCACGATTTTCGCGTGCCCGTGTTCTACGTGCGCGGCAACCATGACCTTCGCCATGCCAGGCGACCTCCACAAGGCGCCACCCATGTCCATGGCCGCCTTGTCCATTTCAAGGGACTGCGCATCGTCGGCTTTGAAGGCTCCATGTGGTACAACGGCGGCCCCATGCAATACACCGAAACTCAGATGCAATGGACCGTCTGGAAAACCCGCCCGCTCATCTGGTGGCACGGCGGCGTGGACATCGTCCTCGCCCACGCGCCGCCCCGAGGCTTCGGCGATGGAAACGACCTATGCCACCGTGGGTTTCGATGTTTCGTCCGCTTCATTCGTTCCCACCAGCCTCGATGGTTCCTTCACGGGCACGTGCACCGCACCTTTCACGAGCCCTCTCAAAGGCTCCTTCGGCTTGGAGACACCATTATTGTCAACACCGTCGGCTGGCACATTCTGGACACAGACCATGAAACGATGGCTCGCTCGGCTCGGGCTGTACAACCCAACACCTCGCGAACCCCCCGGCGCTGAGGGCTTTCATGAATGGCAGCGCGAGGACGGCAACTTTGAATGCCGGGATCGCGGCCTGCGTACGGTGCCCCTGGCCAAGATCGTCGGCAGCGTTGGCCGATACCAGGATTTCGACGAACGCTTTCGGCTGAAGAGTCGAAAGCCCTCGGAGCGGCTTGAACAGATCAAGAACGCCATGCGTCAGGGAGCCGCCCTGCCGCCCGTAAAATTGTGGCAGATTCGAGATGTCTATTACGTGGAAGACGGCAACCACCGCGTGGCCGCCGCCAAGGCCTTGGGCCACGACGAAATTCTGGCCCACATCGTGGAGTTTATCCCCTCCGGTGACAACCTTCGGGACGCCATCTATCGTCAACGGGCCCATTTCCTCGATGTCACGGGCCTTCACGCAGACATTTCCCTCACCGAACCCGGCCAATACGACCGACTACTCAGCCAGATTCAGCGCCATCGGGAATACCTTCAAGAACGGGAACGGCCAGACATCACTTTGAAGGAAGGGGCGGCGGATTGGTACCTTCACATCTACCGCCCCCTGACGGGGCTGTTGTCCCGCGCACGCCTGGCCGAGGGATTACCCGGCCGAACCACCGCCGACCTCTACGCCTACGTGTCTGTGCGCCTCTGGGAAAAAGGGGAACGGCGCCAGTACGGCATCGGCCTCAATGACATGCTTCCCGACGATATGGAGGCCTTCAGGGAAAAAATGAAAAACGCCGACACGCTCCATTATCCGGAAATGCAACGAACCATCACGGCTTTTGTCCTCATGAACGTGCAAGCCAAAAAAGAAAACCGCATTGTGGAAAAGCTTCTGGATCTGGAAGAAGTTCGGGAAGTGCACAGCGTCTTTGGCGATGTGGATCTCTTAGTCAAAGTGCAGTTGCATCGTGACCTTCTCAGTTCCGATGCGGAAACCATTTCCCAATTCGTTCACGAAAACATCCGCCAACTGCCCGGCGTGATTGCCACCAAGACGCTCATTCCCGGAACCTCCCGCATCAAAAATTAACTATCCGCCTTTCTTGCCCGCAGCGCGGCGCCGGCGCTTTCAGGCTCACCCACCCAGACATAACCGGCCTTGTGGAGACACCCTTGGGACCGCCAAAACGCCGCACAGGACAATGCGAGCCACCACCAGTGGCATGGGCACCCCGTCGCGCTCGAGGGCCATCCACACTTGCGTAATGGAGCTCACGAAAGCCCGAGGTCGCGGAACCTTTTCGAGAACACCTTCTACAGAACGAAACAAAACGCCCTCGAAAAGCCATTCTCGAACGGCCTCATAGGTCCTGGAACTCATGCTTTGAAAAAGCGCATCACATCACCGGCGCACGGCCTTTAGAAGGACTTGGTGTGAACGACAATCACCAACCATACCCGCACAAACCATGGAGTTCCAGGAAGCTTTCGGCCAACCGGCTACGGGTCTCGGCCGTTACGGTTCCGCCACCACCGCCTGTGGAATGCTCACATGAATCACGCCCCGAAATTCCTCGGCTGCATAGCCTCGAGCCCGGTCGCCGGGGTAAAGGGTGTCCAGGGCTTGCCTGACGTTTTCCGGCATTTTTTCTTCCAAGCCGTGGCATGTGAGGCACAAGCCCGTGGTGCGGATCGGTTCGAAGTAATGATAGGTCTTGTTATGCAGCCGCAGCACGGCTTCAAGAGGCTCTTGGGCCTGGGCGCGGGCTTCCATCTCGTGGAGCACTTTTGCTTCCATGGCGTCGGGCCGATTCATCTCATTGCGCCATCGAAGACTCGTGCGCTTCACGGTCATGGACGGCACGTCCATGAGGCGCGGTATGCCCTGGGTCAAAAGCAATGCCTTTTGCGCACAGACTCGAATGGCCTGCCCGGGACCCCCTGCCTGTATGGCAGAGGTCAGCTCCGACTTCAAGACCCGTTGCAGTTCAAACGCCGCATTGGCTCCCAACTGTCGAGCCCGTTCTTCTTGTGGCGCCGTCTCCGCCGCCCCAAGACACACGGCGGCCAGCAGACCGACCACGACAAGCCTTAGCACTTTCGAAACCTTTGGCACGGAACACCCCCACGCTCATTGTTCTCAGCCTTTTCATAGGCAGTTATTATACAATCGCATTGATCGTTGACAGAGATAAAACAATGTTTAATTTTAGGTCAAGGGGGAATGTGGGGGCAGACGAGGCATGCTTTGGCTCAGCAGAAGATCGTGTTCAGAGGCCGCTGAGCCACGGGAAAGGCGAGAATGGAGGAGACGAAAGATGCGAAGACGTGCATGCGTGTGGGTTGCTTTATGGATCGTTGTGGTTTTCACCGCGGGCGCCATGGCCGCGGACCCGCCTTCGGACGAAAAGAAAAGAACAAGTCTCAATAAATATGTGACGGCCATGGAAGCCTATGAAATGTGGAAGGCGGATCCTCAAAAGGTCAAGATCGTGGATGTGCGGACTCCGGAAGAGTACGTCTTTGTGGGCCACCCCGCCATGGCCGTGAATATTCCATTGGAGCTTTGGACCGGTGAGTGGAACGCCGAAAAGAAGGATTTTCCTTTGGCCCCGAACCCCAATTTTGAAGCCCAGGTCAAGGCACGATTTCAACCCAACGACGTCCTCCTTGTCATGTGTCGCTCGGGACACCGCGCCGCCAAGGCCATCGAACGCCTGGTGGCTGCCGGCTTCACGAACGTCTACAATATCGTTGACGGTTTTGAGGGTGATAAAATCAAAGATCCGGAAAGTTATTACGACGGCAAGTGCATGAAAAACGGCTGGAAAAATTCCGGAGCTCCCTGGACCTACAGCCTGGACCCTCAACTGGTTTTCATACCCAAGCCGTAAGCTTCAAAGGTTCAAGGCCCCCACGCCCATCAAGGCCTCCCCCTCAGGGATGAACGCTTTGTCCTCCTTTGTTGACGCCCGATCCACCTTCAGCCGTAACCCAATTCCTCGAGGCGCTCATCGCTGATCCCCAAGGCATGGGCGACCTCATGAACCACGGTGCGTTCGATTTCTTCCATGAGCTCTTCCCTGGAGCAGCACAGCTCTTCCAGCGGCTCCTGAAAGATGTAAATGGTATCCGGGTATAAAGGGGGGGCCGTCAGACTTCGCTCCGACAAGGGCACGCCATCGTAGAAGCCCAAAAGAGTCTCTTGGGGCGAAAGCCCCAACTCCGCCAGCAGTTCCCGGCTCGGCCGCCGTTTCACGGCAATCACCATGTTCTGGAGATGTCGCCGAATGTCCCACGGAATGCGCTCTACGGCCTTTTCGACGATCTGTTCAAACGCCTTGCGGTTGAGCCGGATTTTTTTGCCCGCCATGGCCGGATGTCCCCATTCTGTGTAATGCCGTCGAAATACGGAAAAAACCCGCCAGGTTTAATCCGCCTGGTAAAAGGATTCGTCGAATTCAGGCCGTCCCGCATACTTTTTCATGAACCGACCGGGATAAAGGGCGGCGCTTTCCAGAAAGGATAGGTCCACCGGAATGCCGGCTTCATGAAATGCCCGGGCCACTTCGGCCGGCTTGGGCGGGCACCCCGCTACGGCGATGGGATGACGAATGGCCCCATTGTCTCGATGCAGGCGGGTCATACAACGTCCTAAAAGGATCGTGTGTTTCATGCCCGGCGTGGGGCTCATGGCCTTTCCCGTAAGCACCTCCACATCGTCCCACGGTGTACCGTGCCAGGCGCGAGCCACGGCCGTCAGAATCAATCCGTTCATGAACGAACAATAGGTGCACAGCGTGTCGTCGTACTTTCGATACCTCACTCCTTGAATGCCCATGGCGGCCATGCCCATGGGAAGTGTTCCCTGATCATTGTAGTCAAAAGTGTAAGCGTGAGGACGCCTCAGGGCTTCCAGCGAGGCCCCTTCAATGAGCACATCCGACAGATCCCCGGAACGACCGGCGTCGTGGGCGGCCCAAGCCAGGTGCGGCACTTCCTTGGCCGAATATCCCAAAAGCGCCGCACCCAGCAAGTCCGCCGACAGAACATTCTGTGAAGCCACAAGAACATTCATGCGATGGGCCGTACCGTCAAAAACTGGACCCCGCTCGTTGCTGTAGATGCCGTCGATGAGCGTAAAAGTGGGGGGCAAGGCTTTGGGTAAAGCCGCCACCATGCGGTGGAGGTTCCAGTGTGTGTCGAGGCTGTGACAGCGCTTTCGAGACGCGAGATCAATCAATCCCTTCACATTTTTGATCCCCAAACTGACCACGGTCTGCGCGTGGGTTTTGAGTACGGGTAGGTTCACGATGAGATCGCTGTCCAGGGCGTCCACATTAAAATCCAGTTCCACGCCATCGGTAATGGGCACCTTGCGAAAGGGCCTCTGAAACACGTCCACCAGGTGAACGCCGTAGCGCTTGGCCAGCGTTTCATATCCCAAGGCTCGAAAAGCCCTTTCGGCCAGTCCCGTGTCCTTGGGGTTCAGATTCACGAGACCTTCGCCGAGAAGGAGGCGCTGCACGCCGGCTTCCTTAAGACAGCGCACCACATCTTCCACCACCCGTGTGGTGGTGATGACACCCCATTTGGGAAAAGGGGTCTCGGAAGTCCAGCACACCACGTTGGGTTTGACAAAAACGCGGGTGTGCGGCCCCACGGAACCAAAACCCCCGGCAGCCTCCACCGCGCGAACCACCGAGTCATAAGGCTTTTCATATTTTATAAGCCCGACGCGATGCTTGCTTTCCATATTTCCCTCTCGCCCCGCGAAGAGCATCTCCGAGAACGCCATCAGGCGGAGCGCCGCACGGCACGATCTCCGGCTGGACCCGAATGGCCATGGAACCCACAGCGGTCAAGGGTTGCGGCTCACGCCGCCCCTACACTCAAGCCCATGCGTCCATGAACGGCCCAGCCTTTTCAGCTCGTTTCGACGCCACAATTAGACCCCACTGCTATGGTCGGACAATGTCCTTGATCGGGCCTTCAGAAAGGAGCCTCAAGAGGCCCCGTCTTTTATCGAATGGCGGCATGGTATTCCTGAAGGGACTTGACGTCCCCGTGCCCGCGGCGCCACGCCTCGATACCCCGCGCCGCCGCTTCAGCCGCCGCAATGGTCGTGATGTACGGTATCTTGTATTTCACGGCGGCTTTGCGAATATAGGAGTCATCGTATTCGCTGCGCCGACCGCTGGGCGTGTTGATGACCAGTTGAATTTCGCCGTTTTTCACAGCGTCCACAATGTTGGGCCGGTCTTCATGCATCTTGTCGATGGGGTCACAAGGCAGGCCATTATCCCTGAAATAGCGGAAGGTACCGCGGGTCGCTCGAAGGCGGAATCCCATCTGAAGAAACCGCTTGGCCACTTCCAGAGCCGCCGGCTTGTCCTTGTCGGTGACGGTAAAAAGCACGCAGCCTTCTTCGGGAAGCCGCTGCAGGGCCGCATCTTCGGCTTTGAAAAACGCCAGCCCAAAGGATTCCGCCAGGCCCAGCACTTCCCCTGTCGAGCGCATTTCAGGCCCCAGCACCGGATCCACTTCCGGAAACATGTTAAACGGAAACACGGCTTCCTTGACCCCGTAATGCCCGAGGGTCCGCGTGCTGGAAAGGCCCAGATCCGCCAGAGTTCTTCCCATCATCAGCTCCATGGCCAGGCGGACCATGGGAATGTTGCACACCTTGGACACCAAAGGCACCGTTCGCGATGCTCGAGGATTGGCTTCCAGCACATAGACCGTGTCCTTGGCGATGGCGTACTGAATGTTCATGAGACCCACCACGTGGAGTTCCACGGCAATGCGGCGCGTGTATTCTCGAATGGTTTCCAGATGGCGCGCCGGTATGCTGATGGGTGGTATGACACAGGCGGAATCCCCCGAATGAATACCAGCCCTTTCAATGTGTTCCATGACCGCCGGGACAAAGGCGTCCTTGCCGTCCGCTAAAGCATCGGCTTCCGCCTCGATGGCGTCTTCCAGAAAACGGTCGATGAGAATGGGCCGGTTCGGTGTCACACCGACGGCCGCCCGAACATATTCGCGCAGCATCTCTTCATCGTAGACCACCTCCATGCCTCGGCCTCCCAACACATAAGAAGGCCGAACCATCAGAGGATAGCCGATGCGCTGCGCAACCTCCAAAGCTTCCTCCAAGGTGGCGGCCATGCCCGAATCGGGCATGGGAATGCCCAGTGCTTCCATGCGCTTTCGAAAACGATCGCGATCTTCCGCCAAGTCGATGGCATCGGGTGAGGTGCCCAAAATGGTCACGCCCGCTTCGGCCAGTTCTCGGGCGATGTTGAGCGGCGTTTGGCCGCCGAACTGGACCACGACGCCCATGGGCTTTTCTTTTTCATAGATGGCGAGCACGTCCTCCACGGTGACGGGTTCAAAGTAGAGCTTGTCCGAGGTGTCGTAATCCGTGGAAACGGTTTCGGGGTTGCAGTTCACCATGATGGTCTCATAGCCCATCTCCCTCAAAGCAAAGGCCGCATGAACACAGCAGTAGTCGAATTCGATACCCTGGCCGATGCGATTGGGACCTCCGCCAAGGACCATCACCTTTGGGCAATCCCTGGATGGAACCTGATCGGGCGCGTTGTAAGTGGAATAGTAATAGGCGGCATTTTCCACGCCGCTGACGGGCAGAATCTGCCATCCGTGCACGATGCCCAGCTCTGTGCGTCGTTGTCTGATGGCCGTTTCCGGAACATTCAAAAGCATCGCCAAGTACCGATCGCTGAAGCCGTCCTGCTTGGCGCGGCGCAACAAGTCGTCGGGAAGCTCTCGACCTCGATAGCCGAGAATTTCTTCTTCCAGAAGGACCAGCTCCCGCATCTGTTCCAGGAAGTAGGGCTTGATGAAAGTCTTTCGGTAAAGGGTATCGATGTCGGCACCCCGGCGCAGCGCTTCATAGATAAGAAAATACCGTTCACTGCTGGGTTCTGCCAGCATTTCCAGGAGCTCTTCCAAGGTTTTGGTGTGAAAGTCCTTGGCAAATCCCAAACCGTATCGGCCGATTTCCAGGGAACGCACCGCCTTTTGCAGGGCCTCCTTGAAGTTTTTCCCGATGCTCATGACCTCTCCCACGGCCCGCATCTGGGTCCCCAGCCTATCGTGGGATCCTGGAAACTTTTCAAAGGTCCATCGGGCGAATTTGGTCACCACATAGTCCCCCCAGGGGGCATATTTATCCAGGGTGCCCTCCTTCCAATAAGGTATTTCGTCCAGGGTGAGCCCGGCGGCCAACATGGCCGAAATGAGCGCTATGGGAAAGCCCGTGGCCTTGGAAGCCAAGGCCGAAGACCGAGAGGTTCTCGGGTTGATCTCAATGACCACCACACGCCCCGTTTTGGGGTCATGGGCAAACTGAATGTTGGTGCCTCCGATGACCTCAATGGCTCGCACAATGGCATAGGCCGCTTGTTGCAAACGTTTTTGCAAGGCGGCATCGATGGTGAGCATGGGGGCCGTGCAAAAGGAATCGCCCGTGTGCACCCCCATGGCATCCACGTTTTCAATGAAACACACGGTGATGCACTGGTCCTTGGCGTCTCGGACCACTTCCAATTCCAGTTCTTCCCAGCCCAGCACCGATTCTTCCACCAGAATCTGCCCAACCATGCTGGCGGCAAGGCCTCGGCCGGCCACCGTACGCAGCTCCTCCACATTGTAAACCAGCCCCCCTCCGGTGCCACCCAAGGTGTATGCTGGTCGAATGACCACGGGATATCCCAATTCGGCGGCAATCTCTTCGGCCTCCTGCACGCTGAAAGCGGGGCGGCTGCGGGGCATTTCAATGCCCAAACGGTCCATGGTCTCTTTGAAAGCAATGCGGTCTTCTCCCCGTTCGATGGCCTCCGCCTGCACACCGATAATGCGCACGCCATAACGATCCAGGATGCCCTGGCGATGGAGTTGCGCCGTGAGGTTCAATCCCGTTTGCCCGCCCAGGTTCGGCAGCACCGCATCGGGGCGCTCCTTGGCAATGATCTTTTCCAGGTATTCCACCGTAAGCGGCTCCACATAGGTCACATCGGCCATACCTGGATCGGTCATGATGGTGGCGGGATTGGAATTGACGAGCACCACCTTATAGCCGAGCTTGCGCAAAGCCTTGCAGGCTTGCGTGCCCGAGTAGTCAAATTCGCAGGCCTGCCCAATGACAATGGGGCCTGATCCGATGATCAACACCTTGTGAATGTCCTGTCCTCTGGGCATAGGGGAACCGCCTTTCGAGTCCAAAGTTAAGGGATGTCGCATCGCAGCGGAAAAGCGGGCACACGGCCCGAAGTTCGGCGGGGGACTATAGCAGAAAGGATGCCGTTCTGCCTAGGGTGTGCTGCAGCGAAATGGGGCAGGGGAGGTGGGCCACGGCAAAAAACGGGCCTCGGCACCCTAAGGCGCCGAGGCCCAGTTTTGTGAGCTTCTTGTCAGGGCATCGGGCGTTCGGCCACTCGGAGCGTCTCCAGGTAGACCTTCAGTTGGAGCGGCGCAGGCCGCGACCCCCATGTCGACGCGGTTTCCCCGGCCGTTCGGCCCCATGTGAAGATCGCGCCATGCGGCGCTCCTCCACTGTAAAGTCGAAAGGACGCGGCCAAACCATTGTCGGACACGCTTTTAGCCGGCCACCTGCTGTAACCCTTCGACAATCCACGCTTGAGTGGCCCCATGGCGCCGAAAATGCCACAGCTCTCGAACCTGCTTGGCCATTTCCTGGTCCGTTTCCCGCATCATGACGTCAAAGAGCACCGACGCCACCGTATGCCCGTCCAATTCCCGCACTTCCAAAAGCTCGGGGTTAATCCACAACAGGTGCGTGCGGCTCGGTGGAGCATCCTCTTGGGCCTGGCGTTGAATTTCCTCAAAAACTTCGAGGGACACCAGCGGTCGTATCGCCTCCATGTCCCGCCGATCCCACGCTTCCTGCAGTTGGACATAAAGCGCCTTGGCTTTTTCCATAAATTCCTGAGCATCGAAATCCTGAGGGACCCTGGGCTGAGAAGGGCTGGAAGCCGATGCCGCCGCAAACCCACGGGTCCCCTCCTCACCCGGGTCGCCCCCTGTGTTCGCCCAGGTCGGCGAGCCGGTCGTGTTGAATCCTGTCGCTGACGACGTCGCCAATCGCCTCGCTTTCAAAAACCGAAACAGAAGAAACAAGGCGCCGCCGATAACGAGAAGATCCAAAAGACTCGGGCCTCCCCAGGCATGGGTGCCCCCAAAAAGCAGCGACCCGAGAAGACCCCCCATCAGAAGACCACCCAACATGCCTCCCCACGAACGCATCGGCGACGATAAAGGGGACCTGGCTATGGCGCCGCCGCTCATGGACCCGGGGTCTCGCTGGGGTGTGGTATAAGACCTGGACGGTGCCGGAGTGCTGCGCTGATAGCTGGGCCGGCTTCCAAAGGATTTTCCACCACCAAAGCGCGCCGCGTCCGCCACGTCGGCCCAGAGAGACCACAGAAACAAACCCACAACACACAACCCGCACAGCGCAAGAAAACGTCTTCTCATCATGGATGCTCTACCTCTCCTTTGACCTTCAAGCTTTCACGCGGTGCCTGCAGTTTGAAAACCTGTTGCGTTCTTCAAACCGATTTCGTAAGTGAAAAGGTAACTGAGGTATGGAGGTAGGGCAACTCAAAACGAACGGAGGGCTTTCGATGATCCTCACCACGACCCCGAACGTCGATGGTCGTCACATCACGGCTTACCTCGGCATCGTCACGGGCGAAGCCATCATGGGGGCCAACCTCTTTCGCGACCTCTTTGCGGGGATTCGAGACATTGTGGGTGGCCGTTCCGCGGCCTATGAAAAGGAGCTGCGCAAGGCGCGAGAGACGGCTCTTGAAGAACTCAAGGCGGCCGCCCTCAGCCTGGGAGCGGACGCCGTGGTGGGCATGGACATCGATTACGAGGTGCTGGGGGAAAAGAACGGCATGCTCATGGTCAGCGTCAGCGGCACGGCGGTGCGGCTGGGCTAGAATGGGTTGCGGGGCGTGTTGAGGTAGAGGCGCAGCCGCGCCAGGTCAAAGTAAGCTTCCGCCAAGCCCAGTTTCAAACAGGTGACGAACATTTCGCCGTCTTCCACCCCGATTTGCTGCGCCATATATTCCTTGACCAACTGCAGGCAGGCCAGATTGGCCGGGAGTCCGTTCCACAGGTTCCAACTGCGAAAGTGGACGCTGAAATGCAGCTTGCCGTACTTGATGGCCGTGTCCACACCCCGCAGGCACTGCGTCGTTCCGGGTTCCTTTTTGTTGAACGCGTTGGTCACGGTGCGCGTGCGAAGAACCTGTCCCGTGGCTCGGTCCGAAACGCGAATCACTTCCTCGTAATCCACGGACTCGTCGTAAAAAAGAAGGCTTTCGGGGCGCCCCACTGTCATGTAGCAGTGCTTGGTTCCAGGACCGTTCTTGCGGTAGTAGTCGATCACCCACTCGATTTGCCAGGCCAGATCCTGGCCATAAGTGTAATGCTCCCCGGGCTGCGCCACATCCGTCATGTAATAGGGAAGGTACTTTTCCGCGTAACCGGGCTCCACAGGATTGGGAATGCCCACTCCCGGAGGAATATCCGGCTCCAGAGGGCGCGTGCCCGGGTGGGTGATCTGCGCGGAAACAAAATCCAGCTCCCAGCGCTTGGTGGGCGTGCTCCCCTTCTCGACCTTGTATTCCCGACCTTCCTCCACGGCCTTGCGCACCAGCTGATACCATAAATCGGGAATGTCCCGCGCCACCACAAAGGCCGGCTTTAACATGCCCCGTTCCTTTCCGTCATCTTCAGCATCCAGGATCCCAGGGAAACCTTTGAGCTTGTCCGAGAACACCTTCCGTAGAAGCGGCCCACGCTGCAACGCCTGATCGCGCCTCGCGGCGCTCCTACAGAATGCAATAAAACGGCTCCCAAAAGCCATTCTCGGACACACTTCTAGCCGCGGGCCGTGATTTCCTGTAAAGGGTACTATGAAGAGCCGGGGCGGCCGTGTCAAGGCACCAAAAGCTTCGAGATAAGGGTCGAACGGCTGCAGGATTGCTGCAAGGAAACCCCGAGGCGCAGTGCAGGAGCGTTGTCGGGAAAGCGTTTTCTTGGCGTCAGGATCGGTGCGTACGGCGCGATGAAATGGACCACGGCCTTGGTCCCTTCCGAGAACGCCCATTTTGGCCAAAGGCAGCGTTCCGACTCATTGAAATTGCCCTGCCGCAAACTGTAAACAATGTGTTTTGGGACAAGCGCCTTGCGGTCCGTGGATCAGCGGACGGCGCGAAGGCCGTCCTTGGGAAAAACTGAGCCTCGCAACCGCTTCATCAGAGCAGAGGAACCTTCCCAGAGCATTTTCCGGTGAGTTTTAGAAGCGCCAGGTGAACCCAAAATCCACACTGTTTTCACTCAAGGTCGACTTCAGAGAAACCGGTTGGCCCGTCATATCCGTTTCCGTTTCTTTGATACTCTTTTCAAAGGCGTGGACGAACCCGGCCTGCAGCGAAAAGCGCGGTGTAAACTCGTAGCCGACACCCAAAGTCACATGGTGCTCCACAATGGCCGGAAACCCCACGATACGAAAGGTTTCGTAGTAGTAAGTGGGCATGGTCTTTCCCTGAACGGATACCGGCGCCGGTCCCTGAAAGCCGTCGATGGTGTTTAAGGGATTCTTGCCGTAACAATAGCCGGCTCGCAGAGTGAGCTTGAAAAAAGGTTTGTATTGGGCCCCGATCCCGAAAACCCATTGATCATCCCAATCGATTTCTTGGTATCCATTGGCCTCGGACCAGTTGAGCCATTTCAGGTCGGCTTCCAGCAGGAACTTGTTGTTGAGATGGTAGGCGGCACCAAAGGCGATCTGGTGAGGTGATTCCAGCTTGAGGCGATCTAAGGTTCCATCGCCGTCAAAGTCGGCCACATCGTCGTGGTTCACATTTTGAGGAGAGGTGTAGCTGATGCCGAAAGAGAGGCTGTCCGTCGCTTTGAAAATGGTGCTCAGTTGCACACCGACGCCGTAGCCGGCGGAAGAGCCTTGCCGCAGGTCTAGGGTGGCATAATCGACGTGGAGCGCCGGACCAAAGGAAAATTTTTCAAAGGGTTGAAAGGTGATGGCCGGAGCGAATTTCATGATGGTTAATTCAGTATAGGCTTCGGCAACCAGAGGAAAAGATCCCATGGGGCCGAAGATGCAAAAAGCCGGTTGATCCACGGCCGTGCCTTTGTAGTCCACCTCAAGGCCGAAACGCCGTAGGTGGAAAGACCGAAGCGCCAAAAGGGCGGCCGATCCGTTATGGGCACCGCAAGGCCGATAGCGGGAATGGGCTAGACCTTTTCTTCACTATCCGCTGAAAATCATTCCGCCTTTCCTCCTTCCTTTTTGAAAATCCCTCAGTTGCCGTTGGTGGCCCTTCTCATCGAAAGGTCGCCGTCGCACCTTTTTTAACATGTTGACCTTGTGGATGATATCACAAAAGCGGCTCCTCAAAAGCCGCGCCGCGGCACACGGCGCGCCGCCATGCCCTTTTGCTCGACAGGCCCGCGTCCCGGGACCTTAGGAAAGGTCCAGTGCGTCGGCCACCATGGAGGTCAGGAACTGGACGTTCACGCCCAAATCGTAGTGTTTGTTGAGATCGCTGAGCTGGGTGTGGCAGTTTTCGCAGGCTGTGGCCAGGATCGTCGCCTGGGTTTGGCGCACCTGTTCGGCCTTGACTCGCGCGGATTTCATACGAAAATCCAAGGTATCCTCGCCCAGGGCCACCAGCCCGCCACCTCCGCCGCAGCAATAATTATAACGGGGATCCGGAGCCATTTCTCTATAGTCTTCGGCAAGCTGTTGCAAAATATAACGGGGCTCCGTCAGAACACCGCCGTTTCGAGCGATCTGACACGGGTCGTAGTACGTGATCACCTGCCCCTGAAAAACGTCCTTGCGCACACGAATGCGACCTTCCCGAAGATACCGTGCGTGGACTTCCGTCACCAAGCTGACTTTAAAGGGCTGGCGCCCAGACAATTGCTTCATGACCCGATAGGCCGTGCCGCACTCACAGATACACACCTCCTTGACTTTCAGGCGTAAAGCTTCCTGAACAATGCGGTCCAAAATGAGCTTGGTGCGGGTGGGATCCCCCACAAAGGCGCCAAAATTGACCGCTTCAAAGAAACTGAGGGTCCAGTTTTCTTTTGCGGCATTGAAAACCGCCGCCGCTGGAATGATGGAATGGGCACCGGCCAGGGCCACATAAAGGAGATCGCCCCCCCACATCCACGGGAATGACGGTTTTGCCCTCCGCTTCCATCTTCCATTTTGCCACCACTTGCTGTTCCAGGTTCTTGACCCCCTGAAGAAATCCTTCTTTGAAAAACTCCAGGGATCGCCCCTTTTCAATAGATGTGTCCGCCAGAAGGGTCAGAATCTCCGGCTCCGCATGCGCACCCACGAGAAGCAGCTTGGCGATGGACATGATCATCTGGGTGTCGATGCCGAAGGGGCAATAAACCATGCACCGGCGGCAGCCTGTACAGGAGTAGGCCGTGTCGTAGAGCTCTTGCAGAGCCGCCTCGGTCAGTTCTTTCGCGTCCCCGTAACTGGGCCACAAGGTGCCCTGAGCCTTTAAATATTTCTTATAGATACGTCGAACGATTTCCGCTCGATAGGCCGGGATATATTTCGCCTGGGGCATGGATTGATAGACATGGCAGGCCGTGGTGCACACGCCGCACCGCGTACACGTTTCCAAATAATATACCATGGCCCGATTGAGCTTACTTTGAAAGAGCTTGAACAGTTCCTCTCGCGTCTGGGAGTCCATGGCTAGCCTCTCTTTAAAAGGTTCATGGGCAGGGCCAGGAACGTGTGCATCATTTTCGTGAACGGAAAAAACCATAAGAAACACATTGGCGAAAAACACAGGAAGCACCAGCATGAACCCATGCCCGGAATAGACGATTTCGTCCGGCACAAAGGGTTTCAGGTCACCAGGCTCCACAGATAAGCTCGATAGGCCTCGACACCCAGCACATCATAGTCGAATCAGCGCCGCGCCCAATCCATCTGGCTGCCAAAAATCACGGTGAGAAAGAGAAGAATCAGCAGGTAATAGTCTTCCGGAACGGAAAGGTCGCGCACGGGCGCGTGAAACCGCCGAAAGAAAAGAAACAAAAGGGATACGGACGCCGCCAGCCCGACAAAGCCTTTGCCCAAAAAGACCTCGTGGGGCACGATCTGCAAAAGGCGCCACTGGGCAAACAATTCCAGATGCCCGATGATCAGCAGGGCCACGGCCAGATGAAAAACCGCCAAAAAGAACCACAGAACGGGGCTGTGACGAAGAATGGAGGGCATGAAAAAGGTGTCCGCCACGGCGTAGAGCCATGCGGGGTCTTTCTTGGGAAAGATCTGCAACGTGGCGCCATGAGCGGGTCGGCGGGCCGTTTGCGCGAGACGCCACGCTGTCCCGAAAATGAAAACGGCGAAAGCCGCGTACACCATGGGAACCAAAACCAGATAATAGACGGTCTGCATGGATTCCCCCTCGAGGCCAAGAGCCCTGGCCCTTGATCCACGACCTGCCGAACCGGCCGTCGGCACCGACCGCACCGGCCCGGCAAGCTGTGGAAACCGTGGCCGACATCACACCGTGCGTTTGATAAAAATGCGAATGATGCCGTTTTCCTGCTGCGTCCCCACGATCTCATTGCCACTGGTGCGGGCCCAGGCTGGAAAATCCGTCAAGGATCCCGGATCGGTGGTCTGCGCTTCCAAAATCTGGCCCACCTGCACTTCCTTGATGCCCTTGCTCACCTTCACCACCGGCATGGGACACGGCAGCCCCTTCAAGTCCATGACCATGTCTGCCTGAATCGACTCACTCATGATCCATCCTCCTTGTCCTGAGACAAAAACAGCCCTCGATCTCTTCACGCCTCTTGATGAGGCGCCGAAGCCTAAATGAACAACTGCACGCGGCTGTCCATGGCTTCTTCCAAAAACTTGGCCACACCGCAAAAGTCCATGGACGGGTACTCAATCATCTCTTCTCGCTTAAACCCCATAAGTTCCATGGAAAGCTCACATACATAAATCTGCACACCCAATTCTCCGGCCAAAGCGATCATCTGGTCCAAGCTGGCCACGTTTTTCTGCTTCATGAGATGCTTCATCATGGTGGTGCCCAAGCCGCCCATGTTCATCTTGGACAGCTTCACCGCACAAGCTCCCTTAGGCAGCATGGCCCAAACCATTTTCCCCAAAAGGTCTTTGTCTTTTACCTTTTTGCCGGCATCGCGCAGAATCGGCGTGGCCCAAAAGGTAAAGAACATGACCACCTCCATGCCCATGGCCACGGCCCCTGTGGCAATGATGAAAGCCGCCAAGGCTCGGTCCAAATCGCCGCTGAAAACCACCATGGAAAGCTTGTTGGAAGGAACTCTTCTGTGGAGCGCATCCAGCTGCGCCCGCAACTCCGCCACCTGTTGTTCCACCGCCGCCAAATCCTGCGTCATGATGACCTCCGCTGCCCAAGTCTTTACCTTGTTAACAGTGTTAACTATATGGCCAAAAAAAATCTTTAGTAACTATCTGCCCTTGGCCGTAATGAACCGTCCCTGCTCACAGGGAGTGAACCAGGCCGCGGCGCTTTTATCGGCTCGCAAAGTGCCCTTCTGGACCATTCCTCCCCCCGTCTCCAGGAGCCTGTCCGAGAACACCTTCCGTAACAGCGGCGCGAGCCGCGACGCCTGATCGCGCCTTGCGGCGCTCTCCACAATGAAAGGAAAAGGCCCTCGAAAAGCCATTCTCGAACATCCTCCTAAGAAAACACCTTTTCTTGGACCGTTTCCATGCTGGTGCGCAGCCGCTCCAAAGCCGTCAGCACCGCCGCGCGCTCCTCAGGGCTCAGTTCCTGCAGAATCATCTCATGCACGGTGCCGATGAAGGCGGCGATTTCTTCACAGGTGGCCCGCCCCTTGGCCGTGAGATGAATCAGTCGAATGCGCCCGTCCGTGGGGTCGTCGATGCGCGCCACCAAGTCCTTGGCCAACAGGCCCGACACGATCTTGGTCACCCGGCTCTTGGCCACATCCATCTTCTGGGCCAACCCCTTGACCGTCAGGTATTTGTCCTCGCGAAACAGCATCAAACACCGCAATTCCGCATCAGGAAGACCGAATTTCTTGGAAAGATGCGCCGCCCGCGTCTCGCAGGACAGAAGCACCTCTTCCATGAGCTGCTGAAAGCGCCGCACCTGCAATGCAAAATAACCGTCCGATGAATTCGTCTTTTCGTTCATAGTGTGAACATATGAACCCGAAAATTTCAAGAGGTCAAGAAAAAAATGAGGGGCCGTGAGACGGAGTTCCAGAGCCGGGGTGGTTCGAAAAAGGGGAGCGCCCTGGACTTTTCGATTGGGTCTTGGCGAACGCTTCCCTT
>NZ_JBRAHS010000010.1:125276-136992 GCF_052743555.1 Desulfosoma sp.
CGAAAAAGGGGAGCGCCCTGGACTTTTCGATTGGGTCTTGGCGAACGCTTCCCTTCGGGGCAAAAACACGGTGCATCAAAGGCGCGAGCAGCTCGACAACCCTAAAGGAAAAGGGCAAGGACATGGAAATTTCGGCCGTGGGTGTGCCGGTTCGACTGATGATCTTTGTGACGGTATTGGCCCTGATGGCTGTGCTGGAAGCCGTTTTTCCGCGGCGCCGACGGTCCCAGCCCAGAACCGGCCGTTGGGTCAGCAACCTGGCCATGATCGGGTGGGGAAACCTTTTGATCCGCGCCGCTTCTCCCCTGTTGCCCATAAATGTCGCGGCCCTGGCCCATGGGAACGGCTGGGGGCTCTTGCCCGCTTTGCATTTGCCTCCAGGTGTGCAAGGAATCATTGCCGTGATGGTGCTGGACGGTGTGATCTATCTGCAGCACGTCTTGACCCATGCCCTGCCCACCCTGTGGCGCTTGCATATGGTGCACCATGCGGATCTGGATTTAGACACCACCACTGGCGTGCGGTTTCATCCCGTGGAAATTCTTCTTTCGGCCATCCTGAAAAGCGCCGTCGTGGCGGCCTTGGGAGTGCCGGTCAGTGCGGTCGTGCTGTTTGAAATCCTGCTCAACGGGTGCAGCCTCTTCAATCATGCCAACCTCAAGCTTCCGAAACCACTGGACCGGCTTCTTCGGCTCGCGGTGGTAACCCCCGACATGCATCGCCTGCACCATTCGGTGATCATTCGGGAAACCCACAGCAATTTCGGATTCTGCTTTGCCTGTTGGGATCGCCTCCTTGGCACATACAAGGCCCAGCCCGAAAAAGGCCACGACGCCATGACCATTGGGCTCAGTCAGTTTCGGGATCCGGCCCGCTTGGGCTTGAGGCATCTGCTCCTGCTCCCCATAACGGGGGATCCCGGCCGGCAGCCCATCAACCGGCATTGAGGTTTTTCGCCACAAAGGTCCAGTCGATCAGGTGATTTATGAAGGCTTGCACATAGTCAGCTCGACGATTTTGGTAATCCAGTTAGTAGGCGTGTTCCCACACATCGATGGTGAGCAGGGGCTTTTGCCCGTGCGCGACGGGGGTATCGGCATTGGAGGTGCGAACGATTTTGAGCGCCCCCGCGTCTTCCACCAACCAGGCCCAGCCGCTGCCGAAAACCCCCACTGCGGCGGTTTTCAGAGCGTCCTTAAAGGCCTGAAAGCTTCCAAAATCCTTGATGAACCTTTGCATTAAGGCCACGTCGGGCTCTCCCCCACCTTGGGATTTCATGCTGCGCCAGTAAAAGGTGTGGTTCCAGACTTGCGCCGCATTGTTGAAGATGGCCTGGTGTTCCGTTTTGCCCGCCGTCGCCTGCACGATCTCTTCCAGACTCATGTGAGCAAAGGGGGTTCCCTGCACCAGCTCTTTCAGCTTCGCGGCATACCCTAGGTGATGCTTGCCGTAATGAAAAGAAAGGGTTCTTCCCGAAAGATGGGGCTCCAAGCCCTTTTCCGCGTACGGCAAAGGGGGCACATCCCACGCTGAAGCCTCTGTCACGGACTAGGCCAAAATCGGCTTGAGTGAACCCGGCATGGCCAGCACAGCAGCTCCGACCGTTACGGCCTGAACAAACGTGCGACGACTGATTCCCGAAGGTTTCCACGTCTCCATTCAGCACCTCCATTAGCTGCGTCATGATCCACCAGACCCTCTGGACTTTTTATCCAAAGGCTTTCGCAGAATCGCCGTGCAAAGGGTCTTCAAAGGCTTTCTGTTTCGCCCGGAAAACCTGATGCACCTTTTAACCAACTTTAACGCACCATTGGCCTCCTCGCCAGACCCTCACTGGACGAAAGCCTTCGCAGAGGGGCTCACCGATTCAAATGAGCCTTGACGCCGCCGAAGGCCCAAGAAGCGCGTTCAAGAACACCATCGCTAGGAGCGGCACACGCCGCGACTTCTGATCGCGCCTTTCGGCGCTTTTAGACGATGCAACGAAAACGGCCCCGAAAAGCTCTTTTGGGACAAGCTCTTCAGGCCCTCAGCCGGTGTCGGGTTCGTCCAGAACGGTCACGGATCGAGGGGCCACACGGACGGGGGCCGGCTCCGGCAAGGGAGTCTGAGATGCTGCGCCCAGGTCCTGAAACCGCCGGGCTGCCGGCAACACGCGGCTTGCAAAGGATCCCACGGTTTGGTTGTAGGCTTTGTTGGCTTTTTCCATCTGGTGGCCAAGATCGGCCAAGTGTTTGACCATGGTGTGCAGGCGATCATGAAGCTGCCTGCCGAGCTCACTGATTTCCTGAGCGTTTCGCGCGATCTGCTCCTGCCGCCATCCATAGGCCACGGCGCGAAGCAACGCGATGAGGGTCGTGGGTGTCGCCAGAATGACCCGCTTGGCCAGACCCTCCTCAATGAGGCTTTCGTCTGCATCCACGGCGGCGCTGAAAAAAGATTCTCCCGGAATGAACATGACCACAAATTCCGGAGCCTTCTGGAACTGGTTCCAGTATTGCTTTGTAGCAAGAGCCTGCATGTGGTTGCGCACCTGAGCGGCATGCCTTTTGAGCGCCGCTTGGCGTTTTCCGTCCGTATCCGCTTCCACTGCTTCCAAATACGCTTCAAGAGGCACCTTGGCGTCCACGACGATCTCGCGGTCGGCAGGAAGCCGCACCACGAGATCCGGTCGCCATCGACCGTCTTCGCCGCTCGTGTTCACCTGTTCCGAAAAGTCGCAGTGCTCGGAAAGGCCGGCCAGCTCCAGGACCCGACGCAGAGTGATTTCTCCCCAACGCCCGCGCACGTGAGGGCGCCGTAGGGCGTTGACCAGGTTGGCCGTCTCTTTTTGCAGGCTTTGGTATCCCTCTCTAAGAAGCTTCACATGTTCTGCAAGGCCCGCATAGGCTTCCTGCCGGCTCTTTTCCAAGGCCCGAAGGTGTTCTTCAAATTTGGCCAGAGTGTCACCGAGGGGGCGCACCAAGCCGTTGATGGCCTCTTGGCGTCGACTCAGGTCACCGCGCGCCTCCGCTAAAATCTTTTCCATCGTTTCCCTGGCCAGCTGCAAAAAGGCCTGGGAACTGTACTGCAGGGTGTCTCCCGCCAGGGACTTAAAGGTATCCGAAAGATGCGCTTTGGCTTCGGCAAGAAGGGTTCTTTCGTCTTCAAGACGTCGCAGGGTTTCAGCAAGCCGAGTTTCCGCCTGGACTCTGGCCGTGCGCTCGACCGCCAAACGCTCCTGCAGGGCGGTGGCTTTTTCGCTCAATCCCTGGCACTGCGCCCGCAGCTCCACCGTAAGGCTTTCCAAGCTGGAGGCCCGGTTTTGGGCTTCATCGGCCCGCCGCTCCAGCGCCTCAAGCCCTTGAACCCAAGCGCGTCTTCCTCGGGCGGAAGCCAAGAGCCAAAAGAGGAGGCCTCCCACAAGAAACCCGGCCACAGCAGCCCACACCTGATCCATCTCCACCGTCGAACCTCCCCTGACGGCCCTCACGCCAAAGCCCCGTTCAAGCTATTTCTTTTCTGAGACCACAATGGCCGTGACATTTCGGATTTCTTCACCGATATAGGGACGCTGGATCTTGATCCAGAGTTTTGAAGTGGCAAGATCTTTTGCACCGTCAAAAATAAAGTAGGCTTCCCACAGCTCCCCTCCAAAAACATCGGACTTTCTGGGTTCGCCGGATGTTCCCGAAGCTCGAGGCATCATATATTCTGCGGCAATACCTTTGTAAAACGCGGCCACTTTCTGAAAGGAATCCGGGGTGGTGTAGATTGTGGCTTTGAGATTGGACATTCTTGCGGCTTGGGCCGCCTCGTTCGCCTCTTGCGTGGCGTGCTCATCCACCTGAGAACCGAGGTAAACCCTGAATTCTGAAGCCGATAGAAAAGAAAAAGACAGAAAAACCGCGAGCACCGTCGCATAGCATATCTTTCTCATTTTGATTCTCCTTTGTAATGATGCAAAAATTCAACGTAAAGGCGGTCCAAATTCACCTACCACTCGACGCACTTGAAAAACCACTGCTCCACCAATTCCACCCTTCTGTTTTTAATGCGCCCATCTTTCGTCTTATTCGAGGCAACCGGCGCGAGCTCCCCCACGCCATAAGCCTGAAAAAGCTTCATCCCCTCGTTCTCCTGAAAAAGCTTGACGATTTCTTTGATGCCGGGCTCGGACTCCGGCAGGCCCTCTTCTCACCACAGAGACACGAAGCACGCAAAGATATTTTTATCAGAACAAGGCGTTTAATACCGTGCTTGAGAACCGAAACGTTGCAGTTGATCAGCAATCCGAACGTCCAGCCCTCAAGCTTCAGGCAGGTGAGCACCTGGGCCTCATGGATGGGCTCGAGAGTTGCCACCGCCTTCAGTTCCAAAACAACAGCCCTTGCAACCAGGTTATCTAAGTGGTACCCGCGCAGTCAAGATGCACACTTTTATAAACAACGGGCAGCGGTACCTGCCCCTCAAATGTCAATCCTCGAAGCCGCATCTCGTGCACTAGGCATTCTTCGTCGGCCGATTGCAGGAACACAGGGCGTACGGTCTTGTGGACCTCAATGGTCGCTCCGATGATCTTTGCCGTTATCTCTTTCACTCTCTTTTAGTCTGCGTGCTCTGGGTCCTCTGCGTCTTTGCGGTGACTTCTTACACCGTCATTGTTTCCAGCACTTTTTCGTAAAGCATCAGATCCCTTTCGCTATGCAACACAAATCGTATTTTCTTGACGGATTTCAGTTTGGGAACGGCTTCCAGGACAGCACTGCACGCCACTTCCGCTGCATCTTCCACAGGATAACCAAAAGCGCCGGTGGAAATGGCCGGAAAGGCAATGGAGTCGATGCCGTGCTCTTCGGCCAGCCGCAGAGCATTGCGGTAGCAATTGGCCAGCAGTTCCGCCTCGGGCTTGTCCACCCCATAGACGGGTCCGAGACAGTGAATCACATACCGGTTGGGAAGGTTGTGCCCCGAAGTGATCACCGCTTGTCCCGGTTTGATGGGCGCCAATGGACGACATTCCTCCTCAAGCCCCGGCCCGGCGGCTCGATGAATGGCGCCGGCCACCCCGCCGCCCATCCTGAGTTGTGCGTTGGCGGCATTGACCACAGCAGTAATGCCGTGTTGCGAGGCGATGTCTCCCCTCACGCACTCAATTTCCACACCCGATATCTTTTTTGCCGTCATCCCGAGACCTCCCGTCATTTTTTTCCGATCTTTCCCATGGCGCTCCAAGTCGATCCACCGGGCCGCATCCCCTGTGGGGGGCAAGCTTGCGTGGACTGTCTTCGGCCCCTGTGCCGTGTCCTATTGTGCTTGAACCTTCCCTCCATGCATCGAACACCGGTCGGAGCGAGAGCCACCAACTCCTCCTTTGCTTTTGGTTTAGATTTTATGCCATGAACGCTGCGAATTCCATGCTTGCGTTGCTATGGAACGAGTCCTGGGAGCAAAACGGCAATCAGTGGACTTTACGTTTGAATTTTCAGCTCAAAGGCAGTAGCACTATGGAGCCTTATGGGACGCAACCTTCCGGCACCCTTTCGGGCCGGCCACTAGATAAAACCGAAGGCCCGGAGCTTTAGCCGGGAACAGTTCAGGCTTCTTGATGCCGCGAGAGCGCTGTTGCCCAGTTCCAAAGACAGTTTTTTCGGCAAGAGGACACAATCACATACTCCATTGAACGATATGCCCCACGCCACAACACATATGAAGCCCACAACCCATCCAACGGCCTTGCATCTGGTGATGCTCTTGGGCGTGGTAAGCCTTTTTGCGGACATGACCTATGAAGGGGCGCGAAGTCTCATCGGCCCTTATCTGGCCGCACTTGGAGCCGGTGCGACGGCGGTCGGCGTGGTGGCCGGTATGGGCGAAGCCATCGGTTACGGGTTGCGCATCGTCTCGGGGCTCATCACCGATCGCACACACCGATATTGGACGATGACCCTGGCGGGATACGCGGTGAACCTACTGGCCGTACCGGCCCTAGCGCTCGCGCGAAACTGGAAAACCGCCGCTGTCCTCATCATGACCGAGCGCTTCGGGAAAGCCATTCGAACTCCGGCCCGGGATGCCATCCTGTCCCATGCGGCGCATGGTTTAGGCCGAGGATGGGCCTTTGGTCTTCATGAAGCCATGGATCAGATCGGAGCCATGATCGGCCCGATCATCGTCGCGGCCGTGCTGGCGTGGAAAGGCCGCTATGAATACGGATTCGCCGTGCTGGCTCTTCCGGCATTGCTGGCTCTGGCCGTTTTGATCATCGCCCGCATCAGTCACCCTCAGCCACACAACCTGGAACCAACGATGCACACCCTTGAAGCCCGGGGCCTGCGTTCGACTTTTTGGTTTTATCTCATGGCCGTCGCCTGCATCGCTCTCGGATTCGCCGACTTTCCTCTCGTGGCCTTTCATTTGAAAACCAAAGGCATCGTGGCGGACCAATGGATACCCGTGATCTACGCCGGCGCCATGGGTGTGGAGGCTTTGAGCGCGCTCGTTTTGGGCCGCTTGTATGACCAAAAGGGCGTATCCGTCCTTGTGGTCACGATAGGGGTATCGGCGTGGAGTGCTCCCTTTGTTTTCGTGAGCGGACCGGTGCTGGTGATCCTGGGGATCGTCTTGTGGGGCATCGGCATGGGCGCGCAGGAGTCCATCATTCGAGCGGTTGTCGCCGACCTAGTTCCTTGGGATCAGCGGGCCACGGGGTATGGCATTTTCAATGCGGGTTTTGGCCTCGCCTGGTTCGCCGGCAGCGCTTTCATGGGACTATTGTACGACCGATCCTTGATGGCTTTGGCAGCCTTTTCCGTTGCGGTTCAGTTCGCTTCAATGCCCTGGCTCCATTTCGTTCAAAGAAGGCTGCCCACAACCAGGGTCGCCACGGATGCAAAACCCTGAAAAAAGCGATCGGCTCCGTCCCGCGGGCCACAAACTCCATGGTGGTCCCAAGACCCCGTCGGCGCAGGCTGAAATGATAAAGGGTCCCTCCAGGCCGGAGTGTAAAATCGTCGCGAACATTTTGAGCGCCATGGTCCACCAGCTGAGGCGCCGCCCGTTGCGCGGACTCCATTCCATGGATATTCGATTGGGTAAATGTCATGACCCCGATCATGTCTTTTTATCGCAGGGCGCTTAAAAAGCACACGGTTTTTAGCCGACTGACACGAGTCCGTAACCGACCTGGTCTGCTTTGTCCGGCACCGTCGTGAACTGGACTCGATAAAGTGAACCGCCGATGATTGATCAAGGAATCTAAACGCCAACCTTAGCCAAGGAGATCGCCATGAAACGAGCCGCGGTTTTTCTGTTTCTGGCAACCGCTGCCCTGCCGTGTGCCGCCACCGCAGGATGTATCGGTCCGGTCATCATGGGTGAATGCCAAGGTATAATCGTCCCATGGGACACCCATCCTCAAGGGCCGTCCAACATGCCTCCGGCTCCCCCTGGGTTCTACTACGACAAACGAGGCACAATGGATGAGCAGCTCAACCCCGGCTCCATCAACCCATTTACGGGAAGGGACGCCCACGATGCAGACTGGAATGCCGAATACCGGGCTCGCTGCCATGAACGAAAAAACGCCCTGGCCCGTCGAGGGATCTTCATCAACTGTCCATAGATGTGGATTTCCCGAACCGTGATCTGTACAACCTTTACGTCGTAACATAGTACGCTTGGATGAGTTATGAATCACGAGGCTATCTGCTTAAGGCTTGTGCGGGGGTAATATGAGGAAACCTATGGATGACCTCATCTGCTACTGCTTCGGCTACACCGTCTCCGATATCGAACATGATATCAAGAAGCACGGTTATTCGACGATCATGGAAAAAATCCTTTCTGAAAAGAAACAGGGCGGATGCCAATGCGCAGAAAAAAACCCTAAAGGTCGCTGATGTCTCTCCGACGTCCGCCAGGTGGTGGACAAAGTCATGGGTCGAGCAGGAAACTCCGTAATAACAACGCTATTCCCGAAAAATCGGAAGTGGTATTGAATCCCATGTCCGCATCTTGCCCGAATGTCACAACGCCTCCTCACCGCGCCATTGGAGCCGACTCGCCCCAGCCCAGGAACTCAAGCGTGAACGTCGTGAAGCATACAGGTTCCGACCTCAGTAGGGGTCGAACCTCTTCGGCCGGTTGGTCATCGGGATGGGCTGCAAGCTATCGGCGCATAGTGGCCTGTTTGGCCGCCTCATACCTGTCCCAACGGTCTTGGTCGGCCAGAACCACACCACGTCATCGCCAAGGCGGCCGGCAACGTCGCCGGTCGCATCCCCATGAATGAACTGCTGCATAGCACTTCGGCCAAACCACTGCCCAGGTCGAGCACCCGGGTTCCAGGCGCAGCGCCGCGCCGAGCGGAGCGAGCTTTTCGAGTCTCAGTGGGTTAGGGAAGTAGGCAGAGCCAGCGTGGCAGTCGGTGGTCTCGATTCCCTGAAATCGGAAGATGTGCGGACCGTGGGCGGCGAACCGTGGGCGCGCGGGCCTACGAAAAGCTGCACATGAGCCAAATTCTCAAAAATGCGGCTTTAATGAAGCGGACATCGACCGGGAAAAGGTCCTCAACCTTGGAAAACGGATTCACCCCGCTAGTGTGCAGGAAACCTTCCAGTGGTTTCTGCACAGAAGCGCCCTTGAGGAGGTCATGGGCATTGAGCCCAAGCATGTGTCCCTTTCCAGTCTGTACCGGACCTGCGATCGACGGGTTGCCAAAAAGCAAACCATTGAGCAGTCTTTGGTGCAAAAGGAAAGGGAGCTCTTCGACTGCGCTCTTCACGAAAGGATCTTTCCGACACGGAGCTTTGGAAGCTCTATAACATGCTCACCCAGGTGGAAGCGTCCTTTCGAAGCCTGAAACAGAAGCTTTCCTTGCGGCCGGTTGATCACCGCATCTCCGAGCGGATTCAGGGGCATGTTTTGGTGACCGTCCTTGCTGACCATCTCTTGTGCGTTATCCAAAGGGCGCTCCATGCCGTCGGGATCCATCATCACTGGACAACTTGACGAACACATCTCAGCGGCCAAGTGCGTGTCACCACCGGCATGGTCAACGACAAGGGGCAGGTCACCCATATTCGATATACGTCAGAGCCCGAACCGGTTCACCTAGACATGGACAATGCTCTGGGAATCCGGCCCAGGCCCCTAAATAGGCTGATGACCATCAGGTGAAAAATTTGTAGTGAAGAACCGAAAAAGCACTCCCAATGATATCAATATCATACACAAAAAAGTGGCACACTTGGGTTGGCTGTCATTTCGTCGCACATGAATCGTGCAAGTGCATCGCCCTCGACGGCGCTGCGCTTGGCGGCACAGAATCTCAAGGTCGTTTCTTTCGAAGCGGTTATGGCCCGGCCTGATTTTTCAACGACGAAACCCACGGAGTTTGCTGACTGTTTTTGGCATAAAACGGCGGCAGGCAATGTCCTCAGACGCGTCAAGGATATGTGCTTATCCTCCAACGACCGACAGCTCAAGCTGACTGGTGGAATGCTCCTGGTTCCCCTACATCAGGCATGAACGTAAATGGACACGGAAGATCAAGATAGGCTCAATGATGAAATTTGAACTGCCAAACCTTTTGAATGTTAAAGAAGCCGCGGCATTTTTGAACGTCTCGAAAATGACCATCAAGCGCTGGACCGATGCTGGAATAATGCCCTGGTATCGCCTCGGTAAAAAGAGAGAAAGGCGTTTCCGCCCACAGGGGCTGCACGAATTCCTTACCGGAGGGAAAGACGCCTCAACGCCGGGGAACGTGCCGCTTCGTTTCAGGGGATTGCGAATGCTTGACGGCTCCCATCTGACCCGTTTACACCGTGATCAAAAGGAGGCGTTGGACATGCACTTTTATTTTGTGCGCCAGGGTATTGAAAGCAAGGAAGGCTCAAGGAAGGCCTGATGTTCTGAGGCGACCTTGCCGGGATAAAACAGACTACAAAGGAGATGAACCAATGGAGTGTAAGCTGTTACATGAAGAAGACGCCTCAGGGGATGCTAGGAAACTCTACGACGAGATTTCAGCCGTCTACGGCATGGTGCCGAATTTTTTCAAAGCTCAGGCCGCGATAGACACGAGTGGGCTCGCGCGAACTGGAAACGGACACAACACACAATGCTGAAGCCAGGCGCACTTGACAGAAAAACGCGGGAAATCATTGCAATGGTGGTTTCCATGATGAACAACTGTCAATATTGTCACCTTGCGCACAAAACCATGGCGCTGATGAGCGGGGCATCCGAGGACGAGCTGCATGAGGTTCTAAAAGTGGTGGAACTGTTCCAGAGTTTCACCTCCATTGCGAATGCTCTTCAGGTGCCATGCGATATCACACCCGCCATGGCAAAAAAAATGAGCCCCAACGGGAAATGGTCCACGACCATTGTGGCCTGCGAAGTGCTTGTCCCCGAGTTGCAGGCCGCTCTGGCCTCTTGGCCACGCGTTCGG
This sequence comes from Desulfosoma sp., assembly GCF_052743555.1. Lineage (NCBI taxonomy): Bacteria > Pseudomonadati > Thermodesulfobacteriota > Syntrophobacteria > Syntrophobacterales > Syntrophobacteraceae > Desulfosoma > Desulfosoma sp. The sequence continues at coordinate 135,715 of NZ_JBRAHS010000010.1, forward strand.
GTGATATCGGTCCCGGCAGCCTTGCACACGGATATGAATCGCCTGGAGAGGGAGCTTGACCATTTACTCGCCACCTTGCGCATGGATGATTGTGGCGATTTGTATGTTCTATACGGTAAGGCGTGTACGCCTTCCCTCGGCCAAGTTGTGCAAAAATATGGCGCTGTTTCCATCGAGGCGGGCAACTGCCTTGATTCTCTCCTGGGTCCGCTTAAAAAAGAAGCGGAGGCCGAAAGAGCCTTCGTGCTGACGCCTGGGTGGATAAGGGCCTAGCCGGCCATTATGAAGTCAATGGGATGGGATGAGGTGGACTGCCGTATAAACCTGGGAAGATATGACAAGGCCGTGGTTTTCGATGCCGGAATTCAACCTCTGACCGATGAAGAAATCCTTTGGTTTTTCGATGTTTCTGGCCTGGTTGTCGAGATACGGCATCTGAACCTTTCTTTTTTTCAGAATCTCCTCCATCGCTCCTTTCGTTTGGAGCCGCCGTTGCCTGGCCCTTTATAACGGCATCCTCTCAAGTAAAGCATGCTCCATCCCTGACCACCCTCAAGAAATATGCTCAGGCTGTCGGCTGCCATCTGGTAATCGAATTAGTTCCAAAATCTTGTCCAAGCAGTCGCTCAAACGAACGCTCGAAAAAGCTGCGTGCCGCTTAATTCTACGTTCGGTATAATAACAAACGAGGGAACCTGGAGAAAGCCAAGGTGAACCGAATAAATAGGGATGCCTTTGATAGTTGATATGGAAAAGGTCCCCCTACAGCAAATACATCAAGGAGCTACGCCTGGAGGCGGTACCTTTTGTGACCGAGGGCGGCCTGTCGGTCGCCGGCTTTGCGGCAGATGAACAGACGTTCCTTGGCGTGGGACGCATCGCCGTGCCGGGATGTGATGGCGTAATGGTGATCGTGGGAGCGCATGGACGACTCCCGCCCCATGGAGACGATGATCCGCCGCATCTTCGATTCGTTCGGATAGGTGTGGTCGCGGCATGAAATCAGCCAGTGCGGGATATGCTTGGCTTTTCCGAGGAAGACCTCGAAGAACTCCGCGGCGTTGGGGCGGGTCACGGTCTTGTGGTCGGTCTCGTAGTGCTTGGTCTTGGAGTCCTCGACGAGGGTGAGCCCCTCCCAATAGGTCATCAAGCCTTCCACGAAGTGGTAGGATTTTTCGTAATTGGTGGTCGAGAACTCCGTGGTGTAGGGCGAATTGAAATAGGCCAGGTCGGCCTTGGCCTCAGGCAGGAAATCGTTGATGTCCTTGCGGGATGCCT
>NZ_JBRAHS010000011.1:0-19286 GCF_052743555.1 Desulfosoma sp.
TATCGACCGCGCTCCTCACGAACGGATCTTTCCGACACGAAGCTTTGGAAGCTCTATAACATGCTCACCCAGGTGGAAGCGTCCTTTCGAAGCCTGAAACAGAAGCTTTCCTTGCGGCCGGTTGATCACCGCATCTCCGAGCGGATTCAGGGGCATGTTTTGGTGACCGTCCTTGCTGACCATCTCTTGTGCGTTATCCAAAGGGCGCTCCATGCCGTCGGGATCCATCATCACTGGACAACTTGACGAACACATCTCAGCGGCCAAGTGCGTGTCACCACCGGCATGGTCAACGACAAGGGGCAGGTCACCCATATTCGATAAGTGAAGAACCGAAAATGCACTTCAAACGATATCAATACCTTACGCAAAAAGGTGACAAACTTGGGCTAGGCTTTGGCCATGGAGACAGTCCCTGCAAGACCTTTCAAGAGCAGTTTGCCAGCGTTTCTGCCCGGGCTCCCGGATCCGGGGGCCCGGGCAGAAACCTTGCCGTCCCCTTCGTACAAAGAAGCAATTCACGCCAACGACTTGTCCAATTCTGGTCCAAACCTGCCTTAACCTTGTCAGAAAATCGCGACAAAATGGTGCTTGACCCACCTCACCACACCTGCTACGCAAAAACCGTCATAAAGCAATTTTTTATCACCTCACCTCAGCTCACACCTGTCGCAGGCGGAAGTCAACAAGAGTCTTGGAATGGATGGAAACAAGTGGTTGACCATAGAGGAACCGGCTGCATGCCTGAAGATGGGCCGGACTAAGCTGTACCGCATGGCCCAGGAAGGAGACATCTCGGCTTCCATGGTCGGCAATCAATGGCGCTGCGACCGCGAAGACTTTGACCTGTGGATGAAAAGTCAGGGGCCAGGGGCGGATAAGGTGGCCACCGGAGGGACGAAAGGAATCTCGCCTCGAGTCCTCCGCTCCTGAACCGTTACGACCGCCTATGGTTAAGGAGCTATCGATGATGAGAAATGGTAAAATAATTTGTTGGAGCGTGGTCTTGATGCTTGGCTTCAGTGGTCTCGCCTTGGCTCAGGAGGATCAAAAGGGGTGTAAGGACCATCCGCTTTTTACCAGGATAGAGGGATATTATCTTTGGACATGCCAGGTGAAAGAATTTGATGCCTTTGACTTCATCGATCCCGCGACAAAGCACAAGGTTACAATAGAAGGAAGAAAAATATACACAGGCTATTCAGTCAAAAAAGGTTTTAAGGGAAAATATTCCTACATCCAGGTTTCACGCAATTACACAAATGCCATCGAAAGACTTGGAGGAACCTTCTGGGTAAATGATCCCAGAACACCCTTTAAAACATCCATGAAGCTCCTTAAAGACGATAAAGAAATATGGGCTTATATCCATATTGACACGGACGCGGACAATTTTCATCTCATCATTGTCGAAAAACAGGCTATGACGCAGGAAATCGTGGCCGATGCGAAGACCATGGCAGCTGATATCAGCACATCGGGAAGGGTTTCAATTTACGGGATTTATTTTGACTTCAATAAGGCGGATATCAAACCGGAATCTGAAACGGCTTTGCATGAGATAACAACAATGCTTCAGCAGGACCCCAAGCTGAAAGTCTATGTTGTCGGCCATACAGACAACATCGGCGGCTATGACTACAACATGAAGCTCTCTCAGGAAAGAGCCGAAGCTGTGGTCAAAGCATTGGTTTTAAAATACAAGATTGCCCCAGATCGTCTGAAGGCTGCTGGTGTCGGACCCTTGGTCCCTGTCACATCAAATGATACCGAGGATGGAAAAGCCAAAAACCGTCGCGTCGAACTGGTCAAGCAATAGGGGGAGAAAATGAAGAGAGTATCCTCGGCCTTGGGTGCGATACCTAATCTGAGCGATTCTGTGCTTTAAAAGAACGCCCTTTGGGGTCTATTGCTGAATCGAATGCGGTTTTGGCAGGATCTTGTTCGCGCCAACGCAAACCCAAAGGGTATGAGCCCATTATAAATCGTACCCAACATTAGTGCCCTCTGTGCCAATATTCTTGACACTGTTCGGATCGTACCATCTACCGAATCATCGAGGCGGTTCACGGGAAGGTTAAAGACCGCCGCCGGCAGCATGAGAGGTCTGCCTATGAGAAGCCCGCACTGCATGCCTCCAAACCCAATGAGCTCTGCTCATGGATATCACGAAGTTATCGGGACCGGCGAAGTCGACTGACTTCAACCTCTACGTCATCCTGGATATTTTCAGCCGCTATGTGGTCGGCTGGGTGGTGGTGCACCGTGAAAGTGCAGCGCTGGCCGAGCATCTCATCCGCGAGACCATCGCCAAGCAGCGCATCATGGCCGGTCAGCTCACCATTCATGCGGACCGCCGTTCTTCGATGAAATCCAAGTGCGTAGCCCAGTTACCGGCAGACATGGGAGTGAGAAAGAGCCACAGCCGCCCGTATGTGAGCAATGACAATTTTTCTCTGAAGCGCAGTTCAAAACGCTCAAGTACAGTCCGCAATTTCCCCGGCGGTGTGGATCCATTCAAGATGCCAGATCTTTTTCTCAGGGGTTTTCTCAATTGGTACAACAAGCTCACCGCCACGGCGGCATCGGTCTGGTAACCCCCGAGCAGCTCCGTTATGGGATGGCTCAACAGATGGTGGTCCACCGAGAGGAGGACCTTCGGTGCGCTTTCAAGGCCAATCCCAACCGTTTCAAAAGCGTCGAGGTCTCGTTTTTGGGTACGACTTACCTGATTTCCGATGAGGGAGTACGTCGATCGCATGGCGAAGAATTCAAGGATGCCATTGGAACTGTATTGATCCACTATGTTTTGAAAGGCAGCTCCAGCCGACCAGCGGCCGATTTGTGACTCTTTCGGAACTACCGGGACCACTGTTCAAACACGGAAGTTATTCCAGTAGTGCCCTAGAATGGCCTATCGTTAAGCGATTTCAAGGTCGCATTCCAGAATTCTTCGCAGCGGTTGCATCGTATGGCGGGCGCCTCGGTGGAGAAGCAGGGTCGGGTGCCATAAGCCGCAATTTTGATTTATTCCACATATTCCAATACAGCTCATTGTTTATGACCGGGACGAGGAATTTCCTGCACGGGCAAGCCAGTTGTTGGATGTTAATAAGAGCCGGACCGAGGAGGATGGATCTTAACTTTCCGGGCTTTTTGTGGCATTGTTGAGAATGGTTTCATTGGGGATGTGTTCGTGCCGGGTTATGGTTGGGTCACTCCATATTGCGGGAAAAACCCATGAAGGCTCGAGCCAGAGGAGGGGTTTATGGAAAGCAAGGTGGTGCAGGCTTTGGGCATGCGTCATGAGCCTGTAGCCATCGTGTGGGCTAATGAGAGGCCTGAGGGCGCTTCGGTTTTTCGCCCGGGCAAATGGGGATGTGTCATGTGGATGCTGGCCGGGGCTTCTCGGGGAAAACCCGCTGCCTTCGATCGTGAATCCTATGGGTGTTGGGGAGGGGGCGTCGGCTTGGGCTTTGGCAACCAGTACAAGGCCTTTCCGGGTGGCGAGGCCTGTTTTCACTATTTTTTGTCCGTGGGAAACAAGCATTGGGATCAAGGACGGGCCGTGAGTGAAAAGATGCAGGCGGCGGGCGGCGGAGCCTTCGTGGAGGATTTTACAGAGGGCGAAGGGTATCTCAAGGACCCCGAGCTTGTGGAGCGCTTCGTTCAGGATCTGCCCATCGTGGACATTCCCACGCGCTACGTCGTCTTTCAGCCGCTCAAAGCGGTGGACCCAACCCAAAATCCACCGCAGGTGGTCGTCTTTTGGGCGGAGCCGCACCAGTTGGCCGCCTTGGTGGTCTTGACCAACTACGCGCGAGCAGGAAACGAACACGTGATTGTTCCTTTTGCCGCGGGGTGTCAAAGCATCGGGATCTACGCTTACCGGGAAGCCCAAAGTGAAAAGCCGCGCGGTGTCATCGGCCAGATGGATCTTTCCGCTCGACTCAATGTCTGTAAGACCATGGGCGACCATGTGTTGACTTTCGCCGCTCCTTGGAAGCTTTTCTTAGAGCTTGAGGAAAATGTTGCGGGCAGCTTTGTGGAGCGATCTGTCTGGGGGCAGCTCAAGGCGCGATTGGGGATTGCCAACAAAGACAACACGCGATAGCGAGAGGGCCTGCCCGGCCGGAGGGGTTGTCGAAATCAAGTTGAGGTGCTTGAGAAAATGCCCATGGAATCTACTATAGTGAGTCGAGTTTACGTCATTTTCAAGAGGACGCGCTGTTGCCTTCGCATCTATACGGACATGGATCGACACGGCTTTCAATCGGCCCTTGAGCAGGCGCTGCAGGAGCGCAGAAGTCTTTTCCTTCATGTTTATCAGCCCAATAGAAAAGGGTTTTTTAAGAGCCACACGACGGTGACCCCTTACGAAATTTTGGTGGACTGCCTGTTTCATGTGGAAGAAGTGAACCACAACGGCGGGGATCCGTGCGCAGAAAAGGCCAAGGAAGCTCGATTGCTGGAGAGGCTTTTTCAAGAGCACGGCCTCATGTGTGACCGTCAAGCTCTCCTTGCGGCGTGCCGTGCACCAGGGCATGGATATAGGATGGGTCCATGAGCGAAAAAGATCGGGCGTCGAGGTGGTTGGAGACCATCAAGGGTCTGGAAAAGGAACGTGACCTTTTGCGCCGGCGCGTCCAAGAATTGGAAGAGGCCTTGCAAGGGTGCCTAAGTCGTTCTCGGCACTGACTGGGGTGCGGGTTTGCCGACTGGTGGCTGGATGCCACAAAGGTTCTTAGCGAAAAAAACAGCACCTCTCCTTTCAGGACAATACCCTGTCGTCCCGTGGATGCGGACAACCAAGACGTAGACGAGCAATCTTCCAAGGAGCCTTCATGAGCAAGCCGGCTTCCGTATTTGCGTTTTTCATTGACGGAAAGCCGGCGGGCAAAGACGCTCTGGTACGCCCGCTTCCCACTGGGTTGACGCTCGATGCCCCGCCCATGGACTATGGGCAATACTTTTCCGCCTTGCAGGAGGCTCTGGAGCACAACGGCCTGACGCCCCTGCGGCGGAGTGTGGAACTCCTCACGGGAAGGCCTCTGCTAGCGGAAAGGATTCGCCGGGTGTGCATCGACAGCGTGAAGCACGGCGCCCTGTACAACGTGGCTAAAATTACGGTGCACCTGGACGGCCATGACCATGTCTTTGTCATGAACTCCGCCATGCATCCTCAAAGGCAGAAGGCTCTACAGCGGGAGTGGCACACCTTGCAGTCCCTTGCCTGCACGCCTGTGGCCCCTTTTGTGCCGCAAGGGCTGTATTCGGGGCGAGGCCATTGGATTGATAAAAGCGGCGAGGCGAAGCCCTTTGTTTTTTTTCTTGCCCCGTGGTTTGAAGGATATCACGAGTGGCACATGGAAAAGGGCTTTGACGGGACTGCACAAACCGTGAGGGTCTGGGAAGATTCCTCCGAAGGTGCCGTGCTCACGCAAAGCCAGACCGTGCAGCTCATGGAACAGGCGGCGTACCTGTTGACTCTGGCTTTGGACCGAAAAGATTTCCTTCAGATCTATCCCTGGCATCACGCCGCGGGAGATTTCGTGGTTGCGGTGGACGGTGCGAAAGTGGACGTTCGATTGATTTCCGCCCGAAACCGAATGGTGCTGATACCGCCAGGTTCTCTGGAACATGAAAGGCTTTCAGCGCTGGCCGCTTTCCTCTTCACGCTGTCCTTTCGCATGCGTGTGGATCGGGATCAGGGCACGGGAGACTTGGTCTGGGCTTCCACTTCGTGGCTGGATGCGGTCCTGCGCGGTTTTTTCCGGGGTTGGACCGACGGCGCACCCGATGATGAACCCCCGGCGGCCCAGAAGATTTTAACGACATTTCAGTCTCTTGATGCCGAAGACTGGGAAACCGTTGGTTCGGTGCTTCAGGACGATCTTGTGGTGGACGCTGAGGAAGCGCCGCTGGTTTCGAAGCGCCTTGGGGAACACGCCAGGAACCTGCATGAGGCCTTTCGCGCCGGGGCCCTCTAGTGGGCATTGACCTACTGTGGCGCGTAAGAAGAAGTGAGAAACAAAAAAGGGGCTTCATCCGCTCCCTTTAAGTTATCTTCTGGTAGTCCCAACGGGATTCGAACCCGTGTCTCTGGCGTGAGAGGCCAGTATCCTAGGCCACTAGACGATGGGACCAAAAAAATGGCTGGGGGACTAGGATTCGAACCTAGGCTAGCGGATCCAGAGTCCGCCGTCCTGCCGCTAGACGATCCCCCAACGCGGTGCATGAACCTACTGGAATCCCTTCGTCAAGTCAAGGCCTAAACACGGTGGGCGTGGCCGAAGAGCGCTAAGCGCCTGAATGTTCTATTTCCGGGTGTCCGCCTTTGCCAGAATGGGATATATTGTCCATCAAACATGACACGGCGCGTGTGCGCCTCCATGGTGCAGAAAGGGGATGGACCTTGTACCAGCAGCTCTTCGCAGAAGAACCCGGGCAATTTGACGTGGGCATCTACCGCCTTCGCATGGAGGAATTACTGCCGCCCGACAATCCGGCCAATGCCCTGTTTTACCGGGCTTTGGAGTATGCGCTTGATCTTCATGAAGGGCAGATGCGAAAATCAGGGGCGCCTTACATCAGCCACCCCTGTGCCGTGGCCTACATTTTGGCCAAGGAAATGGGGATTCGAGATCCGGAAATGCTGGCTGCGGCCGTACTTCACGACGTGATCGAAGACGTCCCTTTTATAGATTACGAAATCCTCGAAAGAACTTTCGGCACGGTTGTGGCGGACCTGGTGGAAGGGTGTACCAAGATGACCCGGCTGCATCAGGACCGTGCCGTGCTCAAGGACCTGACCCATAGCAAAATTTTGCAAACGGCCAGCCGAAGGCTGGGCGTTTTGGTCGTGAAGCTTGCGGATCGGCTGCACAACCTGCGCACCTTGCATCATCTCCCCAAGCCCAAACAGCAACGCATTGCTCAGGAAACCTTAGAGATTTATGCACCTTTGGCTGCCAAGCTGAATATTTTTCACCTCAAACGCGAACTGTACCACCTGTCCCTTTCCTATCTTTATCCCAAGAAAAGTAAGAAAATCCTCAATGCCCTGCGGTCGCTCTATGGTCATGCCAGCATCTTGGAAATCACGGAGCGCCTCAAGGAAGCCTTTGCGCACCGGGATATGGACGTGATTGTTCGCAGTCGCGTCAAAGGGTTGGGGACCTATTACGATGCGGCCAAAGGGACCCTGCGGTTGGCCAACGCGGAAAACCGAGTGGACTTCACGGTGGTCCTGCCTTGCAATGACGTGGATGCCTGCTATTGCGCTCTGGGCGTGGTCAATTCCACCCTGACTCCGGTGCCGCGCAGTCTTCGTGATTTTATCGCTAATCCTAAGAACAATGGCTACATGAGCCTGCATACACGAATTCATTACAAGGGCGAAAACTACCTGGTCAAAGTGCGCACGGCCGCCATGGACGAATGGGCGAGCCACGGGGTTCTGAGCCAGTGGAACAATCCGGAAATGATCTCAGAGGCATATTTGAAAGATATCAGTGAATTTCTGCGCAGTGTGGGCGAATACGGCGGCCCGCCGCCGCAGCGCCGCAACCTGATCCAACTCTCTGAAGCGGAGGAGGTAACGGTTTATACGCCGCACGGCGATGCCCACACATTTCCTGTGGGCAGCATTGTGCTCGATTTTGCCTTTAAGATTCACTCCGACCTGGGCAACCATTGCATGGGAGCCATTATTGGAGGGCGTCGTGTGCCGCCGACGCAAAGGCTTAAAGACGGGGATACTGTGCGGGTGCTCAAGGCGGAGACGGCCGTGCGCTTTGATCCCGATCTGGAACGCCTCTGTGTGACCCCAAAAGCCCGCAACGCCATTTCCAAGGAAATCGCACGGCGGCGGCGCAACTGCGCCTATCACATCGGGCGCGATCTTTTACTCCAAGAACTGCTGTCCCATGGATCGACGCCGAGGGCTTTGGAACGCGAGGAAGTGCCGCTCATTTTGGAAGTGCTCAACGTTAAATCCCTGGAGGATCTTTTTGTCATGATCGGCCAGGATCTCATCTCACCGCACGCTTTTCTCTACTACCTGCAGGATGTTCCCAAGAAATCCGCGGGCAATACGCGCCTGCGGCCTGAAGAAGAAGACGAGCCGGCCCACGAACGCAAGGTGCTCAAGGTGAACGACCTGGACCCTGCCGTGCATCGGTTTGCGGGATGTTGCCATCCGTATCCGGGGGAACCCAAAGTCCTGGCCACGCTGAGCGAACGTGGCGTCACCTTTCATCGGTCCCGGTGCAGCGATGTGACGGAGCGCCATGGTTTACCGCCCCACAAGCTCCTCGACGTCCGGTGGGGCGATGAATCTCCCTGGAGAAGTCCCATGGCCATGTGGGTGAGGGTGATGGGTTCGGACAAGCAGGCTTTGCTGCCCCTTTTGGGAAACATTCCTTCAGAGATCGAGGTGAGGCGCCTGGAAGGGCAATTTCGCACAAACCTTCCCCAATGGGTCACCTTTCAAGTGATCCTCAAGGGCTTTGAAGACGCTCAGCGCCTCTTTGGCTGCTTTCCTTCAGGAACCGTTATTGTGGAACGATACGGTTCCCTGGACGCCGCCATCGATCTTGAGGACTGATTCAATGAAGGGAACGGTTGCTGTGGATTTCCTTGAATATTTTTCGCGCTACGGCGTGCAGATCCACCTTTTTCACGCCAGCCACTTCCACGAGGAGAAACTGAATCCACGCTCCGCAGCAAAAGCTCAGAAGACTTTGAGGGTTCTTGAACACAGCCTCTTCCAATGCACCCCCTTCATAAGCCTTTGTCATTAGATCCATAAGAGTGAGATAAAGTTCTCCTTCTCCATAACGACGCACGGCGTCTCGGTAAATGGCAGACAGTTCAGGGTTCCTTTGCAGAATCTTGGCACTGTCGCGGCATGCCTGTAACAATGTCATCGGGCTTTCGTGACCTCCTTGCCATGCCTCGTTCTTGATTTTTCCCGGGCTTGGTTTATGGTGTATAGCAAATTTTTTGCACGGCTGAAAAGATGTGAGGATAGGAAATTGCCGCTCAACAGAAAGGAGATCATAGCATGTTTCAGGTACCGAGGCGTGGAATCCGTTGGCCATGGATGGCGGCAGTGTGGGCGTGTGTCGTGGTGCTTGGAGCTTCAGGCACACCGCGTGGGGCTTTCGGGGCAACGAGCCTTTTCGGTTCCAATCTTCCCCCGTCTTTTGCGGACCTGGCGGATAAAGTCAAAGACTCGGTGGTCAACATTTCCACCACGCAGGTCATCAAGGGGCATCCGTTGCAGCCTTTCATGGATCCTGATTCTCCTTTTCGGGAATTTTTCGGGGATGAGTTTTTCAAGCGTTTTTTCGGGGACATGCCCAAGGGATCCATGAAGACCAATTCCTTGGGTTCCGGTGTGGTCATCGATGCCACGGGACTCATTTTGACCAACAACCATGTGGTGGAAAAGGCCACGGAAATCAAGATCAAGCTTCAGAATGGCAAGGAATATGCCGCCAAGGTTGTGGGACGGGATTCCAAGACCGACCTGGCTCTCATACAGGCGGAACCGGACAAGCATTTTCCCAAACCCGCGGTACTGGGGGATTCGACCGCTTTACGCGTGGGCGACTGGGTGATGGCCGTAGGGAACCCCTTTGGCTTGGGCCATACGGTGACCATCGGCATCATCAGTGCCAAAGGGCGCATTATCGGCGCGGGGCCTTACGATGACTTTCTACAAACCGATGCCGCCATCAATCCGGGCAATTCGGGAGGCCCGCTGTTCAACATGAACGGCGAAGTGGTGGGCATCAATACGGCCATTGTGGCTCGAGGGCAGGGCATCGGCTTTGCCATTCCCATCAACCTGGCCAAGGACCTTCTGCCTCAGTTGCGCACGGGCAAAATCGTGCGCGGGTGGCTGGGCATCATGATTCAGGATGTGACGCCGGAAATCGCGGAATCCTTCGGTCTCAAGGAGACGAAGGGGGTTTTGGTGTCCGATGTGGTGCAAGACAGTCCCGCCGAAAAAGGGGGCATTCAGGCGGGTGATATCATCACGGAATTCAACGGCGAGGAAGTGCATGACGCCCATGAGCTTTCCCGGCGCGTGGCGGCGACCCCGCCCCATTCCGAGGTCAAAGTGGGACTGCTTCGAGATGGCTCCAAGAAAGTGCTGACCCTCAGCCTGGGCACCATGCCCGACGAAGAAGCGGCGGCGTCTCAGCCCGAGACCACGGAAAACGTGTGGGGCCTCACGGTTCAAAACATGACCAAGCCGCTGGCCGAGCGTTTCGGATGGGATCCTTCGGAACGCGGGGTGCTCGTGACCAAAGTGGAACCGGACAGTCCCGCAGCGGAGGCCCGTCTGCAGCCCGGAGACCTCATCAAGGAAGTGAATCGCAAGAAGATTCAGAATGTGCGGGACTACAACCAGGCCATGAAAGGCGCTGAAAAGAAAAAAAGTTTGTTGCTTTTGGTCAAGAGAGGAGAACGAACCTTCTACGTCGTGCTGCAAATGCCTCAGAACTAGCGGCCGTGGGGCGGACACCGGCGGACACGTTGGTGTTTCACAGAGGGGAACCCCACTTTTCAGTGAGGTATCCGGTGGCGCGAAATCAAAAAGGTGAGGACTTCAAGTCACGGAGGGTCATGGCATGGGTCAGGTGAGAAGGGGGGGGACGTGGTGTTGGGATTGTCGGATTCCTAGGTGTTATGCTGTGGGGGGCGCTGGTGCATGCGGCGCAAGTGCCGAACTTTCCGGGCGAAATTTCCATCGGCCAGATGCGCTGCGTGCTGAACGGTTTCGGGCTGCGCAAGAAATTCGTTGTGGACGTCTATTATGGGGCTTTGTACGTGGCCGAGAAATCTTCGGACGCCCCGACGATCATTCAGGCGGACAAGGCCAAGGGCATCGTGATGCATTTCGTGTACAAAGAAGTGGAAGCCTCCAAGCTGGTGGAAACCTGGAAGGAGGGTTTTGAAAAGACCGCTCCCAATCCCAGCGCGGCCCTCAAGAGCCGTCTGGAAACCTTCATGGGTTACTTCACCGAACCGGTGAAAAAGGGCGAAGAAATTCGGCTGCTCTATGAGCCCGGCGTCGGAACCCATGTGATGATCAAGGGGCACGAAAAAGGTGTGGTGCCTGGCGCTGACTTCATGCAGGCGCTCTGGGGCATTTTCCTCGGTGACAAACCGGCTTCGGAAGCGCTCAAAAAGGGCATGCTGGGGCAGTCGTAGAATGCGTCAAGAGGACTTTTTCGAGCCTTTCATGGTCACGGTTTCGTCCGAACACATTCGGCGCGAAAAGGAAAAGGCTCGAGCTTTAAGAAAAACCCAGTGGTGGCAGCGCCGGCTTGCCAGAGGACGCTGCCACTATTGCGGCAAGCGGGTTGCACCCACGGCATTGACCATGGACCACGTGGTGCCCTTGGTGCGCGGCGGACGTAGCACCAAGGGCAATGTGGTGCCATGCTGTAAAGAATGCAATTCCAAGAAAAAATACCTGTTGCCCACGGAATGGGCGGACTATCTCAAGCGATGTGCTCAAACGACCTTCTCGTAAACGTACAGGTGGTGCCATGACATCGGTTCCTCAACCCGCCCCGAACGAAGAGCAGATGAAATGCCGCGCGTGCCCTCTGGCCGTTTATTGTTTTTCGGATCCCAGCACATGGGTGTTTCGCACCATGGCGGAGCTTAAAGAGAAAACACGGCAGATCGAGGAATGTGCCGTGCGCCAGGCGGGACTCAGGGCATCACGATGATTCGAGACATGCCTTCCGGTTGCCGTTCCACGCGAATCTGTGTGGGAATCTCTTCGGCCAGCCGTTTCACATGCGAAATGATGCCCACCATCTTGCCGTTGGCTTGAAGCCGACGCAGCGCCGTGATGACCCTGTAGAGGGTTTCGTCGTCCAACGTCCCAAAACCTTCGTCAAGAAACAGGGACTCGATCTTTCGATGCTGAGCGGCAAGGTCCGCCAAGCCCAGAGCGAGGCTCAAGCTCACCACAAAAGTCTCTCCCCCGGATAAGGTGCGTATGGAGCGGTGGTTTCTTTGGTGCATGAGATCTTCAACCACGAAACCAAAGCCGTTGTCCTTCACGGGGCGAAGCCTGTAACGGCCGCTGAGGAGTTCCAAGTGGGTGTTGGCCTGATCCATGAGTCGCTCCAGCATGGCTCGGCGCACTTTTTCTCGAGCCTGGACGCTGTGTTCTTCCCGGAAGGCCTTTTCTTCGGCCTTCAGTTCCCTCAGTAGTCGTTCCTGATCCTCCACGGCTTGAAGCAATGCATGGTGTTCTTGAACCGATTGGCGAAAATGGTCCAACTGGGCTTCCAGAGCTTGAAGATCCTGCTGCAGGGCATCGCGGCGTTTTTGCAATTCCAGAAAACGGGCGGCCACGTCTTGAGCCGACGCCATCACATGGGGCTCCGGTTCGGCCGCGGAAACGGCCTGCTGTGCCGCTTCCACAAGGGCCCGGGCTTTTGTCAGGTTTTCCCGCGCGTGCGCAGCACGCTCTCGAACGGACGTGTCGTCTTGCAGGAGTTTGAACGCGCTTACTGCTTCCGTCACGGAATTCAGCCCGACGGCCCTGACAGCATCCTCCAGCTCCGCACGCAAGACTTCGTAGGTCTCGGTCGTGGTTTTCAGCTCGGGTTCCAGGGCGCGCAGCTCTCTCGCCGTCGCTTCTAGACTCTGTTGAAGCTTTTCCATACGATCCTGAAGCTGTTCCTGCTCGCGGTTCCATCGCCCCAGGCTTTCTTCCATGGCCCGCTGTTGTGCCGCCGCCTCAAGCCCGGGATAAAAAGCTTCTCGTTCGGCTTTCATGGATGCGAGTGCGGATTGCAGAGAGTCCACCTGGGTGCCGGCGGCTTCTCTTTCCTTTTCCAAGCGCGCTAGGTCCAGGGCGATGGATTCCCATTGGGACTGCAATGATCGCCTGCGGTCTGCAAGAACCTTTTGCTCCTTGACGGCGCGCTCATAGGCATCCCGGCGCCGACGCAACCGCTGCAGCACATCTTTTTCGGCACCCTTTTCCGGAAATCGTTCCTCGTAAGCTGGCAGAAGCCTACGCAGTTCTTGGGCCACGGCCTCAGCCTCACCCATCAACCGCTCGATCTGCTTCTGGATTTGTGAGATGGCCTGCTGCGCCGCGTGATGTGCTTGTTCCATTTGTCGCCGTTTTTCTTCCTCTCGGGTACACGCGTTGAGTCTTCGACGAAGCATCCAGCCAGCCCAGTGCACGCGCCATCGCTTGAATCGACTGGAACGCAGCGCGGATTGCGCCTGACGAAGATCTTTTTCCAGACCCTGAAGGGTTTCTTCCAGGGTGTTCGGCTCTGCGAGTTCCAGCTTCAAGCCAGCCTGGCGGCAGACTTCCTGCCATTCTTGAAGGATGTGGGAGGCGGCGTGGGCCTGTTTTTCCAGTTGGGCGCTCTGAGCGTCCAGATTCGACACTTCAGCCTCAAGGGCGGCGATACGGCCTTGCAGGGCATCAATGCGGCCGTGAAGCTCGGATAGGTCAGGGAGGCCCTCCGTGAGAAAGGGATGCGTGACGGAACCGCACAGAGGACAAGGCTTTCCCTCCTGCAGCTTGGCCCGTTCGGCGCTCACCCTCTGAAAACTTTCTTTCCAGATGATGTCCGCTTCATAAAGGTGCATGTGCCCGAGGGCCTCTTGGAGGGAGGCCTGCGTTGCTAGCCGGCGTGCCGTCAGCTCAACGCGCGCCTTTTGAAAATCCATGGCGAGGCCTTGTTGGTAAAACTTTCGGGATATGGAGAGAAGTTTTTTGAGGGCGGCAAGGTTCTTCCTACGTTCCTTGATGTCTTCTTTCAAGGTCGCAGGCGCCGTGTCCCCGATGAGTGCTCGAATCTCTCGTTGGAGAGACTCTTTCTTCATCACCGCCTGGCCGGCTTTGGCCTGCATGCGCTGTTCGCGCCTTCGGGCGTGTTCCAGAGCCGCAGCCGCTTTTTCCAGGCTCTGCTGAGCTTCGGAAAGTTGAGCCGCCTGAAGGTCTTCTTCTTGTCGAAGGTGTGCCAGTCGTTCCAAAAGTTCCTGAAGCCGGGCCATGTCTTTGGCCAAAGCGGCCCCGGTTTTATTTTGATTCAGTTGTTCGCTCAGGGCTTCGGATTGGGCGGATGTTTCCTCAAGGTGGGTCTTGATCTGATCTTGGCGGGCCAGCAGGTCTCGATAAGCGCGCTCCAGTTCCATGGACCGTGCCAGAGCTTCTTGCAGCCGCTGCTCGTGGCGCCCAATCTCGCGGTCTTTACTGGCGGCCTCTTCCAAATGGGGAAGCCTGGCCTCGAACTGTCGCCTTTCTTCTTCCAAAGCCGACCGGGTTACGGCCAAGCGGCTTTGCACTTCCTCGAGTTCTTGCTGCTGCTCGGCCCCCTTTTCGGCGAAGGTCATCTACGCGGCTTTGAAGACCATGCCGGGCTTCCTCGAGAGCCATCAACCGGCGCACGGCTTCTACAAGAGGTTCGGAACCCTGTAGGGCTTCCATGTGTTGCAGGGCTTGCTGCGCGGCCAGGTCTTGGGCTTCGGCGGCCGACAGGTTTTCTTGGGCTTGGCGAAGTTCTTGGGACAACCTTTCCAGGGTTTGCAACCGGCGTTTTTTTTCTTCCAAGTCGCCGATTTCCCGCTCCAGATCTTCCAGTTCACCGCGCCGTTCGCTTTGTTGTTGTTCCAGTTGGCGCCGGCGTTCTCGGTCCACAGGGGGGGTAGGAGGCGGCAAGTTCCTTGAGGTGCAGGAGACGTTCCCGAGCGGCCGCTGTGCGCTGATAAAGCTCCTGGGCCAGGTCCTGAGCCACTTCCTCGCCGAGGATCATTTCAAGGATTTCCGACCGTTCATTTTCCAGAGCGTTCAAAAAAGCGGCAAATTCCCCTTGGGCCAAGAGGACCGAGCGGCAGAAGCGCTTGAAATCCAAACCGGTGAGTTCGCTCAGTCGCGTGCAGACGCGAAGGAGGCGATCCTCTAGAAGTTCTTCCGTGCCATTGACGAGGGAAAGGGACATTTCAGGGCCGAGAAGCCCATTGGGTCCTTGTCGAGCCCACCATCGGCTGCGATAAACCTTCTCGGCCACCTGAAAGGTAACTTCGGCGTAGGACTCATCTTCGAGCCAGCTGGTGATGTCCCGTTCCGGATGACGAAGACGCGCGGTTTCCCCGTAAAGACCGAGAGTGATGGCATCGAGAAGGGACGATTTTCCTGACCCGTTGGGTCCGGTGATGGCAAAGAGGCCCGTGTCGGAAAGAGGCGGCGCATCAAAGCGAATGTCCCATTCCCCTCGAAGGGAGCTGATGTTTTTGAAGCGCAGGCCCAGTATTTTCATTGTGTGAACTCCATGATGCATTCAGGATAATCGAATTTTGCGGCTTATGATCCCTTCACACCGATTCCTTTTTTGTCAAGCTTTTCCTGCCCACCCCGGAAGTCTTTCTTTCCCTTTTTTGATGTGTGTGGATCTATGTCAGCGACGGTGACAGGCCACGCTGCGGCCGGGCTCGATTTCCTTTAGCGGCGGCATTGCTTGGCTGCAGATGGATGCTCGTTCGCTGCATCGTAGATGAAAGGGGCAGCCGCTTGGAGGCCGAATGGGGCTGGGGACATCGCCTTCTAAAAGAAGGCGCGGTTTTCGGGCAGTCGTCGATGGATCCGGCAGTGGAGCGGCGGACAAGAGGGCTTGTGCATATGGGTGAAGGGGTTCCTGAAAGAAAGCTTCCTTGGTGCCGATTTCCACCAGGCGTCCCAGGTACATGACACCGATACGGTGCGCCATGTGTTCCACCACACTCAGGTCATGAGAAATGACCAGGTAGGTGAGCTGGAATTCCTCTTGAAGTTCCTCCAAAAGATTGATCACTTGGGCTTGAATGGACATATCGAGCGCGGACCCGGGCTCATCGGCTACCAAGAAGACCGGGTTCAGCGCCAAGGCCCGCGCAATGACAATGCGTTGGCGCTGTCCTCCGGAAAATTCATGCGGATAACGCTCAGCATGCTCCGGCTGCAGCCCGACACGGCTGAGCAGGCCGATGACCCTTTCACGACGTTCCGAGGCGGAACCCCATTGATGAATCGCCAGGGGTTCTGCAATGAGTCGCCCGATTTTTTTTCTGGGATTTAAGGCCGAATAGGGATCCTGGTAAATGATTTGAGCACGGCGGCGGAAGTGAAAAATTTGGCGGGCGTTCAAGGATCCCAGGTCTTTGCCTTCAAAGAAAACGTGCCCGCTCGTGGGTTCTTCGAGGCGCAGCAGCAGACGGCCCAAAGTGGATTTGCCGCACCCGCTTTCTCCGACCAAGGCAAAGACTTCTCGACGCGCTATGCAGAAACTCACATCTTCGACGGCTCTGACCACACCCGCTGTGGATCCAAAGCGCGTAGCGCGCAGGGGGTAATGCTTGACCAGATTTTTCGCTTCGCAGATCACTTCTTTCATGAACGTATGAGCGGATGCCAGCATCGCACGCGATGTCCTTGGGATATGTCCGTCCAGCTGGGAGCCTCCACAAAGCAGGGTCCTTTGGCTTGAGAGCAAGGCTCCTGAAAAGCGCAGCCGGAGGGCAGGCGGTGCAGGTTGAGCACGGTGCCCGGAATGGGCGTGAGTTTTCCTCGTCACGCACCGATTTTGGGAAGCGACGCCAACAACCCTAAGGTATAAGGGTGGGCCGGCTGGAAGAACAGGTCCATCACCGGGGCTTCTTCCACAGCCTTTCCTGCGTACATCACCACGACGCGACGGCAGGTTTCAGCCACAACGCCCAGATCGTGGGTGATGAGCAAGACGGCCATGCCGATTTCTTCTTTAAGCCGTTGCATCAAATCCAGAATTTAGGCCTGAATGGTCACGTCCAAAGCTGTGGTGGGTTCATCGGCGATGAGGATCTTGGGCCGACAGGCCAGTGCGATGGCAATCATGACCCTTTGGCGCATGCCGCCTGACATCTGGTGCGGGTAATCACGCACTCGGCATTCAGGGTCGGGAATGCCCACCAGGGACAACATGCGAACGGCTTCGCGCTCGGCTTCTTTCTTGGGCAATCCGCGATGCTTACGGAGCACTTCCTGAATCTGAAAGCCCGCCGTGTAGACCGGATTCAGGGATGTCATGGGTTCCTGAAAGATCATGGAAATCTCGTTGCCGCGAAGCCGTCGCAGAGCGCTTTCCGGAAGCGAGACAAGGTCGAGGCCTTCATACAGGATGCGCCCCAAGGCGATTCTTCCCTGCGGTTGGGGAATAAGCCTGAGAATGGAAAGGGCTGTCACGCTTTTGCCGCAGCCGCTTTCTCCGACAATCCCCAAGGTCTCCCCATGATGCAATTGAAGATCCACACCGTCCACGGCACGCACGACGCCGCGCCGCAGGCGAAACTCGGTGCATAGGCCCTGAATGTCCAATAGAGCGGGCGTCATTGAGACCTCAAGGACGGATCGAGCACGTCTCGAAGTCCGTCTCCGAACAGGTTGAAACCCAGCACCAAAAACAAGATGGCCAGACCGGGAAAGGCGGCCACATGAGGCGCCGTCTGAATGTATTACCGTCCCTCGCTCAGCATGGCTCCCCATTCGGGCTGCGGGGGGCTGGCCCCCAGACCGAGAAACCCCAAAGCCGCTGCCTGAAGCACGGCGGTTCCCATGCCAAGAGTAGCATACACGATGATGGGGGCGAAGGTGTTGGGCAAGATATGAAGGAAAAGCACGCGGACATGGCTTCCCCCGAGATGTCGAACGGCTTGCACATAAAGCTGTTGTTTGAGGGACAAGGCGTTGGAGCGGACAATGCGGGCATAGTGAGGAATGTAGACGAGTCCCACGGCAATCATGGTGTTAGGAAGGCTGGGACCGAGAATGGCCGTAATGACGATGGCCAAGAGAACGGCGGGGAAGGCCAAGAGGACGTCCATAACCTGCATGATGAGGCTGTCCAAGGGATCCCCGAAATAGCCTGCCAAAAACCCCAGTACAGTACCCGGTACGAGGGAGATGGTCACCGAAATGAAACCCATCATGAGGGAAATGCGGCTGCCGTGAATCACCCGGCTCAGGATATCCCTTCCCAGGCTGTCTGTGCCGAAGAGATGTTTGAGGCTGGGCGCCTGGAGTCGGTCCAGAGGAGCCGGCACCAGAGGGTCGTAAGGGGTCAGATAGGGCCCCACCGCCGCCAGCATCACGATGCCCGCAATGAGGCACAAGCCAGCAGGGCCGTTCGAGGGCGCAAAAGATCGTCGAGCAGTTCCCATCTATTCATGGATGCGAATCCTGGGATCCAAGAACACGTAGACCAGATCCACCTCCAGGTTGATCAGCGTCATGAGGACTGCGAAGATGAGGACGCAGCTTTGCACCGCAGCGTAGTCGCGCCCCATGAGAGAATCCACAACGTAGCGACCCAGTCCGGGCCAAGAAAAAATGGTTTCCGTCAGCACCGCCCCGCTCAGCAGCAGGCCCAAATTCAGCCCCAGAACCCTCACCACGGGTAGCATGGCATTGCGAAGGGCATGTCGCAAAATCACCACCCGTTCCTCCATCCCTTTGGCGCGTGCCGTTCGAATGTAGTCCTTGTTGAGGACTTCCAGCATGCTGGATCGTGTGATCCGTGCCACCACCGCCATGGGGATGGTGGCCAGAGTCAATGCGGGAAGCGCCAAGTGATGCATCCCGTTCCAGAAAACATGCCAGCGCCATGTGAGCAGAGCGTCCACGAGCACGAGTCCCGTGATGCCCGGAATATCCAGGCTCATGTCCAGCCTGCCCATCATGGGAAAAAAGGTATTTTACAGAAAAAAGATAAATGAGCATAAGGCCTAACCAAAAGATGGGCATGGAAACACCCACCAGCGCCAGAAACATGGCAGTGTAATCTCACAGGGAATATTGACGCACGGCGGAAATCACCCCTGCAGCCATTCTCAAGACGGTGGCCAGAAACATGGCCGCCAAGGACAATTCCACAGTGGCAAGGAGCCGAGGGCCGATTTCATTGAGAACGGATGTGCCGGTGCGCAGGGACACACCCAGATCCCCTTGAAGGGCGGTTTTCAGGTGAAGCCAGTACTGGACCGCCATGGAGCGGTCCAGTCCCAGCTTGTGGCGAAGTTGAGCCAATTCTTCGGGTGAAGCGTATTCACCTAAAAGGAGCTGCGCAGGATCACCGGGAATCAAGCGCAACATGAAAAAGACCAGCAAGGACACTCCGAACAGAATGACGACCAGCTGTCCAAAGCGGCGGCCCACATAGCCCCATGGCATAGTGTGTGCCCCTTTCCGCTATTATTCTTTCCAGACCATCTGA
>NZ_JBRAHS010000011.1:19386-60007 GCF_052743555.1 Desulfosoma sp.
GCCCCATGGCATAGTGTGTGCCCCTTTCCGCTATTATTCTTTCCAGACCATCTGAAAAGAATTCAGACCGTTGGGTCGAAGCGGCACATCATGAAGTTTCCCGCTGTAACAGCGCACGATGGTAGAATGGGCCAGAGGGACCCAAGGGGCCTCACGATGAAAGATTTCCTGGGCCTTCATATACAGCTTGGCCCGCTCCTCTGTGCTGAAGATTTTCTTGGCCTGTTTGACCAGGTCCGTAAATTCCGCATTTTTCCACAACGCCACGTTGGCGGCACCTGGAGTGACAGCCGTCTCCGCCGACAGCAGGCCGTAGAGGAAATTGTCGGGATCCGCGTTGCCTCCCAACCAACCCAGCATGCACATGTCATGCTCACCGTTGCTTGTGTTTTTTAGATAAGTGCCCCAGTCGCAGCGGACGATTTTAGCCTTGATGCCCACAGCCCCTAGGTAAGCCTGGATCACCTCTGCCGTTTTGCCCGGTTCCGGCAGGTAGGCGCGGGATACGGGCATGGCCCAGAGTTCCAGTTCTGTGTTGAAATCAAAGCCGGCTTCCTGCAGAAGCTTCTTGGCCTTTCAGGATTGTATTCATAAGGCTGAAGGCTGTCGTTGTAGCTCCAGATGGTGGGTGGAAAAGGGTTCTTGGCTGGAATCGCCAAGCCCTGAAAGATGGCCTTGATCAGGGTGTCTTTGTCGATGGCGTGGCTGATAGCTTGGCGGACACCAGGGTCCTTGAGAGCGGGCTTTTCGGTGTTGAAGGCCAGATAACCCACATTGATACTCGGTCTTTCCATGACCTTGAGGTTGGGATCCTTTTTCACCACAGCGATGGAATCGGGATCCAAATCGTCGGCGATATCCACGGTGCCTGACTGAAGCGCCATGAGTCGCGCAGAGGGTTCAGGGATGGCCTTTAAAATCATCCGCTACACCTTGGCCTTGTCGCCCCAGTAGTTGTCGTTTCGTTCCAAAATGATCTGATCGTCTTTGACCCATCTGACAAATTTGAAGGGCCCTGTCCCTACGGGATGCAAGCCGATCTGGTCCTTGTATTCGGCCAAGGCCTTGGGGGAGACGATGGGACAGAGCCAGAGGGCCAGGTTATTGAGGAGCGGAGCATAAGGTTTTTTGGTGATCAACTGCACCGTGAACTCATCCACCACCTTGACCTGTTCCACCATACCCAACGACAGGTTCAGGTAAGCCCATTTGCCGTAGCTGTGAAACGGATGGTTCTTGTCGATCACCCGGGCAAAAGAGTCATAGACCGCCTGGGCGTTCAATGGGGTGCCGTCGTGGAAAGTGACCCCCTTGCGCAGGTGAAACGTCCAGGTGAGGCCGTCCGCGCTTACTTCCCAAGACGTGGCCAACTGAGGTTCGATGGCCATGGAGTTGTCCCCAAACTTCACAAGATTTTCATAGATCTGAATCCCTGCTTTGATGGATTCTCCATCGGTGGCCTGAGCCAAATCCAAGGAAACCCAATCCCCGCCTCGGCCCCAAATCAATGTGCCGTCCATAGGGGCTTGATCGGCCGTCATCCCCAGACCTGTACCAAGGCTTCCTAGAAAAGCCAAGAGCACGAACCACTTCCGCATAGCGTCCTCCTTTTCATGTTGGGTTCATGGGCTCGCATCCCCACGAAAGCCGCACCCGACGGCCGGAGATGGCGACTGTTTTGATAGCCTTTTTGGCCCGGGCCTGCAACACCTCGATCATGGCCTTCCACACCGCCAGATGGCCTTGCACGCACAGGTTGAGCCATGGGCCTTCGGCCACTTCATCCACCACTTCAGTGACCACTTCAAGGCGGGTGACTCGAGGCCGCTGAGCGCTGTAGTGGAGCTGGGCGACCCGCGCCACGGGAGGCAGCAAGGCCAGAGGGCCTTGCGTCACGAATGGAAAGATCTGCGGCTCCCAACGCTGGGCATAACGTTGATAGCGTTCTCGAATTTCATCGTTTTTTTGCACCAGATCAGCATCATTGTGCACATGACGTTGAATGCTCTGAGCGAGGTGCAGAGCCCACGAATGGCAAGGATTTTCAGGTTCATTGAGGTAGGGAAGATAGACGTAGAGGAAGGCTCGAGGGATCCAGTGCTCAGCAAACATTCCCGGAAGATACCCGGAAAAGGGCTGATTCCATTCGTGGCTTGGAACGCCGTGACCGTCCAGGATCATTTCGGGAAGCCATCGTTCCCAGGCGCGGCGCTTGGCCAAGGCTTCGGGAAGCCGAGGCCTTGGGAGAAAATAGTCTTCGTAAAACTCGCAGCCCAAGGCATTGTAGCGTGCTGCGTGCAGTTTGTGGCCGGGCGCCTTCCAAAAAGGCGTTCAAAGGCGGCGACGCCGTCCAGGTTTTCCGCAGGAATCCACAGGAGGTTGACCTTTCGAAGGAGTGCCCGTCCAGTGTCTGTGGCCCCCACCGTCCAAGCGGAAAAAAGCGCGGCTTCCGTGCCGGACACTTCATTGGCGTGATGGCGCGCGTTGAAGACTAAGGTCGGCTTCAAGAGCCGCAGGCGCGCCTGTGAGACGGCCGGAGAAGGGCATGGAAGAGCGGCCTCAAGAGCCCAGACCGCCCGGCCCTGAGAGCTCTTGGCCGCTTCCCAAAACCGGAGTCCAGGTAAGCTCGAAAGTTTTCGCACCCAATGGGCCACGTCCCGCATGGAAAGGATGCGGTCTGTCGGCGGCGAAGCCAGGGTTTTCCTTCGAGGCGCTGTGGCTTGGGAACGTTTGCGCCGTGGAGCGGGACATCGAAGGATCATCTCGCTCTGGTGCGTTGCAACGCACTCCAGGCCGAGCCGAGGAAGGATATTCGCCAGGTTGTGTGCAGCCCGCAGGTCTGTGGACGAGGAAAGAAGGATTCCCACATGCCAGTGTCTCTTGTGACAGCGCAGCCATACGGTGCCTGAACCGTCCTCTTTCCCGAAAGGACCCTGTGGGTGTGTCGAACCGCCGAGGGATGCGCAACCAGCCATGGATCCCGTAAACGGTCGCGCCTCAAAGCGCGCTTTGGCGCGTCCTCGAGGGCTTTTCCACGCCACGAAAGGCATGATCTGCCCCAGATGCAGGGACTGGCCAAGGCCGTGGCGTTCAGCAAAGTCTTTGTAGGCGTCCAACATCGTAAAATACACATCCTCGTGAAGCGCCTCCATGGGCGAAAGCCTCTCCTGGTCCAGATCGAGGGCCTTTTCCGTTTCCTCCATGATGACGTCGATGCGGATCTCTTTCCAGAAAGCCCGAGGCCACGGAGTATGGCCTGAAACCACGCGTCGTTCCATAGACTTCAGTAGCGCCGGTAACCATCTTTTCCCGAAAACCCTCCAAAACACCTCCCGGTCCGTGGGAATGGATCGGTCCAGAAGAACACGCGATCCCTGGACCATGCGGATCCCTGACGTCGTAGGATGAACCCTTTTTGCAGGGGTGATCCGCCCGAAATAGGGAAGCGCCGTCCATCGGGGATTCAGGGCCTCCTCCAGCAAAAGCTGCCCTTTCGAGTCCCAGGCCCGTACGCGATAAGCGGCCCGCTGGTTTGGAACCAATCGAATGCGGATTCTCGACACATCCCATTGAAGGCTTCGCGCCAGAAGGTCCGGCGCTGGATAAATTTCCTGGAGCCTGCGTGTGCGGGTTTCCATGGTGCCGTGAGGGCCCACAAAGGGGGCAAAACAAAGTTCCACTGCGTGGATGCGCGTGGCTTTTTCCTTGTGGAGAAGCTCAAGGGCAGGGAGCATCTTTTCCAGAAGCCAACAAAGTCAGGTTTTTAGGCGTTAAAGACTTCCAGGGATGGTTCATAACCCTTGGCTCGAAGTGTTTTTTCCAAACGAGCCTTCAGGCGACGCCGCACCGGTTCAGGTTTGCTGACGAAAACAATCGCGCAAAGAGGGCCCTGCCCCGAAGGCATTTTTTTTGACCAACTTTTCCAGTCGAAGGTCTTCAGCTTTCCACACGATTTCCTGTTTCAGGGAGGAACAAGACCCCGAGTCTAAGACGGTCGCTGGTGCTGGCCAAAGCCTCGTGATCAACTCCATCTTTTCACGCAGAGCCATGATGGGCTCCGCACCGGGACCAGGCTCACGAATCGTCCAAAGAAGCCAGCCCTCAAGAACCCTCTTGAGAGCTGCTGGTGAACCCTGAACAATGAGTTGCCCGGGATTTTCATTGGAGACGTGAACCAAGGCCTCGGGGCTGGAGGCGTCCTCGCGCAGTTCCAAAATGAGGCTGTCATGGACCACAGGGCCCACAGAAACGAAGGGGAGATCAATCTGAGTGGCTTGCAAGCTCACGAGAGATAGGACGTGGCAGAGGGTCCGTCCTGTCCCGGAGGACAATCTCGGGAAAGGCAGAATAACGTTCAAGCAAAGAGCGCGCTGCCTCGGATCCTCTCCGAGTCTTCGAAAAATGCCGTGTGGACTCGAAAGATTCAGGAGATCGAGTTTGCGGATGTGGGCTGCATCTCGATGTGACATGTGGGGCGAAGGAGAAAGTTCCAAGAGGACCGCCTTGGCCAGGGCGATGCGATGCATCAGGGACGGCTTCTTGGAATCACTTTCTTTCCACACCAGGAGCGTCTGTTCACTAGGTATCCATTGAAGAACAGACCAGGTCCCGGGAAGATTCGGCAGGTCGAGGGCATCTGAGACGGCCAATAGGCGAAGGAAAGAGGCCATGGACTGTGGTGAACCGCCGGTGGCGACGACTCGCACAGGGCTTTCTCGAACCACACGGACCGTCGACGATGACGAAGCCTTGTCGCTAACTCGGGCCGAAAGGCGAAGCATCACATGGGGATGGTTGCCTTGAGGTTGACGAAATCGCACCAGGGGCGCTTCCAGGCGCAGCGACTCAAAAGCCCAGCGGCAGGCCACGTGGGCCGCTTCCGCCCAAACGAGGCTGCTTGATAGGTTTCGAGGGAGGATGAGCCTGACGGAGATGCGATCGATCAGGCCATCTCCGTCCGTGTCTTCATACACGTTTTGTTCCGGAAATAGCTGTGGCAGCATAACCATCTCAAACGATCAAGGGTTTCAGATGCGCTGGAAAATCTTCCTTCCCTCACCAAGGTCCATGGGACATGCAATCAGGGAAAAGAGGCGGATGACGGCCGGCGGCGCCAGGGGGCAAAGCGCGGCAGAAGCACAATGCCCGGCAGGGCGCCCAAGACACTAAGGGTGTAAAACCACGGCCATCCCAAGGCGGCGACCATGAATCCTGTGGGTGTTCCAGCCAAAACTCTGGAGATGGCCATCAGACTTGAGAGGAGCGCGTACTGCGTGGCGGTGTAGCGTCGGTCGCACAGGCTCATGAGGAAAGCTAAAAAGGCCGCCGTGCCCACACCCCCGCACAGGTGTTCCAGGGCGACGGCTCCAACCAGAAACGCGTAATTCGGCCCTGCCAAGGCCAGACCCACAAAGGCGAGGTTGGAAAAAGCCTGAAGGAATGCCGCCACCCACAAAGACCGGGGGATGCCCAGGCGATGCACCAGCGCGCCACCGATCAATGTGCCCACGATGGTGCTTACCAACCCGAAGGCCTTGTTGACGGTCCCCACATCGGTTCGTGTAAAGCCCAACTCCAGCAGGAACGGTGTAGTTAACGCGCCCGCCAAAGCGTCACTGAGTTTGAAGACCATGACAAAAGCCAGCATGACCACGGCGCCGGGCCGGGCAAAGTAGTTGGTCAAAGGAGCCCACACGGTTTCCTTGAGACTCTTGGGAACGGCGGCGGTCGTCTCGTCGTTTTGTGTCGGTTCCGGGCAGAGAAAAGTCCACAGGGCGCAGGCGCCCATGAGCAGGCCCATGGTGCAGTAGACGGTCCGCCATGCCATATGATCGGATAGGATCAACGCCATGGCTCCGGACGTGAGCATGGCCAGCCGATACCCCACGACGCTCACGGCCGCTCCCGCGCCTTTGTCCGAATCGGGGAGGACTTCCGCCCGGTAGGCGTCGATCACGATATCCTGACTGGCGCTCCAAAAGGCGGTCAGAAGGGCCAAGGCGGCGACCATGCGCAAATGACGCGGGGGGCTGAGCGATCCCAGAATCAGAAGGCTTGCACTGAGAAGGAACTGGGTGGTAAGGATCCAACCTCGACGCCTGCCGAGCCAAGGTGCAGGAAAGCGGTCCATCAGGGGCGCCCAGACCACCTTGAGCGTGTAGGGAAGACCGACGAGGGAAAAGAGGCCGATGAGGCGAATGTCCACCTTTTCCGACATCATCCAGGCTTGCAACGTGCTGCCCGTCAGGGCCAGAGGCAGACCGGATGAAAAACCCAGACCCAGCAAACCCAGGACATGACGTCGGCCGTAGATGCGTAACCAGGACGGGAACACTTTCCCTCCACCAAAGAATCATTGCATCGAGGCGAAAAGGCAGTGATTTCTCTTGAAGAATTTGCCGCGCATTGGAAAATGCCCGTGACCCCCTGGATGGCGGTCCATCGGGTCTATCCATTCGTTCTGAGTCGTCACTTTGCCGATCTGATCCGCGCTCCGGAGGATCCTTTGTGGCGACAGGTGGTGCCGGACTCAAGGGAGCTGGACGAAAGCGACCCTGCAGGTCTGAAGGATCCCTTGGGTGAAGAGAGCCGGTCGCCTGTACCCAACCTGGTGCATCGGTATCCCGATCGTGTGCTGTGGATTGTCACTGATGCCTGTGCTGTGCATTGCCGTTTTTGCACGCGGAAACGGCGCTGGACTCACCCGCTGCCTCTCAGCGACGAGCTCATTGGCGAGGCCCTGCGCTACATTCGAAAAAACCCCGCCATCCATGATGTGATTCTTTCCGGGGGCGATCCGCTCATGCTGCCTTGGGAACGCCTGGAAGAGCTGGCGGCCAAGGTGCGGGAAATTCCTCATGTGCGCCTCCTTCGCCTGGGCACGCGTGTGCCTTTTGCCGATCCGGGGCGCGTCACGCCCGCTGTGGCGCGGCGCCTGGCGGCTTACGGCCCATTGTACATGAACATCCATGTGAATCATCCGTGGGAAATCACCCAAGAGAGCCGTGAAGCCTGCCGCCTGTTGGCCGATGCCGGCATCCCTCTGGGCAGCCAAACGGTGCTGCTCAAGGACATCAACGACTCGGCCGAAGTCCTGGGTACCCTGTTCACGGAACTCCTGAGCCTGAGGGTCCGTCCCTATTACCTGCTGCACATGGACCTCATGCAGGGCACGGCCCACTTTCGAACCCCCCTGGCGGCCGGAGCGGAACTCATGGCGGCTTTGCGCAACCGGATTTCCGGGCTGGCCATTCCCCATTTCGTGGTGGATCTTCCCAACGGGTTGGGAAAGGTGCCCATTACGGCGTCGGCCGTGGTGCGCGTGGACCCCGATCATGTGGTCCTTCGTAACTTCGCCGGGCATGCAGCGGCCTATCCCCTGAAACCTGAAGAGGGAAGCCGACTGCGGCGCGTTTTGGGCCTGGATTGAAGAAGGTTTAAGCGACGGGTTGTTCATTGTCCGAAGGGGCTGCCGAGTCGCGTCGATGGCGGGTAAGCCCGAATCATGAAACCCGTTCCCAAATCGGCCCGTGAGCGGTATCTCGAACCATGATGCCCCGGCGGCGCAGTTCTTCTCGAAGCGCGTCGGCTCGAGCCCAATCCTTTCGCGAGCGGGCAGCTTCCCTTTCGTCCAAAAGGGCCTTTTCGTGCTCCGACAAGGGGCGAAGATCCAGCTCAAAAAGGCCCAAGATGCGATCCACGCTCTCCACCGCTTTGAAGGCGGCTTCCTTGGCTCGGGGCGCAAGAGGACCTTGTTCCATGCGCAGATGCATCTTACGGACGAAATCAAAAAGAGCCGCCAGAGCTTTGGGCGTATTCACGTCGTCGGCCAGGGCGTCAAAAAAGTCACGTTCCAGCGAAAACACTTCCTCTTCCACGCCGTTGACGCTACCGTCATGCACCGGATGATGACGCAGTCGATGGATGAGTTCCCGAACCCTTTTGAGTCCCCGAACGGCGCTTTGAAGGCTTTGCTTGGAAACCCGCATGGGCTTGCGGTAATGGGATGCGATGAACCAGAAGCGCACTTCAGCGGGGGTCAGCCCTTGGGCATAGAGGTCTTCAAGGGTCAGAGGCCTTGTAGGTTCTTTATTTCTGGATGGTGTCCCGTTGTGCTCTTCCGCGCTTTGAATCTTTTCGCACAGAAGCCACGTGTTGGCATAGGGCTTTCCGGCAAAGGCGGCGGCGATGGTGCGCAGATTTTCCAGGTGAGGAAACAGAAAATCCATGGCACTGACACAGATGTCCACGGGAAATCCCATCTGATCCGTGACCATGGCGGCTGTGGCGATATGCCAGGTGGGCACCACATTGCCCCATTCGGTCTTGATATAGTGACCGCGTTTGAGCTCGGCCAGCGTAGCCCTCTTCAACAGAGCAAAATCGCGCGGATTCAATTTCTCGTAAGCGCTCAGGTCCACGGAAGATCCGACCCGAACTTTCCTGGGATCGATGCGGGGCAGTCTTCCGTAGTCGTCGACTTGCGCCACACTGAAATAGACGGAGCGCAGCTTTTCGTAAGCCACGCCTTTCTTGAGCAGGGAGCGCACCAGGTTGACGACAGCCTCCAGATGGTCGCTTGTTTTGGTCAGGGCCAATTGCGGGGCCATGCCCAGCTTGTGCAATTCCGATGAAAAAATCGAGATGCGCTCTTCCACGTAGTCTTCCAGAGCGGCGTTCTTTTCCAAGGCGCACTGAATGGAGCGGCTATCCAGGTCGGGAAGCAGGACGATGGTTTCCGTACGAAATCCTTTGGCCCGGACAAACCGCGTGAGAATATCCGCCAGCATGAGCCTTCGAGCGGTTTCCAGGGAGAGGCAGGAATCCAAGGGGGGGCCCGTGACCGCTATGCGGATTTTGCCTTCCAAGACGGGTTTGAAGTCCACTTTGCTGCGCTGCAGAAAATCGAAAAAGCGAAAATCCGGCTCCAGCATAGTG
This sequence comes from Desulfosoma sp., assembly GCF_052743555.1. NCBI lineage: Bacteria > Pseudomonadati > Thermodesulfobacteriota > Syntrophobacteria > Syntrophobacterales > Syntrophobacteraceae > Desulfosoma > Desulfosoma sp. The sequence goes on from NZ_JBRAHS010000011.1 coordinate 28,324, forward strand.
GTGAAAAGGTTGGTGCTCAGGTAGCGGTCACCGCCGTCGGGCAGGACGGCCACAATCACGCCGCTTTCCCGTTCCTTGGCGATTTCCACGGCCGCGGCCATGCAGGCTCCGGAACTCATGCCCACAAAGATCCCTTCTTCGCGGGCCAATCGCCGCGCCATTTCAAAAGCCTCCTCGTCTTTCACATGAATGATGCGGTCCAGCTTGTGGCGATCAAAGATGCCCGGCACATAGGATTCTTTCATGTTCTTGAGGCCTTGAATCTTGTGTCCCGGGTAGGGCTCCACCGCGACCACTTCAATGGCGGGATTGCGTTCCTTCATGGCTTGAAAGATGCCCATGGCCGTGCCGCTGGTGCCCAGCGTGGTCACCACGACGTTGACCCGTCCTTCGGTTTGCTCAAAAATCTCCGGGCCGGTTCCTCGATAGTGCGCCTCGGGATTGGCCGGGTTGTTGAATTGGTCGGCCAGGAAATACTTGTCGGGATGTTCCCGCACCATGCGATAGACTTCTTCGATGGCGCCGTCGGTGCCCAGGGCTCCCGGAGTGAGCAGCAGTTCGGCGCCCAGGGCCTTAAGGATTTTCTGGCGTTCCGTGCTGGCTGTTTCAGGCATGGCCAAAATGAGGCGGTATCCCTTAACGGCGGCCACCACAGCCAACCCGATGCCGGTGTTGCCGCTGGTCGCTTCAATGATGGTTTTCTGAGGCGTCAGTTCTCCGCTGCGTTCCGCCGCTTCAATCATGAACAATGCCGGGCGGTCCTTGATGGAGCCGCCGGGATTTTTGCACTCCAGCTTGGCGTAGATGGTGGTTCGTGGATTGGGGTTAAGGCGGTTGATGCGAATCAGAGGGGTGTTGCCGACGGCCTGGAGTACATTGTCAAAGACATTTTTCATGACTTGGCATTCTCCCGAGCGCATTCGCCGCCGAGGCGATGCCGACGGCTTAGAATCTGACGGCCCAACAGATGCGAAAAACCGAAAAGTATAGTGAATGGTTTGCGCGGCTTTGTCAAAGCGATTGGCAAGGTTTGACGAGACCTGAGCAGGGCGCTATACATATCCGGATTTGTCCGGAAAGGGCACCGGAAGGCGGTTCAAGGAGGGCTTCGCGAAGGAACATCCTTAAAGGTCGAGGTATTGAGCGACAAGGAGCGATCAATGAAGATCGGGGTCATGGGAACCGGAGGGGTTGGTGGCTACTTCGGAGGTTTTCTGGCGCGCGCCGGCCTGGACATCCACTTTGTGGCTCGAGGCAAGCACTTGGAGGCCTTGCAGGAAGAAGGCTTGGAGGTGGTCACCAACAACGATAATTTTCGTGTGCGCATTCACGCCACTTCAGAGCCGGAAGAAATCGGCCCGGTCGATTTGGTGCTTTTTTTGCGTCAAATCCCACGATACCGAAAAGGCCGCTCGTTTTGTCTCCCCCATGGTAGAAGCCGACACATCCATTCTCACGCTTCAAAACGGCATTGACAATGTGGAAAGGCTTGCCCAGGTCTTCGCTGAAGAAAAAATCTTGCCCGGGACCGTCTTTATCGAATCCACCATCGCGTCTCCGGGTGTGATCGCGCACACGGGCAAACCCGGAAAAATTATTTTCGGGGAATTTTCCGGGGAGCGCACGGAGCGGGTTCAAAGAATTTTGGAAACTTTTCACCGTGCCGGCATTGATGCCGAGGTGTCCGACAACATTCAAAAGGTCCTGTGGGCCAAGTTTCTCTTTATATGCGGTGTGCACGGGGTGAGCACTCTGGGACGGGCGGCGCTGGGCCTGATTTTGGATTGCCCAAAGACGCGCGAGGTCCTGGAAGGGACCATAAAAGAGGTCTTTGAGCTTTCCAAGAAATGCGGGATCGGATTGCCGGACAACGCCGTGGAAGAAGCTTTGGCTCTGGCCTACTCCTACAACCGCAAGTTCAAGTGTTCCATGCTGCGCGACCTGGAATGGCACCGCAAGACGGAAGTGGAAGCCCTCAACGGCATGGTGGTGAGGCTGGGCCAGGCCCATGGGGTGCCTGTGCCTTACAACAACATGATCTACGCGATCATGCATTTGGAAAACAAAAAGATCGAAAACCCCGTCTGGGCTAGCCAGCTCCTGGAACGTTAACCCGAGTTTGTCAGTTTTGGAGGCTCAAATGGGGGTTTTCTTTGATCATGCTCATCTAACCATTTGAGACCCTTATAGTGGGTTTCAGAAAAGGCGATGTAAAAGTGACAAACTTGGGTTAACCTTTTTTTTCGTCAAGGTAGGCGGCGATGCCCAGTTCTTGCGCGCGGCGGCGCACGCGCTGAACCACTTCCGGGTCCATGGCGATGTCGTCGGGCCAAGGGCGAAGGTGGCCGTCTTCGGGTCCTTTTTTAGTGGCATCGATCAGGATCCGAGGCCCTTTGCGGAAGATGTCCCGAAGCGGGTCCACATTGTTAAAGAGTTTCCACAACACCATGGACCCATCCTGCAGGGCGATGTCCTGATCATATAGCACGAAGACGGCAAAGGGTTTGAGCGATTCGGCGTCCATCAAGGCCGGTGCCAGGGAAAGGGCGGACAGGGTGCCGTCCTTGATGACGTTCAGCAAAAGGACGGGATTCAAGACGTCCAAAGGCACCCGCCGACATCCTGTGAATCTTTCACTGATTTGGCGAACACTGGTGAGCAGCTGAGCATCGGCGGGCCATGAGGCGGGCCGGGGCCGTTGAGCTCTTTGGGGTTCCGAAGCCCATCGAGCGGTGGCGTCCAAGCCCACTTTGCCGCCAAAGAGCGGTTCCGGGGCGCTGTGGTCCAACACATCCAGGACCCCTTCTGTGACGTAGAGATCTCGCTCCAAATCCACGGTGTTCAGCACCGTTTCCAGCACCCTTTCGGGGCGATGCAGGTCCACGTGGGCATCCACCATGACCAAGGCTTTGCAGAAACTCATCTGGCCCTGTCCCCACAGGGCGCTCATCACTTTGCGCGCATGGCCTGGGTATTCTTTTTCCAGAGCGACCACGGTGATGTTGTGAAACACCCCTTCCCAAGGCAGCCAATAATCCTTGATTTCCGGTAACACCGTTTGCAGCAGCGGAAGAAAAAGCCGTTCCGTGGCCTTGGCCAGGTAACAGTCTTCCATGGGAGGCCGACCCACAATGGTGGCCGGGTAAATGGGATTCTTGCGGTGTGTGATGGCTGTAAGATGAAAGACGGGATAAAGATCCGTCAAGGAATAGTATCCCGTATGATCACCAAAGGGGCCTTCAAGGCGAAGCTCTTCGGGATCCACGTACCCTTCCAGAATAAATTCCGCTTCGGCGGGCACATCCAGCGGCACGGTCACGGCTCGTGTCATGGGCACGGGGGCTCGACGGATGAATCCCGAAAGAATGATTTCGTCCACACCGCGAGGCAGCGGCGCTGTGGCGGCGTAGGTGGTCGCCGGGTCGGTTCCTACGGCCACAGCCACGGGCATGGGCTTGCCAGCGGCCCGGTATTCCTGAAAATAATGCGATCCATCCTTGTGAATATGCCAGTGCATGCCCGTGGTTTTGGCATCGTAGACTTGCAGTCGGTACATGCCCGCATTGCGTTTAGCGGTCTTGAGGCTGCGCGTGATGACGACGGGAAGGGTCACAAAGGGCCCTCCGTCTTTGGGCCAGCATTTGAGCACGGGCAATCGGTTCAAGTCCAGGTCGGCTCCGCGAAGCACCACCTCTTGACAGGGGCCTTTGCGAACCTTTCGCGGCACAAAACGCAAAAGGTCCAGGCCCAAAGGCAGTAAGCGCACCGCGTGCCCTAGGGACTTGGGTGGTTCGATTTCAAGGAATCGGCGCACTCGAGCCGCCAGGTCGTCCAAATGGCGCACGCCCAAAGCCATGCAAATGCGCTTTTCGCTGCCAAAGGCGTTGGTGAGCACAGGAAAAGGGGATTCCACGACGTTTTCAAACAGAAGTGCTTTGCCCCCGCCCGGGCTCTTGCACACGATGTCCGTGATCTGCGTGATTTCCAAATCCCGAGAGACGGGCGCCGTGATGCGCAACAATTCGCCTTCTTTTTCCAGAACCCGAACGAAATCCCGAAGATTTTTGTAGGCTGTTTTCATGAGACATCCTTTGTGCAACGGCCGATCCAATAGTAGGTGATTCCCCCCGTCAGTAGCCGTATACGGCGTGTTTCAAAACCGTGCGCCGCCCCGAGGCCGCTCATGGCTTCCGGCGTGATAAACGCCCCAACGGATGCCGGCAGGTAGCGGTAGGCCTCGCGGTCTCGAGATACCCAGGCGCCCAGGTGCGGAAGCATTTTTTCAAAGTACAGCCTATAAGCCTTTTTCAATACGGGCTGTCGTGGCAGGCTGAATTCCAAGATGAGCAAATGACCTTCGGGACGCAGCACGCGATGAAATTCTTGAAAAGCTTCGGAAATATCGGGCAGGTTTCGAATGCCGTAGGCGATCATGAGAGCATCAAAGGACTTGTCCGGAAAAGGCATTTTCATGGCGTTGGCGGTTACAAGGCCGTAGCGGATTGAAGCCACACCGGCGGCACGGCGTTTTGTGGCAGCGATGCGCAGCATGTTACGAGCCACGTCCAGGCCGATCACCGTCACGCTGGGACGGCCTCGCAACGCCGCAAAAGCCAGATCTCCTGTTCCCGTGGCCACATCCAGCACCCGTTGCGCCTGGGGCGCTAAACGCCACAGTGCGCCCACCGCCTGTCGGCGCCACCACACGTCCAGCCCCAAGGAGAGGGCATGGTTGAGCAGATCATACGTCCTGGCAATGCGATCGAACATAGAGCCCATGCGGTGCGGGCTTTTTTCCAAAGACACATTGAACACGAGCAGTCTCCTCAAGCCCAAGCCAAAACGGAAACACTCCGTGACCTAGGTCGTCCACAGGGTATCCAGCCACACAGCAGCGAGCAAAAGGATGGAAACCACGCTGTTAACATGGAAAAAGGCAATGGGAATACGGTCGAGCCGATGAGGGCGCACCAGCCGGTGTTCCAGGACAAGAAGGCCCGCAATGACGCAAAGAGAGAGATAAAAGACACGGCCCCTGTGAAAGGTCAGCCCCAGGGCCACAAGGCAGATGACAGTGACGGCGTGCAGGGTTGCGGAAAAACGCAAAGCTTTTGCAATGCCCCACCGGGACGGCAGGCTGTGCAAACCCGTGGACCGGTCAAAGTCCACATCCTGGCAGGCATAGAGGATGTCAAAACCGGCGATGTACGTCATGAGCGCCCCAGAGAGCCAAAGGATGCGCCCATCGAAGGATCCGGTGACCGCGATCCATGCGCCCAGGGGGGCAAGCCCGATGGCGGTCCCAAGATACAGGTGCGAAGCCGCCGTGAACCGTTTAGTGTAGGAATACCCAAAGAGCACAGCAAGGCATGGCAGGGCCAACTTCAGACACAAGGGTCCCAACATGGCGGCGCTCAGCAGGAACACGAGCGAAGAGCCCCCAATGAAGCAGACCATGGCCTGCATGGAAATCTCTCCGGTAACCGACGGCCGGTCGGCCGTTCTGGGATTCAAACGGTCAAAGCGAACGTCCACCAAACGGTTGAATCCCATGGCCGCGGAACGGGCTCCCACCATGGCCACAACAATCCAAAAAAGCGTCGAGATCGTCAGAGGTTTTTCCCGATGGGCCAAAGTGACGGCGGCCAGCGCGAACGGCAGGGCGAAAACCGTGTGGCTGAATTTGATCAGTTTTCCATAGGTGCGCAAGGATCGCATGGGTCGAGTCTTCATCACCGTTCTTTGGGATGGCGTGGTTGCGGAACAAAGGTTCTGGTTTTCCGAGGACGTATCTATTAACATAGATGTCCTGTGACGCACCAGAGATTTGCGGACGTGAAAGGGACGAGAAAACGATGGAATCCCTTCGCAAGGGCAGCGAACTGGCGCTCTTTGTGGACAAGTTGATTTTCGGAGGCAAAGCCCTCAGCCGCCTTGATGGCTTTGTGGTGCTCATGGATCGAGCCTTACCAGGCCAAAGGGTTCGCGTGCGCATCACCAAAAAGAAAGCCAATTACGCTGAGGCGCAAGTCCTTGAAGTCTTGGAGCGGTCCCCGGATCAGGTGGACCCGGCCTGTGCCCATTTTGGAGTGTGCGGCGGTTGCCTTTGGCAGGATTTGGCCTATGCAGAGCAACTGGCGTGGAAACATCGCCATGTGAGGGAATGTCTTCTTGAGCCTCGGGAGCCTGTGGACTTTCCCATTTTTCCAGTGACGCCGTCCCCTGTCCTTTATGGGTACCGCAACAAGATGGAATTTACCTTTTCGGCCTATCGGTGGCTGTCTTCCGACGAAGTGGCGTGCTCGGAGGTGGCTTATGACCGGACTTTCGCCCTGGGATTGCATGTGCGCAATCGATACGACCGCGTCTTTGACGTGCATGACTGCCGTCTGGAGTCTCCGGAAGCCATGGTCGTGGTGGACATCCTTCGACGTGCGGCCAAGGAAAGCGGTTTGGCTCCCTATCATATTCGCACCCATCAGGGAGTGTGGCGCTTTGTGGTGGTGCGCGAATCCAAAAAGACCGGGCAGCGACTTGTTCACCTCATCACGGCGGATGCGCCCGAGGTGCATCGAACCGTGGAGCGGGCGGCCCGAGAGCTGGAATCCCAAGGACCGCCGGTGACCACCTTTGTGCATTCCATCAATCGCTCCCGAGCCCAAGTGGCTCAGGGCGAGGCCCCTCGGATCCTTTGGGGTTCGGGAGCCATTGAGGAACATGTGGGGCGGCTTCGCTTTCGTGTTTCCGCCCAATCCTTTTTTCAGACGAATACCCTTGGCGCGGAAAAGCTTTATGCGGCGGTTTTGGAAAGTGCCGCATTGACGGGCACGGAAACGGTATGGGACCTGTATTGCGGCACCGGCAGCATCGCTTTGACCCTGGCGGCACAAGCCCGCAAAGTATCCGGCTTTGAGCTGGTGGAAGAGGCGGTGGCGGACGCCTACCGAAACGCGGCGCTCAACGGCGTCGACAATTGCCATTTCTTTGCCGGGGACCTCAAAGACGTGCTTCGCCAGCATTCCTTGAACATGTTTGGGGGACCACCGGACGTGATCGTCACCGATCCACCCCGATCAGGCATGCACCCCAAGGTGGTCAGAATGCTCCTTGAACTTGCGCCGCGCCGTATTGTTGCGGTGTCCTGCAATCCGTCGACCCTGGCTCGGGATCTCTCGGCCTTGTCACAGGCCTATAAGGTGTGTGCCGTCCAGCCCTTTGATCTCTTTCCGCATACACCACATATCGAATGCGTCGTTCGATTGGACCGCCGATGAGCCGAGGAGAGCCGCGGAAAAAGAAGAGGTCTTGGATACGCAGCCTTGTGGGATTTGGCCTGGCGTTGGGCATTTTCTGTGCTGCGGCGGTCTTCGCGGGCTATGTCTATTTGTCTCGGGCCATTGAAGAGCGATTTGCGGGACGGTTGTGGAGTGTGCCGGCGGTAGTGTTGAGCCAATCATTGATGATTTACCCCGGCATGCCTCTGAGCGCGGCCCGGTTCGAAGAGGTGCTGGCGGCTCGAGGCTACCGGATGAGCGCCGCTTCCATGCCAAGTCCTGGCGAATATGTGCGCGCCCGCGATGCCATTCGCGTTCATTTTCGAGATTTTTTCTATCCGGGCACGACCTTGAAAGCTCGACAGGTGCTCGTGCGCTTTCAGGGAGACCGGGTGCTGAGTCTTGAAGAGTCCGGGGCGAGCCGCCCTTATGTGGAGGTGGAGCCTGTAGTGCTGGCGCGTCTTTTCGGTGAAAAAAGGGAAAGCCGCTTGCTGGTTCGGCTCAAAGAGGTGCCGGACCACTTGATCAAGGCCGTCATCGCCATTGAAGACCGACGGTTTTTCGAACATCGCGGCATCGATGCCTGGGGGATCGCCCGAGCCTTGTGGACGGACCTCATGGCCGGACGCATCGTCCAGGGAGGGTCTACCATCACTCAGCAGCTGGTGAAGAACTATTTTTTGGAGCCGGAGAGAACGGTCAAGAGAAAGCTTCTGGAGGCCGCCATGGCCCTGGTGCTGGAAGCAAAGTATTCCAAAGAAGCTATTTTGGAAATGTACCTGAATGAAATCTACCTGGGACAGTGGCGAAGCATGGCCATTCACGGTGTCGGAGAGGCCGCACAGTTCTACTTTGGTCGAAATGTGGAAGACCTGAGCTTGGGGGAGTCGACGGTGCTGGCTGGAATGATTCAAGCGCCCAATCGTTACTCGCCTTACAAGAACCTGGATCTGTGTCGGGAGCGGCGCAACCTCGTGTTGCAACGGATGCGGGACCTTGAGTTCATCACGGCCCAGGTCTACCAACAAGCCCAGTCGGAACCCATTCGAACGGCACCGAGGGCGGCCTTCGGCACTGTGGCACCCTATTACATCGACCTGGTCAAGGCCCAATTGGAGGCGCTCTATTCCAAAGAAACCCTGGCTTCGGAAGGCTTAGTCGTCTACACCGCCTATCATCCGGAGATAGCTTGGGAAGCGGAAAAAGCTGTTCAAGAAGGACTGGCCGAGTTGGAAAGGCAACATCCTTGGCTTCAGGTGGAAGACCCCACGGAAAGGCTTCAAGCGGCTATGGTGGTGGTCCATCCCAAAACGGGAGCCCTCACGGCTCTGGTCGGTGGCCGGGATTATGCCCTGAGCACCTTTAATCGAGCGTTGCAGGCGCATCGGCAGCCGGGGTCCGCCTTCAAACCCTTCGTCTATCTTACCGCTTTGGACCAATTCACGCCCATCAGCCCCCTTGAGGACGTGCCCAAGGTGTATCACGTGGGTGGCATGGTGTGGACGCCGCGCAACTACGACGGGCGATACCGTGGCATGGTGACGGTTCAGGAGGCGCTGACCCATTCCTTAAATGCCGCCACCGTCAACATGGCCTCGCAGATCGGTTTCGAGCAGGTGGTCCAGACGGCAAGGCGTCTGGGGTTCCGTTCCAGGCTTGACCCGTACCCTTCCGTGGCCTTGGGCGCCTTTGAGGTAACGCCTTTGGAGTTGGCCGGGGCCTATGCGGCTCTGGCCAATGAAGGGCAGAGGCCCGAACTGTTGACCATTCGCAAAGTGGTCACCCCCAAGGGAACGGTCTTGGAACGGCGTCACGTGGAAATGACGACCGTGACCAGTGCCGCCAAGGCGTTTCTCATCACCCGCATGCTCCAAAACGTGGTGGAAGAAGGCACGGCTCGAGAGCTTTCCACCTTGGGTATTACTTTCCCCTGTGCGGGCAAGACGGGCACCACCAGCGATTATAAAGATTCCTGGTTTGTGGGCTATACGAGCGATGTGCTGGCTTTGGTTTGGGTGGGTTTTGATGACAATCGGTCTACGGGATTGAGTGGAGCGACGGGAGCTCTGCGCCTTTGGGCCCGTTTCATGAAAAGCATTCATCCATGGATTTCTCCCCAACCCTTTGCCGTGCCGCCTGGGGTGGTGGAACGGCTGGTGTGCACGGAATCGGGTCAGCCCGCCACGGCGGAGTGTCCTTTGACTCGACCCGTTTATTTCCTGGAAGAGCTAGTGCCCAGCGGTGCCTGCCACCTGCACGGGGATTGACGAAATGAAGGCGACGCTTGTAACGTCCCATTGGGTTAACGGGAACGACGCCCAAATCCAACGATTTTGGAGATACCCGCAAAAGCTATGCGAGGACCATGGCCAAGAAGTCGTTTTCGCCTGACCTGATTCACGGTCTAACCATTTTAGTGCGTGAAAACGGCATCTTAGGTCGAGAATTCGCCCTCTCGGGCAGGTGCCTATGGAGCCTGTCCGGGAACGCCTTCAGTAGGAGCGGGCAAGCCGCGAGCCTCAGCGCGCCTTGGGGCGCTCCTATAGAATGAGAGGAAAACGGCCCCGAAAAGCCATTTTCGGGCAAGCTCCTATGCTGGACGGGGTCCGATTCGGAGCCGTCAGGAACAGCGCGGGCCTTTGGCTCGCTAAAAAGGCAGGCAAGAGGCCTTTCTCTCTGGAGCCTTTTTGAGAGGGCAAATTTTAGACCCTCCAGACCCTGAACGAGCTGAAATTGCGCAACACCGAATGGGCGAAAACGACTTTTCAAACGGCCTGCTTGAGGACAAAGCATTTTGGGGCACCGATGGATTAAAGAGTTTTGAAAGAAGTCCATCGGGGATGTTGATCAGGAAGGGCTTCGCCTCAAAAGGGGCACAGGAGTGGACGATGGGACGCATGAGTGTGCTTTGGATGTGTGTGGGCTTGGCGATCTTTTGGGGCTGTACTCCGAAAAGGCCTGTGGTCCTTCCCGGCCCATGGGCCGGTTCGACGCCCACGGTGCAGGCACCCTCCACGCCAGCTCCGGCTTCATCGACGCCCAGCGCACCCTCGGCGTCCATCAAAGAAAAAACCTTACCCGAAACGCCCCAGGTGCCGCCCAGCGGGACCCCTGCGGCAAAACCGCCCAAGGAACCATCTCCCCAATATCTCGCCTCCGTACAGCTTGTGCACGAAGGGGATCGGGCCTTGGCCAAAGGAGACCCCGATGGAGCTTTGGGGTTTTATGAACAGGCGGTTCAGGTGGATGCGTATAACGGCTCGGCTTTTCTCGGCTTAGCCAAAGTTTGGCTGCAAAAGAATGCTCCAAAGAGATCGCTGGAATTTGCCAAGAAAGCGGAAATTCTTCTGACGAACCAGCCCAAGGAACTTCGGGAAACTTACCTTCTGCAGTCGTTCCTTTATGAAATGCTCAACGAGCCAGAGTTGGCCAAGACCTACAAGCAAAAGGCCCAAAGGTTGCTGTGATGCGGAGGGCTTCGTGAAAATGCGAAAAATGACGTGAGGCGTGACGTATGCAAAAGGAGAAAGATGGGGGCATCCAAGGAGGGCCGAGCGCCGAGTACCGTTACTTTTTGTTGGTGCTTCTGTTTTTTTCCCTTTTCATGGTTTTTGGGGTCATCAGGCCCTTTTTGCATACCCTTGTGTTTTCCATTCTACTGGCCAGCCTCTTTAACCCCGTCCAGACCCGCATTTGCCGATGGGTGCGAGGACGGCGCAATGTGGCCGCCCTGCTCACCGTGCTGTTGGTGACCTTCGTCATTGCCATTCCCTTCATCTTTTTTGCTTCCAGTCTTGTGGCCCAAGGGATCGATTCCGTAAGCCATGTCACGGAATGGATTCGCCAAGGCAATCTCCAGAAGTTGGCCGATCATCCAAGAGTGCTGCAGGGCATGCAGTGGCTGCAGGCCCGTTTGACATTTGTGGATTTCTCCAAGTTGAACCTGGAAGGCCATCTGCTGGCGATCAGTAAGAATGTCGGCCAGTTTCTCATCAATCGGGGGGCGGCATTACTGGGCGATGCAGCGACGGTGGTGACCCGATTCTTTATGCTGATCTTTTTTACTTTTTACTTGCTTCGGGATGGTGAGGCCATGATTCAGGCCATCAAGAAGCTCTCTCCACTGCGGGAAGAACAAGAAGATCGCATTTTGCAAAAAATGCACGCCGTGGCGCGCTCGGCTCTCTTGGGGAGTTTTTTGACCGCCGTGGCTCAGGGCCTTGCCGGCGGCATAGGGCTAAAGCTTGTGGGGATTCCGGGTCTCTTTTGGGGAACACTCATGGGCTTTACCTCCTTTATTCCCGTGGTGGGCACCGCTCTCGTGTGGGTTCCCGCCGTGGTGTATCTGGTCATCCTCGGTAAGGTGACTTCGGCCGTGTTTCTGACCTTGTGGTGCGTGGTGCTGGTGGGTTCCATTGACAATTTTTTGCGGCCGTTTTTCATGCGAGGCCGAGCGGACATGTCCACTTTTTACATTTTTTTGGCCATTCTGGGAGGGGTCCAATGGTTCGGATTGGCCGGCATCATTTACGGGCCCCTGATTCTGGCCTTTGCCATGGTTATGCTCTACATCTACGAAGTCGAATATCACGAAATGCTGCAACCCGTAGCGGCGCACGCGGCCCCGCATTCCCCGGCGGCTCCTGAAGGGTCGATCGAGAAAAAGTCCCGGTGAGTTTCCGTCCTCCAGGCATTGGACGCAGAGTCTAGGAGGGGTGTCCGAGAATACCTACCCGTGGCGTTTGTAACGGCCCCGATACCACAGAAGGGGCCGTGTTTTTGCGATCCATACATGTACGGACGCGCGGGAGCGCGTCCCTCAAACACCTAGGGCACGTCCCACGATTCACCGCGGAGGGACCGGCGCCTGCCGGTCCGCAGGTTCTCGGACAGGTAGCGATGAGGAACGCGTCCGATAACACCTTACCGTAGGAGCGGCGCAAGCTGCCATGCCTAATTGCGCCTTGCGGCGCTTCTACAGAATGAAACGAAAACGCCTCCGAAAAGCCATTCTCGGACGACCTCCTATGAGGAGCCTGTCCGACAATACCGATCTGGGGCCGATGGAGCCTTGAAACTTATTGACATTGCAAGGGCGCCAATTGTCACAATTGAGTTTTCGGACACGCTCTAGTGAGCAGCCCCTCCAAGAAGGCTGATCCGACGTGATTTGGGCGCCGTGTTAAAGAGGCGCCACGAGGGGCAAACCCCTGTTGCCTCTCGTGGCGCTTTCCTACCCCCGTCAGCGAGAACATCCAAGAGACGCCTTCAAAGACCCTAAAGGTTGCCGTTGGCAAAAAAGCGGTTGAAAGCGTTTACGTACGCCCGCGCACTGGCTTCGATGACGTCCGGACTCGTGCCGATGCCCGAATAGACCGTGCCGTTGATTTCCACGCGAACCATGGCTTCGCCGAGAGCATCCTTACCCGTGGTGACGGCTTTGAGATCATAGTCTAGAAGTTTCCCTTCCTGACCCACGATCCGTTCAATGCAGTTGAACACGGCATTTACCGGGCCGTTGCCGGTGGCGGCGTCGGTGATCTGTCGGCCCTCCTTGAGCAAGGTGACGGAAGCCAAGGGCTGCATGGTGTTGCCGCTCATGATCTGGAGACTGTGAAAGGTATAGGTTTCCGGCACCTCGGTCAGTTCGACTTCCACAATGCTGGTGAGGTCTTGCCCGGAGATTTCCTTTTTCCGGTCGGCCACGTTGAGGAAGCGTTTGTGGACGCGTTCGAATTGCTCTTCGGTGAGATTGTAGCCCAATTCCTGAAGGCGGTGGCGCAGGGCGGCCCGTCCGGATCGGGCGGTGAGCACCAAGCTGTGGGCTTTGACGCCCACGTCTTCCGGGCGAATGATTTCGTAGGTGGAACGATCCTTCAAAATGCCGTCTTGATGAATACCGGAAGAGTGGGCAAAGGCGTTGGCTCCCACGATGGCCTTGTTGGGTTGTACGGGAATGTTCATCAGACGGCTCACCATGCGGCTGGTCCGGTAGATTTCCGTGGTCACAATATCCGTGTGGGCGTTGTAGAAAGCTTCACGGGTGCGCAAGGCCATGACGATTTCTTCCAAAGAGGCGTTTCCGGCGCGTTCCCCCACGCCGTTGATGGTGCATTCCACCTGCTGGGCCCCGTTTCGAATGGCCGCCAGGCTGTTGGCCACCGCCAAGCCCAGATCGTTATGGCAATGAACGCTCAAAATGACTTTGTCCAGCGCGGGAACACGCTCTCGAAGACTACGAATGAGTTCGCCGTACTGTTCGGGAATGGCGTAACCGACTGTGTCCGGAACATTGATGACGGTCGCTCCCGCTTTGATACACGCTTCAATGACACGGCACAGGTAGTCGAAATCGCTTCGAGAAGCGTCTTCCGTGGAATATTCCACGTCCTCGCAGTACTTCTTGGCGTATTTGACCGCTTCCACGGCCTGCTGCAAAGCGCTTTCCCGGTCGCGTCGAAGCTTCTTTTGCAGATGAATGTCTGAAGATGGAAGAAAAACGTGAATTCTGGGGCGCTCGGCCTTCTGGACGGCTTCCCAGGCCAGGTCAATGTCCGATGGAACGGCGCGGGCCAGGGCGGCAATCACCGGCCCCTTGACTTGTTCCGCCACGGTCTGCACGGCTTTCAGATCTTCCGGTGAAGAGCAGGGAAAGCCCGCCTCGATAATATCCACACCCAGTTTGGCCAGCTGTTCGGCGATCTCCAGTTTTTGGCGCCGGTTGAGTTTGGCTCCCGGGACCTGTTCGCCGTCCCGCAGAGTGGTGTCGAACACATAGATTTTGCGGCTCATAAGAAAATCCTTTCTTTCCTAAAGGTGTCCGTTGAAACTTTTCGATGGCGTTCACATCTCTAAGGGGGCCGACCTCGTCATCCAAACCCACTGGACCGCCAAGTCCCATGTCCATCACCTCCTTTCACGGCAAATACAAAAGGCCATGGGGGGAACCCATGGCCTTCACGTCCTGTCCTTAAGCAATGCGTCACCTTCGGCGCACACGGAAGACGAAGGGTTCCCTCACCTGGGCCCCGCCGCTAAGCAACAACAAAAGGCGAAGTGCGCGCCAAAGATTTTGCGCCATATTGCCGATGCCTCAATTCATGTTCAATGGACCCGAACGCCGCTGCCACGGAGCGTCCGGCCGACACTCACAAACTCAGCGCAATCCAAAAGGCAATGCCGATTTCCAGCAAGAAAAGCATCACATAGAGTACGTACTGATGCAGGGGAAAATCCTCGATGATGCGATTGGCTTCTTCCATCACTTGAATGGCGTCCACAACATCCTCCGTCCCTTTATGTGCGCTTGTGCACCACCGACAGGGATTCTAATATAGGCAAAAAAAATGGAGATCAAGGAAAATTTCATGAAGGGGAAGATTCTGGACAAGATCTTTAGTCAAATGCCCGCCTCCGTGATGGATGTGGCTCGGCGCCTCAAGCAAAGGGGCTATGCAGTGTGGCTGGTGGGCGGAGCGGTGCGGGATCACCTGCTGGGCGTAACACCCGCAGACTGGGATTTTTCCACGGACGCCCCGCCGGAGGCGGTCCTCAAGGCCCTGAGCCCTCCGTACCGCATGGTGACTTTTGGGTTGAGTCACGGAACGTTGCTGGCCGTCACACCGGACGGCCCTGTGGAAATCACTACCTGGGCGTTCAACGGCCAGGAAGGCCTGCGCAAGGACCTTGAGCGACGCGATTTTACGATCAATGCCGTGGCTGTGGGCTATCCCGACGGCGCTCTTTTGGACCCTTTTGGCGGTCTTCAGGACCTGGTTGCAGGCAGGCTTCGTGGCGTAGTGGATCCTTTGGAGCGATTCCGGGAGGATCCTCTGCGGCCCCTTCGGGCGGCTCGAATGGTGAGCCGCTATGGTTTCAGGGTGAGCCCGAAGACCGAAGCGGCGATGCGCCAGGCGGCCCCGTGGCTGGGTCGAGCGGCCATGGAAAGAATACGCGAGGAAATTTGGAAACTACTCTCAGGACCTCATGTGATGGCGAGCTTGGATCTGTGCCGCCGCTCCGGGTTGATGGCCGTTTTTCTTCCCGAATTGTTGGAAGGGTGGCGAAAAAAGCAGAACCATTATCACCGTCATGACATTTATCGTCACACGCTGCTGAGTGTCCATTACAGCCCTGCGCGACTTCGCGTGCGCCTGGCCGCCCTTTTACACGACATCAGCAAGCCGCGGGTTCGTCAAAAAATTCGGGGAATTTTCCGGTTTTACGGCCACGAAAAACGCAGCGCTCAAATGTCTTCGGAAATTCTCGGCCGGTGGCTCGCCCCCAAGCGCCTCACTGAGGAGGTCGTGACTTTGGTGGCAAACCACATGGTGCATTCCACAGATGCGTGGAGGGACGGTGCTGTGAGGAGGCTCATTCATCGCGTGGGCGAACCACTTCTCGAGGACCTGCTGGATCTCCTTCGAGCCGATCGGCTGGCGCACGGCATTGATGAGCCGTCTTTAGAGGCCGTGGAAAGGCTGCGCGTGCGGATGCGGCGCATTGTGGAAGAAAAACCGCCCTTAACACGCCAGGCTCTCGCCATTAACGGCCGGGACGTCATGGCGGTGACCGGCGTTCCTCAAGGCCCGAAAGTGGGCGAGATCCTCACCGAAGCGTTTCACATGGTGCTCCAGGATCCGTCGAGAAACGACCGAACATTTTTGATGGATTGGTTAAAGAGAAGATCGGGCGTCCAAGAGAACGCGTTGTTCGAAACGGGCGCCGCGAGGTGAAAAAAGGCAAAAGGAGGCGATCAAGTGTCAGATTTTCCTGTGTTGGCATCGGCCCAAAGGGTTGCGGCGCGGGCACGCTTTGTGACGCTCAATGAAGAAGCTGTGACGCCCGCCGTCCAGACCTGGGGGCATCTTCTGCGGCAGCTTCCATCGTGGAAAGAGCCCTACCATTTCTGGGATGGAACGGAAGAGACGGCCCGCTGGATTTTCGTTCTGGATGTGCTCAACCACTGTTTCTGGCCGGACCCCCATGAGCCCTTGTGGGAAGTGGACCTCGAAGGCACGCTGTATTCGGGTTACTGCGGCTTGGCGGCAGCCCTGAAAAAGGCCTACGTCAGAGGGGTTCCTCTCACTCAGGCATGGTACCTACGAACGCTGACCTTAGAAGACTTGGAAAGCATTCTTGCCGGTCGTGGGCGGATTCCTCTGCTGGCGGCTCGGTTGGAAAACCTTCAGGAAGCCGGGCGGGTGCTCATGGAAAAATGGGGCGGGGATGTCATGAACCTCATTCGGTGGGCCGACGGGTCGGCCTGCCGGCTGGCGGCCAGGTTGGCACAAGATTTTTCAAGCTTTCGCGATCAATGCTCTTTGGATGCACAACCGGTCTACTTTTGGAAACGGGCACAGATTTTTGCGGCCGATTTGCACGGAGCCTTTGAAGGTCAAGGGCCGGGGCGTTTTGTGGACGTGGATCGCCTGACGGCCTTTGCGGATTATAAACTCCCTCAGGTGCTTCGCGAGCTGGAAATTCTTGCTTACCACAGAGACCTTGAGGAACGGATTGATGCTCGGAGCGTGCTTTCTTCCGGAAGTCGAGAGGAGATTGAGATTCGCGCCGTGACCATCGTGGCTGTGGAAAAGTTGAAAAAAGCTTTTCATGAGGTTGGAAGTTCACATGTGCGCAGCGTCCACGTGGACCATTGGCTGTGGTCTTTGGGGCAGATGGCGCCCTTTCGACGGCGTCCTTACCATCGGTGTCGAACCATCTTCTACTGAGGGTGCATACGAGGCATGCCTCCCATGCTTGACAGACTCCTCCATGGCGGATAGGATCGAACCCGGTGAACCGGGACCTTGCCCTGCCCGATTCGAACGAGCGCCATCTGGAGAGACGCCGGTTCTCTCTCAGAAACACTCATCAGTCCTTTTTCGGCACAGTCGCCTGCATTCTTTTTTGTGGAACCTTCGTGATCGCGTGCGTTTTCGCAGAATGTGCGGTTTTATTATTGTGGCCATGGGATCAGCATAAGCAATGAAAACGGGAGGAGGCATCATGAGGAAGTGGTTGGCTGTGGCGATTTGTCTTGGTTTGCTGAGCGCTTGGGGGACTGTGCCCGTGCTGGCGCAGGATACACTTCGCGTGGGGATCATACTTCCCCTGACGGGGGCGAAGGCCAAATTCGGCGAAATCGAAAAGCTTTCCTTTGATATGGCGCTCAAAGAAATCAACGATGCGGGCGGCATCAACGGCAAAAAGTTGGAATTTCTTTATGAAGACGACACAGGACGCCCGGAAGTGGCCCGGTCGGCGGCGGAAAAGCTCATCAACAAAGACAAAGTACTCATGCTGGGCGGCGGCTATGGAAGTTCGGAAACCTTTGCCATCGCCGGTGTGGCGCAGCAGAATCGAAAGCCTTTCTTGGTCAATACGGGATCCGATGACAAGATCACCGAGCAAAATTGGGACTACGTTTTTCGTCTCAACCCCCCCGTCAGCGAATATCCCAAGGCGCTGGAGTCCTTCCTCACAGAGGTGGTCAAGCCGAAAACCGTTGCCATTCTTTATGAAAACACCAACTTCGGCAGTTCGGGAGCCAAGGAATTCAAACAGATTTGTGAAAGGCTCGGCCTGGAGGTGGTGGTTGAGGAAGGCTACGAGCATGGTGGCGTTGACTTCAAGCCCATTCTCGTCAAGGTCAAAGACAAGAATCCGGATCTTATTTACATGATTTCCTATGTGATGGATGCCGCGTTACTGATGCGCCAGTCCATGGAGCTTCGGATTCAGCCGAAGCTTTTCGTGGGTGGAGGCGCGGGCTTCACTTTGCCCGAATTCCCCAAGAATGCGGGAAAGGCGGCGGAAAAAGTCTTTTCCGCAACCTTGTGGTACCAGACTTTGCAGTACCCGGGGGCGATGGATTATTATAATAAGTTTGTCGAAACCTATAAGAAAGATACCGAATATCACGGCGCCGAAGCCTATGCGGCCGCCTATGTCATCGCCGATGCCCTGAAGCGGGCCAAATCTACAGGCCCCGACGACATTCGCAAGGCTTTGTCGGAAACCGACATGATGACGGTGTTCGGCCCGGTGAAATTCATCTCCTATGACAAGAAAACCAACCAAAACCGCCTTCCCACCTATCTGGTTCAGTGGATTGACGGTCGCCTGGAGCTGGTTTGGCCCAAGGACCTAGCCACCAAACCCTATGTTTATCCCATCGATTGGCAGGCTGAGTGGAAGTAAATGCAACGATGCGGAGCGCCCCTGAAGCGCTCCGCACGACTCTGTCACTGTCTGCGGCTCAACCCGCAAGGATGAGACTCTATGGGTGTGTTGATACAAACCGTTGTCGCCGGTATCTTGATGGGAGGCATTTACGCTCTTGTGGGCATCGGCATGACCCTGATCATGGGCGTGATGAAAATCATCAACCTCGCCCACGGCCAGCTCATGATGGTGGCCATGTACATCACTTACGTCCTGTACGAGTATGCGCATCTGGATCCTTACGTGGCGCTCCTGATCACCATGCCCGCTCTGTTTGTGCTCGGCGCTCTGATTCAGCGCTACTTGCTGAATCCCCTGATCAAAGTGGAGGCGATTCTCCCCGAAAATCAGGTGCTCATGACGGTGGGGATTGGTATGGTGCTCACGGAAGTGGCGCGCATGATTTTCCATTCCGACTACAAATCGGTACGCCCGGCGTACACTTCCATGTCGCTTTATGCCGGATCCATCGCCTTTAACCTGCCCATGTGCATTGCATTTGGCATCGCTGTTGTGCTGACCATCGGGCTTTTTGTCTTTCTTCTCAAGACCGATATAGGTAAATCGGTTCGAGCCACGGCGCAGAACAAGGAGGCGGCGCTGCTTTTGGGGGTCAACGCGGACCGGATCACGGTCTTTACCTACGGACTGGGCGCGGCTTTAGTGGCCGCCGCGGGGACATTGCTTCTCCCCATCTATTACCTTTTTCCGGACTTGGGTGGAGCTTTTACCTTAAAGGCCTTTGTCATCACCATTCTCGGAGGATTGGGCAGCACCGTCGGGGCCATTGTGGGAGGTGTCGTGTTGGGGGTCTCGGAATCCCTCGGTGCCACTTACGTGTCCATGGCCCTGAAAGACGCTGTGGGGATGGTCATCTTTTTGTTGGTCCTCATCTTTCTTCCCGGTGGGTTGAAGCGGCTGACCAAGATTTGAAAGGCACGGAGGCGGCATGAAGGCAATACGGTGGCACGTGGCCGCCATCGTGGCGGCGTCCCTTCTTTTTCCCTTGATCGTGCGTTCAGACTATTATCAGCACGTGATTATTTTGGCCTTGATCTGGGTGGTGATCGGTTCCTCGTGGAACCTTCTGGCCGGCTTTACGGGGCAGGTTTCTTTCGGCCATGCCATCTTCTTCGGCCTCGGGGCCTACACAGCCGGCTTGTGCGCTACAAAATTAGGCATTTCCGCCTGGTGGGGCATGGCCTTTGGCGGCCCTGTAGCCTCCCTTTTGGGTTTCGTTATCGGCTGGATCTGCTTTCGGCTGCGAGGGCCTTACTTCGCGCTGGCCACCATTGCCGTGGGTGAAATCTTTCGGTTGTTAGCGGTGGTGTGGCGCAGTTTTACGGGAGGCATGCAGGGCATTTTGCTCATGCAAACCTTTCGTAGCAAACTGCCCTATTACTATCTGGCCCTTTTCATCGCCCTCGGCTGTATCTGGGCCATTCATGCCGTCATGCGTTCCAAGTGGGGCTATTATTTTATCGCCATTCGCGAGGACCAGGACGCGGCCGAGTCCATGGGGGTCAACGCGTTTCGGTATAAAAGTCTATCGCTGATCATCAGCTCCTTTTTCACGGGGTTGGCGGGAGCCTTTTACATGAACTACATGGCGTTCATCGACCCGGAAGTGGTCTTTTCGCTGCACCATATTTCCATCATGGCCATACTGGTCGGCATCATCGGGGGCGTCGGCACCCTGTGGGGGCCGCCTTTGGGAGCATTCATCATGGTGTTGCTTCAGGAAACATTCCGCAGTTCCTTTTTTGGGCTGGCTCCCCGATGGGTCAGCGAACTCCATGTCCTCGTCTTTGGATTGCTGGTCATCTTCGTGATCCTCTTCATGGCCAACGGCATCGTCGGCGACTGGAACAAGATTCGGCGCCTGTGGTCCTCAAAGGCCGCATCGGCTCCGGTGAGCATAGGAAAGGGTCCATGAGCACGCCAATTTTTCAATCCACTGAACTTACTAAGGACTTCGGCGGCCTACGGGCCGTGAACGAACTGAGCTTTAAGGTTCAAGAAGGTGAAATCTTTGGGCTGATCGGCCCCAACGGGTCGGGCAAGACCACGGTGTTCAATCTTATTAACGGTTATTACCCCATCACCTCAGGGCACCTTCACTTTCAAGGGAAGCCCCTAAACGGGTTACCCACCTGGAAGATCTGCAAACTGGGCATTGGTCGAACCTTTCAGGTGGTCAAGCCGTTTCGACGCATGACGGTTTTGGAAAACGTTATGACGGCGGCCTTCAACCATACGGAATCGGTATCCAAGAGTCGGCAAAAGGCCATGGAGGTTGTGGAGTTTTGCGGCATTGCTCACAAAAGCGACGCCTCGGCCAAGGGGCTTCCCCTAGGCGACCGCAAGCGCCTGGAAATCGCGCGCGCCTTGGCCACTGACCCCAAGTTGCTGCTTCTCGACGAGACCATGGCCGGACTGACGCCGCAGGAGCAGGTCGATGGGGTGCAATTGATCCGCAAGATTCGCGACTCGGGCGTCACCATCATCATTGTGGAACATATCATGCGGGTGATCATGAGTTTGTGTGATCGGGTTTTATGTATTAACTACGGGCAGCGCATCGCCGAGGGCCGCCCCGAGGAGGTGGCCAACGACCCCGCGGTCATTGAAGCTTATCTTGGAAAGGATTAGTGGGCATGCTGCAGGTGGAGCGATTGGATGTCGCCTACGGCGATGTGCAGGTGCTGTGGGATGTGTCTTTTCATGTGGAGGCCAATGAATTCGTTGTCCTGGTGGGATCCAACGGTGCGGGCAAATCCACGCTGATGAAAACCATCTCCGGCTTGATTCGGCCCAAACGCGGCAAGATTCTTTTTGAGAACGTGCGACTGGATCATCTGCAACCCTACGAAGTGATCCAGTTCGGTTTGTCCCACGTTCCTGAGGGTCGGCAGCTTTTTCCCGAAATGTCCGTTTTGGAAAATCTGGAAATGGGGGCTTTGACCCGCGAGGCTAAGGCCAAGCGCAAGGAAACCCTGGAATGGGTCTTTGAGCTCTTTCCTCGCCTCAAAGAGCGCACCGCTCAGATGGCCGGAACCTTGTCCGGCGGCGAGCAACAGATGTGCGCCATTGCTCGAGGCCTCATGTCCCTGCCTCGCATGGTGCTGTTTGACGAACCTTCTCTTGGACTTTCCCCTCGGCTGACCCAGGAGATTTTTCGCCTGGTTCAAGAAATTCATCGCAAGGGCATGACCATTCTCATGGTGGAACAAAACGTTAAGCAGACCCTGGCCCTGTGCGACCGCGCCTATGTTTTGGAAAACGGCCACATCGTCATGGAAGGCAAGGGGCGCGAGTTGCTGGAAGACCAAAAAGTCAAAGAGGCTTTTCTCGGGCTTTGAGGGCGCCCTGCACCCGCGCCCTCTGGCCTCCGCAGGCACCGCGGCGGGGACGCGCCCCGGTGGTGTCGGAGTGTGTCCCAAAATGGTGAAGAAAGCTTCTTGTGTCCTCATTGCGGGTTTTCCGGCTGCAGGCTTTCGAAGTGACGGCCTCGAGGCCGTCCGCTAACAGAAGGACCGGCGGTGCCGGTCCCTTCAAGGGCAATCGCGAGGAGCCCCTGTGGCATCGGAGAAACGCACGCCGATACGTCCGGGAATGTGCGGACCGCGAGGACGCGGTCCCTCCGCGAGAAAGTTGGAGGCTGCACCAAGTTTTCAAAGGGACGGCCTTGAGGCCGTCCGCAACGTTAGGCATCAGGGGCACGGCCTTTTGGGGCGTCTGAAAGGGTATAGCTGCCTCCTTTGGGGTTGAGGCTGCAGGTTAGAAGAAGATTTCTCTTCTGTTTTCGCGGTGGTCCACCATGTAAAGCATCTTGGCTTTCTTCGTTAAGGCTTCTTTGAGTTCCTCGATGGTTGTGCGATCCAGACCATAGGCTCGTATGTACACATGGCGGCTGCCGCTCGGTGCTCGGTCGTAGGAGCCGAGGATGCTGGCAATGCGGCCGCCGGCGGCTCGAATGATGTCGGTGAGTTCCTTCATGGATCCCGGCCGATCTTCGATCTCAAAGGCGAACTGAACACCGCGATGCCGCAGTCCGCTGAGGGATATGAGCACCTTAAAGATGTCGGTGCGCGTGATCACCCCCACGACGTTCCCTTGGTTATCCACCACGGGGGCCCCGGAAATGCCGTGTTCCAAAAGCCTTTCTGCGCCTTCTTCCACCGTGAAGTTCTCGGGAATCGTCACGGGGTTCTTGTTCATGATGTCCTGCACTTTGATGCGGGCCAGCAGATAGAGCAGTTCGTGAATTTCAAGCAAAGTGGCATCGGACGGTGAAGCCCTTTTGATATCGGTTTCGCTGACGACGCCCACGAGCCGGCCGTGTTTGAGGACAGGCAGAAGACGCATGCCTTTGTCTTTCATCAGGCTGACCGCTTTGGGCATGGTTTCGTCCGGATCGATGGTCACGGCGGGTGAAGACATCCATTCTCGAATCAACATGGCTCAACCTCCCTGTGTGTGCGTTCCCTTCACGGTGACTGGGCCTAGGCGAAAAACGACCAGAGGACACCCGCGGCAATGGTCGAACCGATCACGCCGGAGATGTTCGGGGCCATGGCGTGCATCAACAGATAATTGGTCGGGTCTTCCCGATTGCTTACCATTTGGACGACGCGGGCGGAGTCGGGGACTGCCGACACGCCCGCCGCGCCCACCAACGGATTGATCTTGTCTTTGAGGAAAAGGTTCATGAGCTTGGCAAAAAGAACTCCCGAGGCCGGGGCGACCATAAAAGAGGCCGTACCGAGAACAAAGATGCCCACGGATTTTGCCGTCAAAAAACGTCGGCTTGGGTGGAGGCTCCCACGGTCAGACCGAGGACAATGGTCACGATGTCAATGAGCGCCGTGCGAGCGGTTTGAGCAAGCCGGTCGGCCACCATGCATTCCTTGAGAAGGTTCCCAAAGAAAAGCATGCCCAGCAAGGGCAGGGCGGCTGGAGCAAGAAAACAGCACAGAAGAAAGCCGATGATAGGGAAAAGCACTTTTTCGCGCTTGCTCACCGTACAGGGATCACTCATGCGGATCAACCGCTCCTCTTTGGTGGTCAAAAGCTTCATGATGGGCGGTTGAATCACCGGCACGAGCGCCATGTATGAATAAGCGGCAATGGCGATGGGGCCGACCAGTTCCGGGGCCAGCTTGGAGGTCAGAAAGATGGCCGTGGGGCCGTCGGCGCCCAAAAGCATCAGAATGGGCCGTGCCAGCATGGTGGAAAAATCCGTCATGGCGCCGATGCCTAGAAAAATCAGTGGAGGATAGATGCTTTGGCGCACGCCAAAGTAAAGATAGTTCAGCACACTGCCGGGTTCATAGATGCCTAGGCCGAATCCCTTGAAGACCGGAATATTGCCCATGAGGATGCCAAAGCCGATGGGAACCAGCAAAAGGGGTTCGTAATGTTTGGCAATACCCAGGTAAATGAAAGCACAGCCCACGACAATCATGAGAAGATGGCGATAGTCCACGAGCCCAAAGCCGGTGTTGGCGAGAAAGCGCAGGATCGTTTCCATGCGTCGCGTTCCTTTCTTTTCCCTCCTCTGATGATCTGCTTCCATGGGCCGCAAGATCTTCAGCAGTCGCTCAAAAAATGGCCTATGTAGGAGCGTGTCTAAGAACACTTTCGGCAGGAGCACCGCAAGCCGCGACGCCTTATGGCGCCTTGCGGTGCTTCTACAAAGTATAACGAAAATGGCCTCAAAGAGCCATTCTCGGACGCGCTCCTATGAGGCAAGCTTTCCCGCCCAAGGTCCCCTCATTGGACCGCTTCCCAAATGCCCGTTTCTCAAAGCGAAAAAAACCTATTCCGCTGGGCACGCTTCGTAAAGACCATCCAAGAAGGCCTTCCCATGATGCTCCTACGGCTCCGCGGGGCCGACAAAGGGGCTGGTCCCAGCGATGCCAGGGGATTGCGCACTCGAAGCGTCGGGAAGGGAATTGGCCAGCCCGCACATGGGGCTTAAAGGCCGTACCTGCCAGTACCTGGGCGCGGAAATTCTTCACACGGTTACAGGCGTTCTCAGGCCGCATTCTGAAAAAAACGTCGAGCGGCCCGTGAGGGCGGTGGCTCTCGATGTGTGGCGCACACCGCAGCTCCCCATTGCATCGTGCGGTTCAACGATAAGGTGAAGCCAAACATCACGGTGCAACGCCTTCTCTGTCGGCTGCTTAACTTGCTGACGGCGGCGTTTCTTTGGGTCGGACCACAACGCCCTTCGCCCACCGGTAAAATCCTCGATCTTCGCCCGAAAGTTCCTCAAATAGCCCGAGGAGCAAGAATTGGTTCATGTGATAGTGAGGCCGATGAACGCCTCGTTTTTCCGCCTGTTCGAGGAGTTTGGGCAAGGAAAAGGCCGGAGCTTTCCTTTGGCTCAAAAGCTGAAAGGCCTGGTAGACTTCCAGCGCCTCGTGTTTCAGGTATATTTCGCGAGGCAAGGGCGCCGGGGCCGAAGCCTTCTCGAGAGGAATTCTCGCCGTGGGTTGCGTTTCCTGGATTTCCGCAGGGTGCCATGATGTTTTGAGTTTTGCCGAAAGCATGTCCCACCATGCCAGAAGTCTTTCCAAGTACGTTAGAAAAGCAGCCAAGACACAAAGCCCCACAAAGACGATACTGAGTCCCGAAAAGGTAATCACCCATCCATTGGCGGCTGTGATGGCCGTCAGTCCCCGCATAGCTTCCCCTTTCATGCCGCTTTCCGCGTGCGATAAGGCTTTCTTTCCTGCATCACCGCCTCAATTTTGACCATGATTCTGGAAGCCAGCGCCGTATTCATGCGAAACAGCTCAAAGAGTTCGGCATTTCGAAACTCGTAAAACACCGAGTCCGTCAAACAAATGCCCGTTGCGGTGTAATGCAAAGGGCTGACCAGGCTGGACCAGCCCAGAGCTGCCCGCTTTGACGCACCACCAGGGCCCGGCCGTTGGGAAAACACAAAAGAACCGCCCCGGATTTCAAAAGGATCAAAGAACGTGCCGGGTGGTTTGCCTGGAAAAGAAGGGCACCCTCATGGAAATTGGTGATGACGGCGATGCGAGCGAGCTGATGAATGTCCGATTCCGGAATATCTTGAAGAAACGGGCTTTGGGCTAACTCGGAAACTTCCACCATTGTTTCGTGCTCCACACCAAAAGCTTCAGGAATAATTGCCGCCTCTAGCGCGACCAGGCGTGCAAGGCCGCACCGTCCACAAAGATTTCGGCACCGCATGTCCCTGACGTTGCAGCTGAGATACTAACCGATCACCATGCGGCAGTCTACGGCGCAGCATCCCTGCTCATCGACGAACAAGGGATTGATGTCCAGTTCTTGGATTTCCGGATGCGCCCATGCCAGTTCGGAAAGGCGTACCACAGCGCAGATGAGCGATTCCAGGTCAGCAGATGGGCGTCCCCGCACACCGTGCAATAGGGGGTAGAATCGCAGAGAGGTGATCATTGAACGGGCTTCTTCCATGGACACAGGGGCGAGAGCCCTCTGAATGTCTTTAAAAACCTCCGCATAAATGCCGCCCATGCCCACAACCACCACAGGGCCGAACTGTGGGTCGCGTTTGATGCCGAGAAGCATTTCCCAGCCGCTCATCTGTTTTTGCACCTGAATACCCAGGAGTTGCCCCTGGGACGTCGCGGCGCGAAAGCGTCCCGTAAGATCTTCAAAAGCACGGCGGACGGCCTCAGCATCCGTGAGGTCCATCTGCACACCACCCGCATCGGATTTATGCGCCCATTGTGGGGAGAGCACTTTGAGCACCACAGGAAAACCGTTTTCTACAGCCCAGCGGACTGCTTCATCGGCATGGACCGCGACAGTGGACAAGGTCGTAGGGATACCGAAGCGGCGAAGCCACGCCTAGGTTTCATCCCCCAGAAGCACGGCGTGAGGAGCGCTGATCCGCTCCTCCAGGCCTTTGCTCGGGCCATGGCCCCACGCCTCATGGTCTTGCGCGGAGGATATCGTCGAGTGTTGGAAGACCGCGGCTTTGGTTGAGCGCGGCACGGAAGCGTTGATGGCGGCGTGTTGCCTTCTTTGGTCAAAGCGGTACGTGGCCGCGAGTCCCATCACGGCCTCATCGATGCTCGCAAAACAGGCAACTCCGGGAATGCGGTCCAAGAGGAGGGTTTCTTCCGCTGCGCCGTCACCGTAAACCCAACAGGCCAGGGGTTTTTGGTGCTCGTTTTTTTCTTGCACGCGACGTAAGACGTCCGCATAGTGCAAGTTCGCGTGCAGGGGAGAAGCCATGCGGGGAATAATGGCCAAAATGGCATGAACGTCTTTTCGAGCCACGAGGGCCGTGGCCGCCTTTTCCATCACTTCCGTGAAAGACCCACCCACCATGCCCAACGGCCAAAGGTCGACGGGATTACCCAATCGGTGCCAGGGAATTTTGGGGTTTTCCAGAAGGCTTCGAGCCTCTTCGGGAAACGGAGCAAGCTGCAGCCCGAAGTCCTCACAGGCGTCGGCGGTCATAATGCCGCAGGCTCCCGTGGCGGTGAGGACCCCCAGGTTGGAGCCGGCCATGGGTCGAAAATGTAAGAAAGCCTTGGCTACGGCCTTCAAGGCCACCATGTTGGGTACGCGAAGAAGGCCCGCCCTTTGAAACGCCGCATCAAAGACACCGTCTTCCCCCACGAGGGATCCCGTGTGGGAAAGGGCCGCTTGAGCGCCCGCTCGGCTTCGACCTGTTTTCAGCACGATGATGGGTTTTTTGCACTGACGGATTCGGCGATTTCCAGAAAACGCCTGCCATTTTGCATGCCTTCCATGTGCAACACGATGACTTCCGTCTGGGGATCCTCGGCGCAGTAACTTAAAGCGTCCACAAAGTGCACATCGCAGCCGTTGCCGATGTCGATGGCCTTACCAAGACGCCCTGTAAAGGATTCGATGCCCACTTGCAGGACGCCCGATTAGGCCACCAAGGTCAGGGGTGGAGGACAGGGATCGCGAGGAATGTCGATGAAAGCCGTGCTGAAGCCGTCGAAGGCATTGAGAAGACCCATGGTGTTGGGGCCGAGCACTCGAGCACCGGCTTGACGGCACAGCCGCACCAACTCTTCCTGAAGCGCCCGTCCTCTATCGTCCGCATCGGCAAATCCTTGGCTGATGATCACAAGGATCCTGACGCCCTTTTGCAGACAGTCCTGAACCACTGGTAACACGCGGTCTCGACCCACCGACACCACGGCCAATTCCGGCACCTGCGGCACATGGGCCACCGACGCGTAGCAGGGATGGCCCAGGATTTCCTCAGCCGAAGGATGGACCACAAAAATGGGGCCCTTGTAACCGTAACGGCGCATCATTTCCAGATTGTTGTAAGCGCCGATCCCTGTTTGGCGCGTCACCCCTACAAGGACAACCGACGTCGGATGCAGAAACGCCCTCATGCCGCCTCCTTGAGTTGACCGCTTTTTTTCAGCTTGTTAAGCCGGGGTGGCGAGTTTCGATGCGCTCTGTGAGAATCCCAGCGCCGTGGAACGCTCCGTAGCGGCCCGCACGGCTCCCAAAACAGCGCCTCGAAACCCTCGAGACTCCAAGACTTCCAATCCATGAATGGTGGTCCCTCCAGGGGACGTGACCATGTCCTTTAACACGGCCGGGTGTTTGGCGGTCTTTTGGGCCATGAGCGCTGTGCCCAGCACGGTCTGGATGACGAGATCCGAAGCGATGGCGCGGGGCAGTCCCATAAGCACCCCTGCGTCGATCAAGGCTTCCAGGAAACAAAGCACGTAGGCAGGGCCGCTTCCCGTCAGACCCGTGACGGCGTCAAGAAGTTTTTCGGGCACTTCGTGGGCGATGCCGACGGCACGGAAAATCTTGAGGGCCGTTTCCACGTGAGCGTCTTCGGCGTGTTGACCCCGTGCCAAAGCACTGGCTCCTGAAAGGACGAGAGCCGGGGTGTTGGGCATGACGCGAATCACGGGAGTTCCTGAAGGCAAAACGGCTTCCAGCCGCAAGAGAGGAATGCCGGCCACAATGCTGATCACCAAGGGGCGATGGGCAGCGGCAGGGGCCATTTCCTCAAGCACTTCCTGAATGTTTTGCGGTTTGACCGCCACAACGACCGTATCGCACGTGCGGACACACTGGGATAGCGATGCGGCTTTCAGGACAGCGAAAGTCTGAGCCAGAAAATCCATGCGCTGCGCAACCACGTCGTACACATGAATGCGATTCGAGGCCACGACGCCCGATTGAATCAAACCCCGTATGATGGCCTCTCCCATGTTGCCACCGCCGATAAAACCGATGTTCATGGGCTCCTCCATCGGTGAAAATTTTTGGCAAAAATGGATGTGGCCAAACCATTGTCGAACATGCTTGTGGACCCGAGCGGCCTTAAGGTGCTGCAAGGATCTGTGCTTACAGCCGGCATTGAACCTTGTGCGGCACGACGATTTCCAGTAAAGGAAAGGGATGTGGACAAAGCCGTTGTCAGCACGAGGCTCACGGAACATTCCCCCTCAAGAGGCTGGAGGATGGAAAGGATGATGCGCTTTGAAGTCCCAAAGCCCAAAGAGAGTCTTCTCAACAATGGGGAGCCGGTCCTCTTCAAGGTCTTGGTTCGAGACGACGAAGAGGCGGTGCGTGCTTTTTTCACGACATTCCCGACCATGAGGTGGAAAGCTTTCGAGATCAGGTGCCGGATCCCCACACCGTAGGCACATGGATTCGTCAAATCGATTTGCGCCGCGTGCTTCCTCTGGCCGCCTGGAACAAACCGCAAACGCGCCTCATCGGCCTGGCCTCGCTCAACCGCATGGCCGGCGCCTACAGGCATGTGGCTGAAATCTATGTGGTGGTGGGCGCGGATCATCGCCAGTTGGGTCTGGGGTCGTCTCTCATCAAGGAACTCATCGAAATCGGCACGCGTCAAGACTTGTACTTTCTCAAGCCAGAGTGCTCGTGGAAAACCAACTGGCCTGCGGGCCTTTCGCCAGCTGGGCTTTGAAGTCAAGGCCACCTTGGAAGACTACTTCATGACTCGGGACGGCAAAACCAAGGACGTGGCCCTGATGCTCAAGAGGCTGCGCTTCGATTTGGAAGAGGACTTCTTCTACCTCTTTTGACCCATGATGCCGACGGTCCACTAAGCGCCGCCGGGCTCACCATAGCCCATATGCCGTTGACACACAAGGGGCGATCCGGTAAGTTGGCGAATCATTGTACATGTACATGTGCCACCCTTCCCCAGGCAGGAGGCCTGAAAGGCTGGAGGACGAGCTCATGGCGACCAAGGCAAAAATTCTCATTGTGGATGATGATGCAGATTTCGCCAAGTCGACAAAGATGATTTTGCTGGCCGACGGCTATGAGGTGGTTATCGCCTAGGACGGCAAGGAAGGTCTTCGAAAGGTTCAAGAGGAAAAGCCTGATCTCATTATTCTGGACATCATGATGGAAAGCATCTTCGAAGGCTTCAGCCTGGTGAGCAGCGTGCGGTCGGACCCGCACCTTTCGCCTTTCAAGCACATTCCCATTCTCATGGTGTCCAGCGTTCGTGGGGATACGGGGTCCCGATTTACTTTCGACGATGCAGAAGACGTGGGGTCCCTGCCCGAACCCGACGACTACCTGGACAAGCCCTTTAAACCCAAAGAGCTTCTGGATCGCGTCGCGGAACTTTTGGCGCGGCGCCGCTCTTCTTGAGCCCCAGAGGGTGTATGGCATTCCACGCGGGGTGGTGCGCTCACGTCTTCCTGCGGTGTGGAGAAACCTGGCGTGCAGCGGATGCGGCGACAAGCTGGCAACTGCCGTGAGCGGGCTTGACAGAGCCGGACGAGCTTTTTTCAGTGCACTGAGGACAATCCATAAGGGCGCGTTGCCGTGGATGTTCCAAGGATTCTGGTGATCGATGATGAGGAAATCGCCCGGGTCTCGTGCCGGCGCGTGTTGGCTCGAGAAGGCATGCAGGTGACCCTGGCCTCCAGCGGCCGCGAAGGCCTGGAAAAGCTCCTGTGTGAGCCTTGCAACCTCGTCTTGGTCGATCTAAAGATGCCCGAGATGGACGGTGTCGAAGTGGTGCGGCGCATTCGCGACATCGACTCCAGCATCGTCACGGTGCTCATCACCGGATATGCCACCATCGAAAGCGCCGTGGCGGCGGTGAAGGAAGGGGCCTACGATTACTTGCCCAAGCCCTTCACGCCCGAGGAGCTCCTGATTGTCGTGCACCGGGGCTTGGAAAAGCGGCGTCTGGACCTGGAATCTCGAGCCCTGAGGGAAGAAAAGGAGGCCATGGAGCGCGTGACCATGGTCACGCATCAGCTTCGCTTACCCTTGGCGGCCATTTTGCAATATTTCGAAGTCCTCCTTGGGGGCATCGGAGGCGATTTGGCCGAAGCCCAGAGGGAAATGCTCAGCCGTGCCAAAGAACGCTTGGAATCCCTCATGCAGCTCATCAACGACTGGTTGGACATGAGTCGGCTTAGCGAAGGGGACATTGTCCGCAGGCTTCAGCCGACCCGCTTGGCCGACTGCGTGGAAGCCGCCCTCAAAGGCTTGGATTGGGCGGCCAAGGAAAAAGGGGTCGCCTCAGAAGTGCAGATCCCTTCCGATCTCGCTCCGGTTCAGGCCGACGCCGATTCTTTGCGGGAGGCTTTGAGCAATCTGGTGGCCAATGCCATCAAGTGCAATCGCGTGGGCGGTCGCGTGAGCATTCGGGCTCGCCGACAAGGATCTTGTGTGGTGGTGGACGTTGAAGATACGGGGGTTGGCATCGATGCCAAGGAAATTCCCTTTATCTTCCACCAATTCTATCGCTGTCAAGATCGGGACGTTCGCGCTCAACAAGGGACGGGCCTGGGCTTGACCATCGCCCAGAAGGTGGTGCGCGCACACGGCGGCACCTTGACAGTCGCCAGTGAGAAAGACAAAGGCTCTGTGTTTTCGTTGACGCTCAATGTGGCCGGAGCGGAAAGCCAGGGCTTGAGCCCACCCCCTTAGGCGGGCCGGCAAATGCACAATTTTTCTCTTGACCTTAAGGGACACATTGGGCAATAAATCACTCATTCGATGAGAGTGTGGTCTGTGATCCCTTAAGGATTGGCCGCGGCGGCAGAATGTGTGGAGGCTTCCTTGTATGGAACAGATGCTTCAGGACGCGGATGTTGATTAAAGAGATCAAAGCCAAGAGCACGTAGGTGAAAAACCATGAAGCGGCT
>NZ_JBRAHS010000011.1:60107-135925 GCF_052743555.1 Desulfosoma sp.
GTTGATTAAAGAGATCAAAGCCAAGAGCACGTAGGTGAAAAACCATGAAGCGGCTCACAAGCATTCAAGATCTGGACGCGTTGCGACAGCAGATCCTCGAAAAGCACAAGCACATTCGCAAGCGGATTCGCGTGTGCAACGGAACGGGGTGTCATTCCCAGGGAAGCCAGAAGCGGGTGGACCTCTTTGAGAAGGTGTTGTCGGATAAGGGGCTGGATCGAGACTATCTGGTGGTGCCCACGGGATGCAACGGCTTTTGCGCCGCGGGACCCATTGTGGTCATTGAGCCCGAGGAGATTTTCTACCAAAAAGTCAAGGCGGAGCGCGTTCCGGAGATCACCGAACGCAGTGTATTGGGCGCTGAGGTCATTGAGGATCTTTTGTACATCGACCCCACTACGGGCAACCGCATCGTCCATGAATACGAGATCCCCTTTTTCGCCAAGCAGCAACGCATTGTCTTTAAAGATACCGGCAGCAATTATGTGCGGGATATTGAAGATTATATCTCGAGGGGTGGCTACTCCGCCCTGGCCAAGGTGCTTTCGTCCATGACCCCTGAGCAGGTCATCGAGGAAGTCAAACTTTCCGGGCTTCGCGGCCGCGGCGGCGGCGGATTTCCCACGGGGGTCAAGTGGGAGTCGTGCCGTCGGGCCCATGGAGACATCAAATACGTCGTGTGCAATGCGGACGAAGGGGACCCTGGCGCCTACATGGACCGCTCGCTTCTGGAAGGCAATCCCCACCAGGTGCTGGAAGGCATGATCATCGGAGGGTATGCCATCGGAGCCAAGGAGGGCTACATCTACGTCCGGTTTGAATACCTCATGGCGGTGGAAAACGCCATCTGGGCCATTCATCAGGCCAAGGAATACGGCCTATTGGGCGAAAACATTTTGGGAACCGATTTCTGCTTGGACATTCATGTGAACCGTGGCGCCGGTGCCTTCATCTACGGCGAATCCACGGCGCTCATGGCTTCCTTGGAAGGCAAGATCGGAGAACCTCGCGGCAAACACATTCACACGGTGGAAAAGGGCCTGTGGAACCGCCCGAGCAATTTAAATAACGTGGAAACCTGGGCCAATGTGCCGCTTATCATCAACAACGGCGGCGCCTGGTACGCCTCCATCGGCACGGAGCGCAGCAAGGGGACCAAGATTTTCTCCTTAGTGGGCAAGATCGACAACACGGGCCTTGTGGAAGTGGCCATGGGGACGCCGCTGCGCACCATTATTGAGGACATTGGAGGGGGCATTCCAGGAGGGCGGAAATTCAAGGCGGTCCAGACGGGCGGGCCGTCGGGGGGGCTGCGTGCCGGAGCGGCTCATTGATCTTCCGGTAGACTTTGAAAGGCTCAAGGAAGCCGGCTCCATGATGGGCTCGGGCGGCATGATCGTCATGGACGAAGTGACCTGCATGGTGGATGTGGCCCGTTATTTTCTGAATTTCCTCGTGGAGGAGTCCTGCGGCAAATGCATTCCGTGCCGTGTGGGCGTCAAGCGCATGCATGAGCTGGGGGTGGACATGTGCGAGGGGCGTGGGACTCCGGAGCACCTGACCAAGTGGGAAGACCTGTGCCACGCCATTGAAGAAACGGCCCTATGCGGGCTGGGCAAGAGCGCCCCGAATCCTGTCTTGAGCACCCTTCGGTATTTTCGAGACGAATACGAAGCCCACGTTTATGACAAAAAATGCTCCGCCAAGATCTGTAAGCCTTTGATCCAGTATGTCATCGATGTGGACAAGTGTACGGGCTGCGGAGCCTGCCGTCGTCGCTGTCCGGAAAACGCCATCATTGGCGTCAACAAAGAGTGTCATGGGATCGACGAAGAAGTCTGCGCCCGGTGCGGTATCTGTATCGAGACGTGTAAGTTCAAAGCGATCACCATCGAATAAGAGGGACGTCTTATGGTGCCGCAAGTTCTGCTTGGAGACTTTCTGGCCGTCGCTTTTTACCTTCTGGTGGGTGTGGTTTTCGCGGTGATTCCCATCATCATCTCGCATCTTATTGTGCCGCGCAGCACGGGGCGTCGTCGGGACGAAACCTACGAGAGCGGCATGGAGACCATTGGGAGCGCCTGGATTCAGTTTACGGCGGCCTATTATATCTACGCCTTGATCTTTTTGGCCTTTGATGTGGATGTCCTGTATCTCTTTCCGGTCACCTTGGCCTACGGTCAGTATACGTTTCGCGACTGCATCGAGGTGGTGCTGTTTCTGGGCATTTTGTCCCTGGCGATCGTCTACGCGTGGCGAAAAGGAGTGTTTGAGTGGAAAACCAAAGAACAGAGCCGGTAATCCAGTTCGCACTGCTGGACGACCTTCTCAACCTGGCACGGGCCAATTCCCTGTGGCCCATGACCTTTGGCCTGGCCTGCTGCGCCATTGAAATGATGGCGACTGGGGCGTCTCGTTTCGATTTGGACCGGTTCGGGGCAGGGGTTTTTCGCCCGTCGCCGCGGCAATCGGACGTCATGATCGTGGCCGGGACCATTTCCAGAAAGATGGCGCCGGCGGTCCAGATGCTTTGGGACCAGATGCCCAACCCCAAATGGTGCATCGCCATGGGCAATTGCGCCATTTCCGGGGGGCCCTTTGAATACGATGGCCAGTATGCCATTGTGCCTGGAGCGGACCTCATTGTGCCGGTGGACATTCACATTCCGGGATGTCCGCCCAGACCGGAAGGGCTCATTCAGGGCATCCTGGCATTGGAAGACAAGATTACCAAAGGGGAAAAGCGCAACGTGTTGCGCCGTTTTCGGCGACTGAAAAAGGTGCGTTGATCATGGCGGCAAAAGACGAAGCGGTGCGGCGGCTTCAGGAGCTCCTCGGGGAGAAGGCCCTGACGGCGGATCCCGACTTTCGAACCGGAGTCTCGTGGACGGTGTCCTGTTCCACGGAATCCTTGGTTCCGGTCATGAAGGTCTTGAATGAGTGCGGCTTTTACCTGGAATCTTTGACCGGCTTGGACTTTCAAGACACTTTGGAGCTGGTCTATCACGTGAACACCTACGAACCGAGGGCACGCATGGCGGTGCGGGTTTTGTGCCCCCACGACGGCGAAGTCCCGACGGTGACGGGCATCTTTGACTCGGCCCTGTGGCAGGAACGCGAAGCCTGGGAATTTTTCGGCGTGCGCTTCCGTGGACATCCGGATCTCAGGCGGCTTCTGCTTCCGGAAGACGCGAATTTTTATCCGCTTCGCAAAGATTTCGGGACGGTTCACGCTTACCGAAAACGGGAAGAAGTTTATGGCTGATCACTTTCCTCAACCGGTCCAGCAGCAGCTCTACAGTCTCAACCTAGGGCCTCAGCACCCGAGCACGCACGGCGTTCTGCGCGTGCTTCTCACCCTGGACGGCGAGTACATTCTCAAAGCGGACCCTGTCATCGGTTATGGCCATCGCGGTCACGAGAAGATGGGTGAAAACCGCACCTATCTGCAGTTTATGCCCAATTCCAGCCGCATGGACTATCTCTCGGGGCTGCTTTACAACCACGGCTTTTGCCTGGCCGTGGAAAAGCTTGCCGGCATCGAGCCACCCGAGCGGGCCAAGTACATTCGAGTAATCTGCGCTGAGCTGAACCGCATTTCCAGCCATCTTTTGTGGTTCGGCACCTTTCTCATGGACTTGGGGGCCTTCACCCCGTTTCTGTATTGCTTCGACGATCGTGAAAACATTCTGGACATCTTGGACCGTGTCACCGGGTCTCGCCTGACCTACAGCTACTGCCGATTCGGCGGTGTGGCTCGCGATGTGGATGAGGTGTTCATCGATCAGACCCGGGCCTTCATTCGAAGGTTGCGAAGCCGATGGCCGGATTACCACAATTTGGTGACTAAAAACGTTATTTTTATTCATCGGGTTCGGGGTGTGGGCATCATCGACAAAGACCTGGCGCGCCGTTTTGGAGTCACCGGGCCGAACCTTCGCGCGGCTGGTGTGCCCTTTGACATGCGCAAGGTGGAACCCTATGAGGTCTACGACAGATTTAATTTCGAGATCCCCACGGGCACCAGGGGGGACGCTCTGGACCGCTACCGCGTGCGTCTGGAGGAGATGGAGCAGAGCTGCCGCATCATCGAGCAGGCCTTGGAGCAGCTGCCGGATGGAGCGTACCGTCAGGAGCGCGTTCGGTTGAAACTCACGCCGCCACGAGGTGACGTGTATTTCGCCTTTGAGAGCGCCCGTGGGCAGACGGCTTACTATCTCGTGAGCGATGGCAGTCCTTATCCGTATCGAGTCCATGTGCGGGTGCCAAGCTTCGGCAACCTGCATTGCTTGACCGAGGTGTTGCAGGAAACCCTTGTGGCCGATGCCATTGCGATCCTGGGCAGCATCGACATCGTCGTGCCGGAAATCGACCGTTGAGGGGCTTCGGGACCGCCCATGAGGCCTGGGCTTAGGAAATGACGGCCCGCACCAACTTCGGAAGGAGATCGTTTGGACATGATGGAAGCCGCCGCAACTTCGGGTGCCTATTGGCTGAGGCTCATCGTGGGCCTGATCATCGTCCTGGCGTTCAGCCAGCTCAATGCCCTCTTTCTCGTGTGGCTGGAACGGAAAGTGGCCGGCCATATTCAAGTCCGTCTCGGCCCCATGGAAGTGGGACCGCACGGTTTGCTGCAGACCATTGTGGACGGCATCAAGCTGGTGGGCAAGGAGCTTATCACGCCATCGCGAGCCGACCGAAAGCTCTTTGTGATCGCGCCTGTTTTAGTTTTCATGCCGGTTTTAGTGGCATTTTTAGTCTTGCCCTTTGGCCCGAACCTCATCCTTCGCGACATGAATGTGGGGCTGTTGCTGATCTTTGCCTTTTCCACGTTTACTGTACTGGCGATTTTAGTGGGCGGCTGGGCGTCCAACAACAAGTATGCCCTACTGGGTGCGATTCGTTCTGTGGCCCAAGCCGTGGCTTACGAGATTCCACTGCTTCTCTCGGTTATGAGCGTGGTGCTCATGGTGAATTCCTTTCGGTTCAGCGAACTGGTCATGGCGCAACAGCGCATCTGGTTTGTGTTTCTGCAGCCTGTGGCGGCGCTCATTTATTTTATCTGCGCCACGGCGGAAACGAACCGTGCCCCCTTTGACATTCCCGAAGCGGAATCCGAGCTGGTGGCTGGATTTCATACAGAATACAGCGGCATGCGCTTTGGCCTCTTTTTCCTGGCTGAATACACCAACATGTTCATCGTCTGCGCTGTGGCCACGAGCCTGTTTCTTGGGGGATGGCACGGACCCTTTGGGTTCAGTTTCAAGATTCCCGGCGTGGTCTGGTTTCTGGCCAAGACGTACG
Organism: Desulfosoma sp.; assembly: GCF_052743555.1. NCBI lineage: Bacteria > Pseudomonadati > Thermodesulfobacteriota > Syntrophobacteria > Syntrophobacterales > Syntrophobacteraceae > Desulfosoma > Desulfosoma sp. The sequence continues at coordinate 65,412 of NZ_JBRAHS010000011.1, forward strand.
TGCTCCTCTTTGTGCTCATGTGGTTTCGATGGACGTTTCCGCGCGTGCGCTTCGATCAGCTCATGAACTTTTCATGGAAGGTGCTCATTCCCCTGAGCATGCTCAACCTGGTGATCACGGCCTTGGTGCTCAAGCTGGTGTGAGGGTTCATAATCCAATAACCTTTAACCACTAAAGCACAGGTGATCACGGCCTTGGCTGGTGTGAGGGCACCGACAGCTCGAGACGGTGTGACGACAAAGGCATAAGCGGAGTTAAAGGGCGGCTATGGGATACTGGAAAGACATCGTGCTGGGAGGCCGGAGCCTCATCGAAGGGATGAAGGTGACGGGCCGGGCTCTTTTCAAGCCGGTGGTCACGGTGCAGTACCCTCGAAAGCACCTGGAGATGTCCCCGGCATACCGAGGACACATTGAATTAAAGGTTTTTCCGGAAACAGGAACCCACGGGTGCATTGCCTGTGGAACGTGCCAGAGAGTGTGCCCGTCCAGTGTGATCAAGGTCCAAGGGGTGAAGGCGCATGCCCGCAGCGGCAAGATCGCTACCCATTACGTCATCGACTATACGCGCTGCAGCCTCTGCGGATTGTGTGTGGAAAGCTGCCCGACCCAGGCCCTGAAGTTTTCGACGGAGTACGAGCTGGCCGGCGACTCTCGATGGGACGCTGTGGTGGACTTGGTCTTGCGGATGGAGGAAAGCCGATCATGAGCGGAGGTTTTTTAGTGGACAGCCTGGCCCAAGCCGCCTTTTGGATGGTGGTGGGCATCGTCTTTGGAGGGGCCGTTGTGGCGGTTTTTCCTCGAAACATTGTTTACAACGTGCTGGGTCTGATTGCGTGCCTGAGCGGCGTTGCAGGGTTGTTTCTTTACCTGGGAAGCTTCTTTCTTGCTTTGATGCAGCTGCTGATCTACGTGGGGGCCATTTGTATCGCCATCGTCTTTGCCATCATGCTTTCCCGGCCTCTGCATCTGGAAGTGCCCAAGAGGCGCATGCCCAAACTGGCGGCGGGTATCGGGGCGGCTTTCCTCTTCTTTGTGGCCGTCACGGCCGTGGCCTGGAAGACGGCCTGGAAGCCGGCGGCGGAACGTGGGACGGACTGGACCATCACAACCATCGGCCACCTACTGCTCACGCGTTATGCTTTGGTTTTTGAAGTCATCTCCCTGGTACTACTGGTGGCCATCATCGGCGCCATCGTGACCACAGGATTCAGCCGGAGGTTGTCCTCGTGAACTCACTCACCGTCTATTTGATCATCGCGGCGGCACTCTTCAGCCTGGGACTGTTCGGAGTGCTCATGCGCCGTAACCTCATCGGTATGCTCATTTCCATCGAACTCATGCTCAACGGCGCAAACCTGAACTTCATGGCCTTCAACCGCTTTCTGGCACCCGAACCGGCCGTGGGGCAGATCGTGACCTTGTTTGTCATGGGCATTGCCGCGGCGGAAGCGGCCATCGGGTTGAGCATCATTTTAGCGCTTTTCCGCAGGCTTCGCTCCATCAACATCGAACGCGCTCAACGGCTGCGCGGTTGAAAACCCTTGCATTATGGTTGGTGTGGTTTGACTCATCCGTAACTTCAGCGTGTGAAGGACGATGTCCATGATGTGGCTACCGCATGATTCCGTTCTAACCGCGGCTCTGGCCTGTGCCACCTTACCGTTTTTGTCCATGGCGGTCATTCTCATTTTCACTCGAGCCTATCCGAGAGTCTCATGCGCCATTTCGGTGAGTGCCATCACGGTGTGTTTGGGCAGCGCCTTGTATCTGCTGCTTACCCTGCGCCACGCCCCGGCGGCCGTGGAATACCAATGGGCTTGGATCATTTCCAGCGACATGGTGATTCCCTTTGGATTCCTTTTGGATCGCCTGAGCCTGCTGATGCTCAACATCGTGGCGGTGATCAGTTTTCTCGTTCAAGTGTATTCCATCGGATACATGCACGGGGATCCCGGCTTCAGCCGCTATTACGCCTTTCAGTCCCTTTTCGCCTGGGCCATGATGACCATGGTCATCGCGCCTGGCATGCTGCAATTCTACATTTTTTGGGAACTGGTGGGCCTCGCCTCCTATCTTTTGATCGGCTACTACTACGAAAAATGGAGCGCTTCGCAGGCCGGCAAGAAGGCCTTTGTCATGACCCGCCTTGGAGACATCGGCTTCTTCTTGGGCATCATCACCGTTCTTTTGGGCTTTGGAGACTTGGGCATTCAGCACATGAACGCGGCGGCGCAATCCGGGGACATTTCCCCGTGGGTGGTGACCGTCGGGGCTTTGTTGATCTTTTGCGGCGTGGTGGGCAAAAGCGCCCAGTTTCCACTCTTGACCTGGTTGCCGGACGCCATGGAAGGTCCCACGCCTGTGAGTGCCCTGCTGCATTCGGCCACCATGGTCGCCGCTGGTGTGTACCTCATGAGCCGCATCTTTTCCTTCTTTGCCGCCTCACCTGATGCCATGGCGGTGGCCCTGGTCATCGGCACCATCACCATGCTCTTGGCGTCCACCATGGCCTTTGTCACCTATGACATCAAGCAGGTGTGGGCCTATTCCACGGTCAGCCAGCTGGGGTTTATGGTCATGAGCCTGGCGGCGGGGGGCTATTTTGCCGGCGTGTTTCACCTGACCACCCATGCCGGCTTTAAAGCCCTTTTGTTCTTGTGCTCCGGCATTTTCATTCATGAATACCACACCAACGATATGCGGGAGATCGGGCGTGGAGGAGGCCGAAAGCTGATCATTCCCATGATCTGTATGACCGTGGGCGCGCTGGCCTTGGCGGGGATTTTTCCCTTCAGCGGCTTTTTCAGCAAGGAGGCTATTCTCGGTGTGCTGGCCGGGTATCCCAGCAAGATTTATTTGGGAGCCGGTCTCCTTGGAGCGCTCATGACCGCCTACTATAGTTTCCGGCTGATTTTCTTCATTTTGTTTCCACGACCGTCGGCGCAAGGGGCGCATCTTTTGGAGGACCATCACGGCCATGGCCACAGGGAGGATCACGGCGGAGGCCACCACGGCCATGTGTTTTGGGCCATGGCGTGGCCGTGCATGATTCTTGCCACCATCACGCTGGCGCTCGGCTTTTTCCAAAATGAGCTGCAGGTTTACCTGCTGGGACACGAAGCTGTTGCCCATAGCCAGGAAGCGGCGGAACACGGCGGCCATGGGTTGAGCCATTATCTGCTGCTCATCACGGCGGTGAGCCTGGCGGTGGGCGGTGTGTTTTTCGCTTACCTGGAATTCGGGTGGAAAAAGGCCACGCAAAAAGGGTTTCTCAGCAGGTTTCCTCGCGCGGAAGCCCTCTTCGCCAACCGCTGGTATATGGACCATTTTTACCGTAAGGCTTTGGATCTTTTGGTCTACTGCGGTTTCACCAATATCTTTACGCGAAACGATCGCCGCGTCATCGACGGAGGCATCGACGGTATTTGTCGTTTTACGGTTGGAGGCGGCCGTGCGGTGAGTTTTCTCCAGTCGGGGATGCTTCAATACAATCTGGTGCTCATGGTTGCCGCCGTGGGGGTTCTGGTCTTGGTGTTTGCCTTGTAGCGCCACCTAAGGCTGCGGCGCGAATAGAGCGAAGGGAACGTCTAGACGCGAGTGAGCATGCTTATGACAGCAATGGAATTTGCGCAGTTTCCGATCCTTTCGGCGATCCTGTTTTCCACCCTGCTGGCCCTGCTGGTTATCCTTTTCATACCCGATGATCGGCCCAAGTTGGTCAAGCAGGTGAGTCTGGGTTTTGCCGCCATAGGCCTGGTGCTTAGCCTGTACCTGTACGTGGCCTTTGACCCGCAAAAAGGCGGCTTCCAGTTCGTGGAACGAGTCCTGTGGGTCAAGAGCCTGGGCATTTATTATTTCCTAGCGGCGGACGGCATGAACGTGCCCATGGTTTTGCTAACGGCCGTGGTGCTTTTTACGGGCGTGCTCACCATGTGGGAACTGGACAAACGCGTCAAGGAATACTTCGCATTGACATACTTGCTGGTGGCGGGGGTTTACGGCGTCTTCATGAGCATGGACCTCTTCTTTATTTTCGTCTGGTATGACGTGTCGCTCTTTCCCATGTACCCGCTCATCGCCATCTGGGGCAGTACCCGCAAGGAATACGGCGCCATGAAACTCACCCTATACCTGCTGGCAGGGAGCGCGCTGATCCTTCCGGGCATTCTCTATCTATGGGCCGCGGCCGGCGGCACCACCTTTGATCTCTTTGAGCTGCAGCGGCTGGGCTTTGACGTCCAGGTGCAGCGCATCGCCTTTGTGATGCTCTATCTGGGTTTCGGCATTCTGGCGGGTGTGTGGCCGTTCCACACATGGTCTCCTGTAGGCCATGTGGCGGCACCCACGGCGGTGAGCATGATCCACGCGGGGGTGCTCATGAAACTGGGGGCCTACGGTATTTTACGCGTTGGCATGACCCTGTGTCCGGAAGGATTGGTGTACTGGGCGGATTTGATGGCGCTGTTGGCCACCATCGGTATCGTATACGGGGCCTTTGTGGGCTTGGCCCAAACAGACCTGAAGTATGTGATTGGCTACTCCAGTGTGTCCCACATGGGCATTGTGGGTCTGGGGTTGGCCACCATGACGGTGGACGGCATCAACGGGGCCGTTTTTCAAATGTTTTCCCACGGCATCATGACGGCTCTGTTCTTTTCCGCCGTGGGCTACATTTATGACAAGACCCATACCAAGATGATCCCGGAACTGGGCGGATTGTCCAAGACCATGCCCAAGGCCTCCGCCTTCTTCATTGTGGCGGCCTTTTGCGGCATCGGGGTGCCGTGCATGAGCAGTTTCTGGGCGGAGCTTTTGGTGTTCATTTCCGCGGTGAAGACTTATCCGCTGCGCGGCATCTTGGCGGTCTCGGGGCTGGTGGTGAGCGCTCTGTTTATGCTGCGGGTGGTGCAGAAAACCTTTTACGGGGACAAGAACCCCAGGTGGGAACACATTCCCGATGTGCCCCTCTTTTTGGCGTCTCCGCGCATCATTTTGATAGGGATTTTAATTTTCTTCGGTCTGTTCCCGAGACTCATTCTGGACGTGATCCAAAGTGCCGTAGTTCCTTTTGTGAACAGCCTGTAGCGAGACGAGGGATGAATTGGTCATGATGAAATGGACCCTGTTTACCCCCGAACTGTATTATGTGGCTGTGGCGTCCGTGTTTTTCATCGGCTCTCTGGAAAAGAAAGCGGACCCGAGGCGTCTCTACCGCTGGGCGGTGGCCTTGGCGGGCATCGGGCTGGCGGTGACGGTGGCATGCGCCCGCATGGAGGGGTTCCTGTTTTTCGACTCCTACAGGGTGGATCTGTTCAGCCAAGTGTTCAAGGTGCTCCTGGCCTTGGGGATGTTTTTCGTGGTCTTGGTGTGCGATGAGCTTCACGGCATTGAGGCGAGAAAGCACGGTGAATTTTACTTTTTGCTGGCCGTGTGCACATTGGCCACGATGATGTTGGTGAGCGCCGTGGAGCTGCTCACCATTTACATCGCCTTGGAACTCTCGTCCTATTCGCTCTATCTGCTGGTGCCCATGCGGCATCGTGCCGATGAATACGTGGAAACGGGCATCAAGTATTTCATGGTGGGCGCGACGGCTTCAGCCCTGATGATTTTCGGCATGAGTTATCTCTTCGGCGTCACCCATAGCACCTATGTGGTGGACATTGTGCAGAAACTGCCGCACCTTTTGCAGCAACCGGCGGCTCTCGTGGGCCTGGTGCTGGCCCTTGGCGGCTTTTTCTTCAAACAGGCCTTGTTCCCGTTCCATATTTGGGCTCCGGACGTCTACCAGGGGGCGGCCAATCAAGTGACCACCTACATCGCCACGGCATCCAAGATAGCCGCTGCCGCCATGGTCATTCGGTTTGTGGGCATGAGTACCGGGCAGTCAGAACTGCTGGTGCAGATCCTGGTGGTGCTCTCGGTCGTGTCCATGACCTTCGGCAACCTGGTGGCCATTGTGCAAAAAGACATCAAGCGGCTTTTGGCCTATTCCAGTATCGCCCACGCGGGCTATATGCTCATCGGCATTTTGTGCATGACCCAACGGGGGTATTCCAGCGCGGTCTACTATGCTTTGGCGTATTTAGTCATGAACTTTGCCTGCTTCATGGTCATCATTCGAGTGGCTCCGGACGGGCACAACCTGCAGATCCGGGAATTGGCGGGCTTACATAAGCGTTCCCCCATGCTGGCCATGACCCTCATGCTAGCGCTCTTCGGCCTGGCCGGCATTCCGCCCACGCTGGGCTTTACTGGTAAATTTCTGGTCTTTGCGGCGGCCTTGGAAAAGGGATACCTCATGCTGGTCATCATCGGCATGATCAACGCCACCATATCCCTTTACTACTATCTGATCGTCATCAAAGCCGCCTACCTTTTGGAACCCGTTCGAGAATACCCTCCCGTGCGCGTGGACACCTGGACGCGGGTGATAAGCGCCGCACTGGTGATCGCCATGGTGTACGTGGGCATCTTTCCCGATCGCTTTGTGGCGCTGGCGGAAGCGACCGTCGCGGTGCTGCCCTAGCCGAAGCGCCGCTGCCGTCTGAAACGGAACAAGGATAGGACAATGCGGGAACGGTTAAGAGATCTCAAGCACTATATGGAGGAAAAGGTTCGGGCTGGCGTCCGTGCGGCGGTGGACATGGCGACCCCCAAGAGCAGGGAATCGGACCGCACGCCGCTGTCTAGTGAACGGACGTTTTGCGACCCCGCATCCAAAAAGGCGTGTGTGACCGTGTGCACACCGCGAGGGGACTGTTCGTGCGATGCGGCGGCCTTAAAGGATGCCCTGCAAAAGGCTCTGGAAGAGCACGGGCTGCAGATCAGGGTCGGAGAAGCCAAAACGGGGTGTTCCGGCACATGCCGTCAGGGACCGTTTCTGGGATTTCCACAAAAAGGGTTTTTCTATCTGGGTGTGCCTCCCCAGGCGGCGGCCGACGTTGCTCGCGAAACCCTTGTGAAGGGTCGACTTCTTTTTCCTTACCTTTCCATCACCCCTGACCGCTCTTACCGCCCCGATGTGCTTTACGATCGTTTCAGCGGCCTTTTGGCCGCCATTGACGACACCGTGTGCATGGTCGATGTGGCCAAGTACTTTTTGGATTTTGAAGAAGGCCTCTCCTGTGGCAAGTGTGTTCCCTGTCGTTTAGGCATCAAGAGGATGGAAGAGAGCCTTGAGCGTATTGTGGGCGGCGCGGGAACCATGGAAGATTTGGAGCAGCTGGGCATACTGTGTGAGACCATGATCTTGGCTCCGCACTGTGAATTTGCCATGACAAGCACCAAGCCGGTGCTGAGCGCCATCACGTATTTCAGAGACGAGTTTTTGGAGCATATCGAAAAGAAGGAATGCCGCGCAGGCGTTTGCCAGCCGCTGGTGGAAATCCAAAAGAAGAAGGCCTTTCGCGAGCGCATGGCGCCCAAGAACATAAAAGCCAAGTAGGCGGGTCCCTCGGCACGGCGCGGATTCGGGAAACGAAAGGAAAGCACCGGAAGAGGGATGGGACATATGGCGACGATCACGTTAAGATCAATGCCCAAGAAGTGCAGGTGGAAGAGGGCGCGACCATACTCGATGCGGCAAAGAAGGCGGGAGTGTATATTCCCACGTTGTGCTACCACCCGTATCTGCCTTTGGAGTAAGCCTGCCGCATTTGTGTCGTGGAGGATGTGCGTCGAGGGTGGTCGACGCTTGTGGCCGCCCGTGTCTTTCCGGCCCGCCAGGGTATGGTGATTGAAACGGATTCGGAAAAGGTTCAGGAATCGCGAAAGAGCATTTTGGAACTCCTGCTGTCGGATCATCCCAATGCCTGTATGACCTGCCAAGCCACAGGGGACTGCGAGCTGCAGGAGCTGGCTTACCGGCATCGCGTCAAACCTGATGCCTATCCTGGAGAACGCCACAGACATCCGGTGGATTCGGACCCCAACCCTTATCTGCATATCGACATGAACAAGTGCGTGCTGTGTCGGCGATGCATTCGCGCCTGTCATGACGTGCAAGGGGCGGACATCTGGACCAAAGTGGGGCGCGGCTTTGAACAACGCATCTCCACGGCCTTTGAGTTGCCCTTGCAGGATGCCGGCTGCGAATTCTGCGGCCATTGTGCGGACTTTTGCCCTGTGGATGCCATTGGTTTTCGGGCCGGCCGTTATGAAGTGCGTGCCTGGGAATTGCGCAAAGGAACGACCATCTGCCTGCAGTGTCCCATGGGGTGCGGCGCCGTCTATGACACGCACAAAGGCAAGGTGGTGACGGTCCACGGGGACTTTGAGGCCCCCGCCAACACAGGGGCCCTATGTAAGGTAGGACGCTTCAACTACAACTTCGTGAATACCCCCCATCGCTTGCAGAGTGCTTTCGTGCGCGGCCCGTCTGGGGAACAGGCGCCAGCGCCCATGCATGCGGCTCTGGATTTGGCGGCGGCGAAGCTGGCGGAAATCGTCGAAAAGCATGGAGGCTCGGCAGTCGGGATCGTGGCTGGCGGCATGCTCACCAATGAAGAATATTACCTGCTGCAGAAGCTGGCGCGCGGCGCTTTGCGCTCTAACAATGTGGACAACGTGGCCGGCCCGTGGCAACTGCCGCTCTATGAAGGGCTCAGCAGCGCTTTGGGCTGGGGGGCATGACCAATCCCTTGGACGACATCGCTTTGGCCAAGAGTTTGCTTGTTCTGGGATCCAACACTTTGGAAAGGCATGCCATCGCGGCCTTGCGCGCTCGCAAGGCGGTGCGTGAAGGCGCCGCGATGATCGTGGCGCATCCGGATCGTGTGGGTTTAACGAAAAACGCGGAGCGTCATCTGGCCCTACGGCCCGGATCGGAATCCAGCCTGCTGTGCGGATTTCTCAAGGTCATCGTTTCCGAAAAGCTCTACGATGCTTCGTTCGTGGACAAGTACACGCAGGAATTCGACAAGCTGGAACGAAGTCTGGAAAAGATCAGTCTACAGGATGTGGCGGAACGCACGAGCCTTTCTGAACAAGAAATTCAGGAAGCCGCTCGACTCTACGCCTCTCGAAGGCCGGCGTTTCTCATCTACGGACAAGATATGGGTCAGGAACCCGCCAATGAGACCCTTTATCGCATGGGAGCAGCCCTCCAGATGCTTTTGGGGTCGGTGGGGATCCCCGGGGGTGGGTTCGCGGCCATGGGGGTAACCGGAAACGCCCAAGGGGCTGCGGATTTCGGCGCGTGGCCCAAGTATCTTCCGGGATATCGCAGTGTGGCCCAGGCGGCGGCGCGCAAGACGGTCGGCAACCTATGGGGTGTGGAGGTTCCGGGGGATGCCGGCTTGAGCTGGCCGCAAATGTATGAAGCGGTGGAAAAAGGGGACCTCAAAGCCCTGTACCTGGTTGGTGTGGACCCCTTTGAACTGGGCTTGCCGGAACGTGCCGTGGAAAGCGCTTTGGCCAAGTTGCCGCTTCTCATCGTCCAGGACTGCGCCACGACGCGAGCGGCGCAGTACGCTCACGTAGTGCTGCCCTGGGCCGCCTTCATGGAAAAGGAGGGCACGGCCGTCAATTGCGAGCGGCGCATGCAAAAGCTCTCTCCCGTCATGACCCCTCCCGGTGAAGCCAAACCGGACTTTGACCTTATTCAAGAGCTGCTTCGCCGACTGAACGGCGACTGGTTCCGACCGACCGAGCGCAGGCCTTTGATGAGGCGGTGCAACTGATTAAGGACATGAGTCCCCTGCGGTATGCCGCGGTGGGCAAGAAGGGACCCTGTTGGCCCGTTCAAGAAAACGGGTCGGGCATGGAACGCCTGCCGCTCCTGGAAGACAAGCCGACCCTGAAGTTTTTCGCGACTCGCCTTAATGACTTCATGGCCCTATGGCCCCGAGGGTGCCCCCGGGGCCATAGGGCATTCCTCAAACCGGAAAAAACCGCGCCTCTGAAGTGCTTCATCGCTTCCTGCATAAGCCCGTTTCATGAAAGCTTTCTCCAACGGGCTGATTCAGAAAATTCTTGGAATCTTTCTGACCGGACTTTAGACTGTGGCCCGGCCACGGAGACCTTTGGTTCCACAGCCTCGACCTGGACCCATCGTTCGGCCCTCACCTTCTCCCGGGGAACCCTAACTCTGTCGAGCTCCTTTTTTGCGAGTCCCCCTGGATTCCTCCATGGGAGAATGCCGTGAGCGAAGAGACTCAACGTTTCAGGACCATCTGGAACTTAAACACCCTTTCAAAGGGTGGCTTTTGAAGGCATAGCGACCCGGGGCAACGCCGCTCTGGGTTGCTCCCCCAAGAGGGATTCGATAAGCTTTTGTATAAGGCCACGCCTCGAGGCCGTGTGACGAGAGATTTTTCGAAAGCCCCTGTGGTCGTCACGAAAGGAAAGCGTGCTTTGGACATGAAAGAGACCATTCGGTCGGTCATTCAGGAATTGATCGGTCCGGAATTGAGAATGATCAAAGGGGAACTGCGCGAACTGGAAATCCGTGTCGACGGCGTGAAAAAGCGCCTGGACGACTTCAACACTCGCCTTGACACCATCTTATTACAGCTTGTCGAGCACAGTCGACGTCTTGATGAAAACAACAAACGCATCGACGAGACGAATGCGCGGGTGGACAGGGTTCATGCCGACCTCATCCTGCGCATGGATCGGATCAACGGCCGCATCGGTGAAAAGATGGACAAAATCCGCCAGGACCTCCCAAAGGATTCTCTCAGCGGAGTCATGGTTAGGCAAAAAGAACGGGGTGCACTGAGGAGCCGTCTTCAAAAAGGTTTTTGAGGGTTCCCCTGCCGTGCGAACCGAGCTGGATAAGAATACGCGGGTGTGGCTTTCGCTCAAGCTCACCCCGGAACTGGGCAACATCTCCATATTGCGGCTTTTGGAGTGTTTTGGGTCCGCCGAAGCGGCCTGGGCGGCACGGACAAGTGCGGATCTGGACTCTGTTCCCGGGCTGCGACGAGAAGCGAAAGCCGCCTTGCGTGCAGGCCGCACGATCCGCCCCGTGGAAAAGGAATGGCGTGCCCTGCGAGAGCGCGGCTGGGGTCTCATCTGCCTGGGCGATTCCGATTATCCTGAAAATCTGAAGAGCATTCCCGACCCACCCGCAGTTCTTTACGTCACAAGCGCTCCGGAACTTCGAGACCTTGTGGCCGTTGCCGTCGTGGGATCCCGATGTGCCTCACCCATGGGGCTTGTCTTTACGGAGAAACTCTGCGCGGATTTGGCGCGGCGCGGGGTGACGGTGGTAAGCGGCTTGGCTTTGGGGATTGACAGCGCCGCCCATCGTGGTGCCATCAAAGGGGAAGGGCGCACTTTGGCGGTTTTGGGCTGCGGTTTGGATGTGATGTACCCTCGGCCCAACGTGGATCTTCGACGCGAGGTGATGGAGCATGGAGCGCTGCTGACCGAATTTCAGTTGGGCACGCCGCCCTTGGCCGGGCATTTTCCCCAAAGAAACCGAATCATTAGTGGTCTGGCCCTGGGGGTTGTGGTGGTGGAGGCCACCGCAAAGAGCGGCTCGCTCATCACGGCGCGGTGTGCTTTGGAGCAGGGTCGTGAGGTCTTTGCCGTTCCCGGCATGGCCCGGAGTGTGCTCAGCCAGGGCCCTCACCTTTTACTTCGTCAAGGAGCCACCCTGGTGGAAACGGCCGATGACATTCTGGAACAGATTCGACCCATGATTCGCCCCAGCACGCTGCCCGTCGATGTTCAAGCCGCCGCGCCGACCCCAAGTTCCGTGGAATTGTCCAGTGTCGAAGCGGCTCTTTTGAAATGTCTCGGCGATGAACCCGTCCATGTGGACCGAGTGTGCCGAGAAAGCGGCCTGAATGTGTCCCTTGTTACAGCCACCCTTCTGGCGCTGGAACTCAAAGGGCTTGTGCGTCAGATGCCGGGCAAGTATTTTATGCGGCTCTCTGAAAGAGTCTGACAAATTCACTTTAACGCTTCATCGGAAATGCCGAATGAAGAAATGACCTGGAATTCATGGGGGAACAATGGCGCCGTCGCTTTTGATCGTGGAAAGTCCCACCAAAGCCAACACACTGAACCGGTACCTGGGGAAGGATTTCATCGTGAAAGCTTCCGTGGGCCACGTCAAGGACCTGCCCAAAACCAAGCTGGGCATTGACGTGGAAAACCAGTTCAAGCCCGAGTATCAGGTTCTGCGCACCAAGAAAAAGGTGCTCAAGGAACTGAGCGAAGCGGCCGCCAAAGCCCAAGCCGTCTATCTCGGGCCTGACCCGGATCGGGAAGGGGAGGCTATTGCGTGGCACATTGCGGAAGAATTGAAAATCAACGGCAAGCCCCTTTATCGCGTTCTTTTTTATGAACTGACGCCAAAGGCGATTCGAGAGGCTTTGCAAAACCCGGGACAACTCAACCCCAATCTCTACGATGCGCAACAAGCGCGCCGCATCCTGGATCGTCTCGTGGGCTATCTCATTTCTCCCCTGCTGTGGGAAAAGGTCAAACGGGGGCTGAGCGCAGGACGGGTTCAGTCCGTGGCCCTGCGACTCATTTGTGAGCGGCAGCGGGAAATCCAGCAGTTCGTTCCCGAGGAATATTGGACCCTGACAGCCGAGCTGTCCCCGAAGCGGGAGGCAACGGTCACGGACACGGCGGAGCGCTTTGAAGCCAAGCTGTGGCGTATCGGGACCAAGAAGTGCAAGCTGCATTCCAAAGAGCAGACGGAAGCGGTGCTTAGGGCCTTGGAAGGAAACACCTTTCGAGTGCTCAAGGTGGAAAAAAAACAGCGCCGCAAGAACGCTTCGCCTCCCTTCATTACCAGCACGCTGCAACAGGAGGCGGCGCGAAAATTGCGTTTTTCCGCAAAAAAAACCATGCGCGTGGCCCAAAGACTCTACGAAGGTGTGGACATCGGCGATGAAGGTGCTGTGGGATTGATCACCTACATGCGCACGGACTCCACACGCCTTTCCGACGATGCTCTCAAGGCCGTGCGAGCCTACATCGGCGAGCGCTACGGGGCGCCGTATCTGCCTTCCAAGCCCAATGTGTACAAGACAAAGGCCGGAGCGCAGGACGCTCACGAAGCCATTCGGCCCACCGATGTGGCGCGAACCCCGGAGTCCTTGGAACGGTACCTGTCCCGTGACGAAGCGGCCCTGTACGGCCTTATCTGGAAGCGGTTTGTGGCGTCTCAAATGAGCCCGGCTCAGATTGCCCAGACGACCGTGACCATTGAAGCCCGTGCCGAGGGGCAGGACCAAGGGAATGAGGACATGTTGGAAGGGGCATGGAAAAGAGGCGGCCTCGCCCATTTGTTTCGTGCGACGGGATCGGTTGTGGATTTCCCCGGCTTCATGGTCCTCTATACGGAAAGTGACGACGAGGAAGCCGAGGAAAAAGACGGAACGGCTCATGGACGTCTTCCGGCGCTCGTGGAAGGACAACCCTTGAATCTTCACAAGCTCCTTCCCAAGCAACACTTTACGCAGCCGCCTCCTCCGTATACGGAGGCGAGCCTGATCAAGGAACTGGAGGAACGGGGTATCGGCCGTCCCAGTACCTACGCGACCATCGTTACGACCATCCTGGACCGAGAATACGTTCAGGAAAACCGAAGGCAACTGGTGCCCACCGAATTGGGCCTGCTCATCAACGATCTCTTGACGGCCCATTTCCCCGAAATCGTTGATGTGGAATTTACGGCTAGAATGGAGCACAGTCTGGATGAGGTGGAAAAGGGCACATGCCCCTACCTCAAGGTCTTGGAAGAATTCTACGAACGCTTTCACACCACGCTCAGCGAAGCCCAAAAAAAGATGCTGAACCTCAAGGTGGGCGGCCTGCCCACGGGGGTCAGTTGCCCGAAGTGCGGTGGGCCTTTGCACATACGATTCAGCCGCAACGGGCCCTTTCTCTCTTGCGCCAATTACCCTCAGTGCCCATTCACCTCCAACTATCGCCGGGACGAAAAAGGGCAAATCCAGTTGGAGGAACGGGCATCCTCGGGCCAGATGTGTGAACGGTGCGGCAGTCCCATGGTGCTGAAAAAAGGCCGGTTCGGAGAATTCCTCGCCTGCAGCGCGTACCCTCAGTGCAAGCACACGCGGCCCGTGAGCCTGGGGGTGGCGTGCCCTCGAGAAGGCTGTGATGGGGAGATTGTGGAGCGTTACAGCAAGAGGGGAAGAAAATTTTACGGGTGCACACGTTATCCCGACTGTCATGTGATGCTGTGGCATCGGCCCATTGCCGGCACATGCCCTCAGTGCGGTTCTCCAGCTTTGTTGCTCAAGGCCGGCAAAAAAGGGGATCAATACATGACCTGCGCCCGTGCAGGCTGTGATTACAAAGCCCCCGTGGAATCTTAGGGAGTGCAGGGAACCAGGCCATGGGGTATGAACCGTTGGCACCCTGGATTGAACCCGCCGTGGCGTTCATGGTTGGGTGTTGCCTGGGCAGCTTTTACAATGTGGTCATTTACCGGTGGCCCAGAGGCGAATCCATCGTGAGTCCGCCGTCGCGATGCCCTGCCTGCGGCGCCTTCATTCGCTGGTATGACAATCTGCCGCTCATCAGTTTTGTGCTGCTTCGAGGCCGATGTCGGCAGTGCCGACAGGCTATATCCTGGCGCTACCCCGCCGTGGAACTCTTGACGGGACTCATGACCTCGGGATTGTTTCACATCTTTGGATGGAGCGCGTCGTTTTTCGTTTTTTTCGCTTTTGGAACCCTGTTGCTGCTCATCGCTTTCATCGACCTGGACACCTACCTTATCCCAAATGTGTTGTCTCTAGGAGGTCTGGTGCTGGGTCTGGGAACGTCCCTCGTATCGCCGCACATCACCTGGGTCGACTCCGTGACGGGTGCTGTGCTGGGCGGGGGGCTGTTCTTTGCGGTGGCCTGGGGGTATGAGCAATGGCGAAAACACGAAGGGCTTGGCGGCGGAGATATCAAGCTGCTGGCGATGATCGGAGCCTTTATTGGGTGGAAAGGGGTGGTGTTCACCGTGTTTGTCTCCTCTGTGGTCGGCGCCGCCGTGGGACTTTTGGTCATGGCTCGGTCCCGACAAGGGCTCGTGACGCGCATTCCCTTTGGGCCGTTTCTCTCGCTGGGCGCCATGTGCTATGTCTTTTGGGGGGAACGCCTTGCGAAATGGTACTGTGAAAGCCTAGGCCTTTAAAAGGGCGGCCCGATTCGGGCCAGCCCGAAAAGGCCTCAAATCCGCTCGGAAAAGACGGGCTTTGGCGGCTCTTTTCTTTGGGGCATGGGGATCAGTTCAGATGGCATGACGCGCCGCTGTTTTTTTTGCGAATCCCTAAAGGAGGCTTCGGGTGAGCCGGTTCTTTTGAGTCCCGAAGTGTCCCATCACGTCTGGCGGGTGCTTCGACATCGCCACCACGATGTGGTGGAACTGCGCGATGGCCAAGGGCGAAAGGCTAGGGCACGGATACGCGGGTATCGACAGGGCCGAGTGGCCTTGGACATTCTGCAGGTGTCGCGGGAGCTCAGGGAGGAGACGAGCACGGCCCTTCTCATTCCATGGGCGCGATCGGATCGCATGGATCTTGTGGTGCGACAGGCTGTGGAGTTGGGGGTGCACGAATTGTGGTTCTTTGAGGCGGAACACAGTCAATACACTGTTCCAGAGGCGCAGAAGGCCAGAAGGCTTGAGCGGTACCAAAAAATTGCCCAGGAAGCCCTGTGCCAGTGCGGCGGCATGTGGCTTCCCACAATGCACGCTGAAGATTCTCTGGAAGACGTGTGGGTTCGGCTGGAAGAAAGGCCGCGGGATAAGAGTGGGGAACTCCGGCTTCTGGCCTGCGAAACGGGGCCTCGAGAAACCCTGTTGTCCCTTCGGGACCGGTATCCGGTGATGCAGCGCATTGTGGCGGCCGTAGGACCCGAAGGCGGGTGGACGGATCATGAACGCCATGCCTTTCAAGCCCGAGGTTTTGTCCCTGTGTCCCTGGGAAAACATGTGTTGCGCTTTGAAACGGCCTGCACGGTGGTGTTGGCCGCCGTGGAGGTTCTCTGGAAACAGGCGTTTCACCAAGAGGCCCGGAATGGAGCGAGGATGGAGACGCCATGAAGTGCACAAAGTGTGGTTTTGTCGGGTTTGATCATGTGCGCACCTGCGCCAAGTGCGGAAGGGACCTGGAAGCCGTTCGGCAGGAGCTCAATCTGTGGGACTTTTCTCCGGCCGTGCCTTCCTTTCTCGTAGATGCGATGCTGGCCATGTGCCAAAAAGCTGGGGCTGCGGCGGCGGCCGCAGAAGCGCCGTCCCCAGAGCTGGCGGATCCTTTCGATTTGCTGAGTGAAATCGACCTTAAGGTGGATCTGGACGAAAAAACAGAGGAAATCACCTTGGAATTGCTGGATGAAGGGGAAGAGGTCCTGTTGGCGCCGCAGCCGATGCGGAAGCCGTCCGAGGCGGCTTCAGAGGAACAGGGTTTGGGTGAAGAAGATTCCGTTGTGGAAGAACAACCCTTAAGTCTTGACCAGGGATTGCAGGACCTGGATTTGAAGATCGCGGGAGCCGATGAAGGGGAAGAAGAGGTCGACGTGTTCGACTTGTCCGACGTGGAAGATACCTCTGAATTCGCGGTGTCCGTGGATGAAGAAAGATTGAGTGAAGAGGCTCTGGAACACCTTCGCCGAGAGTTGGCGTCGGCCGACGATCTTCTCAAGGACCTGGAAGGAGAAGCCCCTGACGCGGCAGACGTGGAACGTGAGCAGCCATTCACGCCTAGGGCGGAAGAAAGCGCGGTGGACGTCCTGTCCGTGGAAGGCGATGCGCCGGATGAGGATGATCTGAAATCTTTTCCGGAACCCGGCCCGGAGGGTGAGGAAGAGGACGTGTTCATCCTCATGGAAGAGCGCGACGGTGGGCTGGCCGTACAGGAATTCATCTTGGAAGAAGGGGCGTCAAAGGAAGACAAAGCTGCGCAGGCTTCGAATGAGGAGCTTGTTTTGGATCTGGACGCCTTGACGGAGGAGCTGAAACCCGAAGAAGGGCCACAGAAAACGCCCATGAATGAAGATCCGGCGCTGGATGGTTTGGTCCTGGAACTGGAGGACGGCTTTTATATCGAACCGGACGAAGACGAGAAAGAAGGGTCATGATAAAGTCCTTGACAAGGACAAGAGCGATCCTGTAAGTTCGCGCACGGTTTTGGCGAGGTAGCTCAGTCGGTAGAGCAGTGGACTGAAAATCCTCGTGTCCCCAGTTCGATTCTGGGCCTCGCCACCATTCATCATTCACTCAGGGGTTACCGCCCCAACTATAGAAAAGCCCGCCAACAGCGGGCTTTCCTCTTTTGAACAGGGGCAGGCATATGGAACTGCGCGTTGTTCGAGTGCAGTATCGTGGCGCGGAGGAGTTGCTGGAACGGTTGCGGGGGGTGACGCTGCTCAAAAGACCCGACGTCTACGTCTACCGCGATGCGGCCCTCAGTCTGGAAGAAATCCCCGTGGAAGACCTGTATCCGGCCCAGCGTTATGTCCTGGTGCACGAGCTGCAAAAGGTGCGTCACCTCAAGTGGGAACTGGAACGGTTTGGTTTCGACCTGTTTCATCTCAACGGTTACCTGAAAATTTGGCTAGAGGGAGAGGAGGAGGCCGTGGATCTGCTGCCTCCAGTGGTGGAAGAATCCGTGGAACGCAACGGCCGGCTGGTGAACCTCATCAACGACGGCATGCACCGCCTCTACCTGGCCTATTTGGAATGGGTGATACCCCAGGTCGTCCTCGTACGTGGAGTTCCCGAAGACCTTCCTTACTATGCCTTTCCCATGCCGGAGCAATGGAAAGGTGTGCAAATGGTCAAGGATCTTCCTCCGGGATACATGAAAAAATGGCACCGCATTCGGGACTACCATTCCCTGTACCGCAATTTCAATTCGGCCTTTGACAACGTGGGAGCTCCTCGAGGCTACTTCACGAAGCCGTGAATCCCGGCGCACGGGAATAGGCACCCATGGTGACAACGCGAGAAGTTCTTCGGCAAGGTGCTCTCAAAGGGCTGTCCGGATTCCTCTGGATGGCAAAAATCATCGTTCCCGTCTCCTATGGCACCGCGCTGCTGGCCTGGACCGGCGTATTGGACGTCATCACGGCCTTGCTCAAACCCTTGATGCATCACTTGGGCCTTCCGGCCATCGGCGCCGTGCCCTTGATCGTCGGCGGGCTCACCAGTGTTTATGGAGGGATCGCCGCCATGTCGGTTTTGCCCTTTACCTCGGGCGAAATGATCCTTTTGGCCAATTTCATTCTCATCTGCCACAACATGATTCAGGAAACCATCATACAGTCCCAGTCGGGCATTCGCGCCTGGAAGGCCGTGCTGGTGCGTGTGGCGGCGGCTGTGGCCACGGTTTATGTGTTGCAGTTTTTCTTGGGCACCACGCCTCAGAATGTGGCCTCGGAAGCCATGCCTCAAGCGGCTTCGCAAAGCTTTATGGACATGACGCTGACTTGGATGGTGGCTACAGGAAAGCTCTGCCTCAAGATCTTTGGCATCATCATGGGCATCATGATCGTGCTGGAAACAGCCAAGGCGCGTAATTGGATTGAATGGATCGTGAAGGCGGTTCGGCCCCTGTTGCGGGTCATGGGGCTGTCCCATCGGGTCGGCGTGTTGTGGATGACGGCGGTGGCCTTTGGGTTGGCTTACGGCGGAGCGGTCATCGTGGAAGAAGCCAAAAATGCCGCCTTGACCCGGCGGGAACTGGAGGCGCTGCATTTGTCCATCGGGGTCAATCATTCCATGGTGGAGGATCCCATGCTGTTTCTGCCTTTGGGACTGCCGCCTTTTTGGCTCTGGGTGCCGCGCCTCGTCACCGCGGTCTGCATCACCTGGTGCCTGTCCCTTGGTACTTACCTCCTGTCCTCCAGGGCCAGATCAATGAGTCGGTCCAGCAGTTGAGAAAAGGACAGACCCGCGGCGGCGGCGGCCTGAGGGAAAAGGCTCGTGGGCGTCATGCCCGGAATGGTGTTGGTTTCCAAAACGTAAATCTCCTCCGTCTCCACATGCACCATCATATCCGTTCGGCTGTAGCCACGGCAGCACAGGGCGCGATGCGCCCGCAGCGCCAGCTCCTGAGCCCTTTGCGTCAAAGGCGGGGAAAGGCGCGCCGGGCAGATTTCTTTGCTGGCTCCCGGAGTGTACTTGGCTTCATAATTAAAAAATTCATATTGATTCCCGGGAACGATTTCCACCAGGGGTAAAGCCTGCAGATCATCATTACCCAGAACCCCGCCGGTCACTTCAATGCCGGGAATGTACTTTTCCACCAGACATCGCCGATCGTAAGCCCATGCTTTGTCCAGGGCTTGGGGTAAGTCTTTTTCGTGACGCACGATGCTTAACCCAATGCTGGATCCCTCATGTTCCGGCTTAATGACCACGGGCAGGCCCAGCTCTTGGACAATACGCTCACAGGCCGACGGGTCTCGGCGATCGATCACCACATAGGGGGCCACCGAAATGCCGGCCTGTTCGTAAAGGCGCTTGCTCACGATCTTATTCATGGCTACGGCGCTGCCCAAAACGCCGCTGCCTTGGTACGGAATCCCTAAAGATTCCAAGAAACCCTGAATGGTCCCGTCTTCTCCCAACCGACCGTGCAGAATGATGAGCGCCACATCGATGCGGGATGCATCCTGCACCAGCCGCGGCAGATCTTCCCGTGGATCATAGCGAAAGACTTCGTATTTTTCTTTGTCCAAAGCGTGAAGCACCTGCTGGGCGCTTTTGAGCGACACTTCCCTTTCCGCCGAGACACCTCCGGCCAACAGCGCAACCCTTAGTTTGCTCCCGGCCATGTTCCCCATCCTCCCTGCGGTTCCCAGATCCTAAGACTCGGCATCCCGTCCGCGGATCATCCTTGCGTTCGGCCCTACCCACACCTCCTGCGTTCAAGAGCTCCAGGCCCTTGCAAAAACAGCCATTGCCGTAGACGAAAGTCTCGTCCGAGGCGCCTTTGTGGGGCAACGACGCCCCGCACACGGGCAGGACCGTGCCCTCGCGGTCCATTGGTCCGACACCGTTCTTTTCTCTTGAAGGGACCGGCTCCTGACGACTTGCAGGATCACGGACGTGTCGCCTAGAGGGACCATGTCTTTGCGTTCCGACCATTCGCGGAGGGCGGGAAGGTGGTCCCCTCGAAAGCGTAGCCACGCACATCTGCGATCCGAGCACAAAAACCCTTTGACACCAGGGTCGGACCAGGTTGGAGGCTTTCGTCAACTCCACAATTCCATGCGCCGGCGGATGCGAGCCTTTCACTGCGAACCGTCACAATGGCCGACCGCCCATGACACTTGAGCAGCTTCCTGTGCCAGATGTTCGGGTTTGATGGAGGTGTGGGCGAAGAGCTTTTGTTCCAGAGCCCGGTAGATTTTCCAGCGGCGTTGCAGATGCGCCTTTTTTTCCGGTGTGGTGCCATAACGGACCAGCAAGTCCTCAAACCTTTCGTCCAACAGCACAATGGCTTCGTGCTTCACACGTTTGTCGGCATAATTCACCACCACGGATTCAGAAAAAGGAGCCTCAAGCATGCTTTCATTTAAAAAAATGTGGTCGCGCACAATGGGAGCCACAAGACTGAGGCCCATCTGTTCCAAAATGGCTGCGCCGAGATGGGCGTGGTTTTTTCCGGTCTTCAACGAAAGGTCCTTGGCGATGTCGTGAAGCAAGCTGCCGGCACACACCAAATCCTCGTGAAGTCGATGGCTGTTGTTGTTGAGATGGCGGGCCAGAGTCACGGCGCATCGGGCCACTTGAAGGCTGTGGGCCACGATGTGGGCGGGCAGGTTGACGCTTTCCAAAATGCGCAAACATTCGATCATGGTCGGGATTTTCAATGCACTCCCCTTCTCGTGCTCGTGAACCGCTCCAGGTTACCATAAGCTGCAAAAGATTCAAGATGTCCAGGGATTGGCGGGAACCGAGGGTGAAAATCGGCGAATTCCTGCGAAAGGAAAAGATTGCGCGAGTTTTCCTTGTCAGGAGGGGGGACATGCCCACAAGGTTGAGGGTCCAGAAGAACGATATCGCGAAGGAAAACCCTTCTTGGGCAAAGGTTTTCCGAATCCAGCAGTTGCATGAGATGCTCGCCTAACATCTGTGCATTCCAAAAATTTTTCAAAGCCCACAGGCGGCTCTCGACAACGCCAGACGAGGGCAGACCGACTTTGACCCGCCGCCAAGAAACCGGTAATGAAGGCATGCGACGAGGCGCAAGGCTCGCGTTGACCGTCTTGAGATTTCTTAAACGATTCCGGAGAGTTTTATGCATAGAAGACCTTTCCTCGTTCCCTCGGAGTGCGCACCATCGCTCAAGGGCCGTCTGCCGAAGAGTGTGGTTCGGGCTCAGGGGCAAAGGGAGTAAGATGGAGTGGTTTTTGGGGAGGCTGAGGTCATGCAGAATGAATGGAATGCCGTCTGCCAAAGGCTTCAGCAGGGCCTTTCCAAAGGGCAATACGATTTTTATGTGGCGACCCTTTCGTTTGTTCGCTTTGACGGACATTGCCTTACCTTAGGATGTCGCAGCAAGTTCCACGCGGAATGGTTGCGCACGCACTTGGCCCGCCAAATTCTGGAAGCGGCCCAGGAGCGGTTTCCTCAGTTGAAAGAATGTCGGTTTGAAATCCATTCGCAGGTCCCGCATGACGAGCTCAAAGAGGAAGAAGAAGAGATTCGTGAGCGCCCGGACGGGCAACTCACCTTTCTGGACATCGGCCAACCTGTGCGATCGGTTTTCAATCCTCGATTCACCTTTGACCAGTTCGTCGTGGGCCATTCCAATCACTTCGCCTATGCCACCTGCATGGCCGTGGCGGCCCAGAGGGGTTTTCATCATCAATCCGTGTATCTCATGGCTGATCCCGGCCTGGGCAAGAGTCATCTCACCCACGCCGTCGGAAACCTTCTGACCCGCGAAGCCCCCAGCATGCGCGTGCGCTATGTCACGGCGGAACAGTTCACCAACGAGATGGTCGCTGCTTTGCGGCGGGACCGCATCGAAGACTTCAAGAAGACGTACCGGGATGGGTGCGATATCCTTTTGCTGGAAAAGGTGGAATTTTTCAGCGGCAAGCGCAAGATTCAGGACGAACTCATCTACACCCTGGATGAGCTGCTGGATCGAGGGCGGCGCATCATTTGTACGGGAAAAACTTCTCCCAAGGACATTCCCAAGCTCAACCGCGAATTGCGATCACGCCTGAGCGGGCTTCTGGTCGCACCCATTGATCGGCCGGATTTTGAAACGCGCAAGAAAATCGTTCGCCGCAAAGCCGCCTACGACAACGTGCATTTGCCCGCGGAGGTGGTGGAGTTTCTCGCGGATCGCATCACTACCGATGTGCGGCAACTGGAAAGCTGCCTTGTGGGTCTGATGGCCAAAAGCAGCATTTTAGGCATTCCCATCTCATTGAGCTTGGCTCAGGAGGTCACGCAGACCATTCTGGAATATCTGCCCACATTGGACATTGCCCATGTGACCAGCGCGGTGTGCCGAAGCTTCGGCCTTCAGGAGCAGGATTTGCGCTCCAAAGCGCGCAGCCGCCGCATTGCGGAAGCCCGCCAGCTGGCCATGTACTTGTGTCGTAAATACACCAAAGAGTCTCTCAATGGGATTGCCCGAGCCTTTGACCGAAGCCACAGCACGGTGATTTACGCCATCAAGAAAGTGGACCAAGAACTGGGTCGCAAAAACAGTTCCTTGAAAAAACTTCTGGAACATGTGTCTCGAAGAATCGAGACCCGGTGCCTGAACGAATGAGCAGGGATGGAAAAAAAGCGGCGTTGCAGAAAACGCGCTTCTGAAGCTTTCGGCCGCCCGCTCATGTGCGGACCGACAAGAGCCGTTCCCTCCAAATGGCAAGGTTTTCAAGCCGGCCTAAGAAGCGGTGTCCAGAGACGCCTGGCATAAATCGTTCATGAGTTCTTGAATCCATTGGGCCGCCGCACGGTTCATGGCCTCGGTAAGTTCTTCCGGTGAGGCGTCGGCAGAAACGGCTTCGGTCACGCGATAGGTTTTTTGAAAAACAAGCTTCTTGGGTTTGGCTTCCCGCCACACGATGATCCGCACGTCCAGGACGGCTTGGGCCTGGGCTTGGGAAAGATGAAAAGCCAATTCACGGATGCGGCCGCCCAGGTGCAGTTCCGGTATCAAGCCCGGACTGCCGGGAACATTGACGATGGAGAAGGCGCGCAGTTGAGATGCCGTTTCCACGATGATCTGCCCCAGCATATCTCCCGGGGTGCTGATCCAGCGATATCGCGATGAGAGCTGCACCGTGTGAGGAGCCGTCACCAGAACCAATTCGTTGCGATCATAAGGAGCGGCGCCATCCAGGGGCCAAACGCGCAACGGTTCGACCTTTCGTTCGGCACAAGCCCATGCCGATGCATCGGGCGCCTGAATCTGAAAATAGACGGGAGGGGCCGTCTTGGGAAAAAGAGCAGTGCATCCTGCAGCACTGATGGCCATCATGACGACAATGCCCAGCGAGAGTCTCGTTTTCATGGCTTTTGTTTCTCCAAAGGGTCTTGAAGGCGTCCGGAGAAAAGGATTTTTTGAGGCTCTTCCCGTAGAGCGCGCACGGTGGCGGTGAGCTGCTCCAAGAGGTTTTTCAGCGCATAGAGGTTTTGGTTCAGAAGGATCAAGCTTTCCTGGGTTTGGTCTTTCCACTGGGTCATGGCCACGTGGGTTTCTTGAAACAGAGCGGCAATGGTGCGCGCGGCTTGAGTGGCAGAAGCCAGGCCTTCATCCAGGTTCTTCAGGCTTGTTTGAAGATCTTGAGATGCGGTGGCTTTTTCGAGGTAAGAAGCGGTCTTGGAGAAGTCTTCCACGCCGCGGCGCACGTGCGTTTTGAGAGTTTCCAGTTCCTCTCGCGGCAAAACGATTTCCAGGTTTTGCCCCAGGCGCGCCAAAGCTTCCGTGCCCCGACGAATGTTTTTAAGGGTTTCTGAAAGATCTTCTCCGCGCGCCACGTGGGACACCGCCGCGCCGACCTGCTTCCACTGTTCCAGAAGGCCTTCCACATCGACGGCCAGGATTTTCCCATAAAGGCTTTCCAAGGCCATCTTGAGTTCCTGAATTTCCGAAGGGTAGGAGCGAATCACGGGGTGCGGCGGTTGAAAGTCCAGCTTGGGTGTCACCTCGTGTGTGTTGGCAGGAGCCGTGTCGATTTCCAGAAACCGCAGACCCGTGATGCCTTGTTCTCGTAAGCGGATGGCTAAGCTCTCGTCGATGGGGAAGTCGGGTCGAAGATGCATGACCACTTCAATGAGGCGCCCGTCGGGTCCCAAGCCGATGGATACGACACGGCCGACGGCGACGCCTCGGTAATTAACGATGGCATCCTTTTGCAGGCCTTTGACCGACTCGGCAAAATAGGTCACGTAGACTCGAGTGTCTTCAAACAGATGCGATGCTCCAAGCCACAGGACGGCGATGAGGCCCAAAAGGCCACACGAGAGCACAAAGAGCCCGATGCGGAAAGGGTTTAGCGGACGACCCACGGAAATCCTCCTCAGCCGGACACGGTCGGCGCGACGTCCGCCGCACGCAGCCAATCCGGTCGACGGTGAAAGAAAGCGCGTACCCTTGGGTCCGTGCTTTCTTTTTTCAGCTTCTCCGGTGTTCCTACGGCGATGACACCCTGAGCGGACTTATCCAGCATGATGCACCGCGTGGCGATGGTTTCAATGCTTGCCAGTTCGTGCGTAATGACCACCATGGTGATGCCGAGAGCGCGATTGCATTCCATGAGGAGTTCATCCAATTCGGCGGCGGTGATGGGGTCCAGGCCCGCGGACGGCTCATCGCAAAAGAGAATCTGTGGATCCAGCGCCATGGCTCGAGCCAGGGCTGCCCGCTTGCGCATGCCTCCGCTCAATTCAGAGGGCATGAAGTGCGCGTAGTCGCCAAGACCGACTGTTTCCAACTTAAAACGCACCATCTCTTCAATCAATCGGCGGGGCAGGTCGGTAAATTCCTCAAGAGGCATGGCCACGTTGTCGGCGATGGAGAGGGATCCCAGCAGAGCCCCGTACTGAAACAACACGCCGATATGCCGTCGAACGGTTCTCAAGGCCACGTCCCGTTCCGCTCCCGTGATGCACCGACCAGCGATCCACACGGAACCGCGAAGCGGCTCAAGAAGGCCGATCAGGGCCCTGAGCAGCGTGCTCTTGCCGCACCCGCTGCCGCCCAGAACGGCGACGATTTCCCCGGAAGTGACGGAAAAGGTCACATCCTTGAGGATCACATGGTCCCCATAGCCTATGGTGAGACCTTCGGTGCGAATGGGAGCGTCCGAGGCAAAAGACATGCTCGTTTCCATGCCCCACATCTCATACCTAAAATCCGACCCACATACACGCTCTTCACGACTGCATTCAGTGTCCGCGCTTTCCTCACGCAATGGAACTGCGGACCAGCGCGCCATGACTTCAGGTGTGGGGCGCATCCACCCTTTCCGTTCTCCAACACGTTCCTAAATGTCGAACTCATGATAGAGGACGGTAAAGACCGCATCGGCCAAAATGATCATGAAGATGGAGGTGACTACGGCTGATGTGGTCATGCGGCCCACACTGTCCGGCGATTTCTCCGTTTGAAGCCCTCTCAGACACCCCACCAAAGCCACCAGAACCGCGAAAACGAAACTCTTGGCCAAACCCGAAAGCACATCGGTGAGGGTAAGAATTTGCCCCACTTCCACAAGAAAACTGGCGGGCGTGAGGTCCAGGCCGAGCGCGCCCACCACCAGGCCGCCGAAGATGCCCGATGCATTGGCAAAGACGGTGAGTAAAGGACCGGAAACGGCCAAGGCGTTCACCTTGGGCATGATGAGATACTCAGTGACATTGAACCCCATCACCGTCAGTGCATCCACTTCTTCATTGACCTTCATGGTGCCGATTTCGGCGGCAAAAGCCGCAGCGGAGCGACCCGCGAGAATGATGGCCGTCATCAAAGGGCCCAATTCCCGAGTGAGGGCCAGGCTCACCAGGTCCGCCACAAAGATGTTGGCGCCGAATTGTCGCAGCTGCACCGCGGCTTGAAAAGCCATGATCAAGCCCATGAGAAAGCTGACGAGGAACACGATGGGCATGGCTTCCGATCCGGACCGCTGCACATAGTAGAGAACTTCCTTGATCCGGAACCGTTTGGGCTGAAGACAGCAAGGAAAAAAGGCGACCGTGACGTTGCCCACAAAATAAACCATGTTGCGCAGGCCTTGCCAGGTTTTCAGAGCGGCTTCCCCAAGCCGCGTCACAAGGCCCGGCGAAGGCTTTGGTGCCGAAACCTTTTGTGCGTGCCCGCGATCCAGTCCGCCAAAGGTGAAAAAGGCGTGCAACCGCTCAGGAACCCCCTTCAATTCAAAAGCGATGGAGGCTCGAGCACACCGTTCCCGCACGCTCTTGAGCAGCACCAGGCCGGCACTGTCTACAGCCTCCACTCCCGACACATCCACTACCATGTGCCGGAGCGCAGCATGCGTCCACAGGTCCTGAAGGGTTTTCCAATGATCGGCGACGGTCTTGAGGGTCAGGGGGCCGGTGGGGGCCCATGTGGCGCGCCCAGCCTCCCCGACGTCGATGCTGGCCTGAGGGGCCCTCATGGAAGGACGAAATGTTGCATGCGACTCACCCACCATGGTTGATGCGGTCGCGCAGCACTCCTGAACATTTGAAAGTCACCACGCGGCGCGGCGGCAATTGGATGGGATCGCCGGTTTGCGGATTGCGTCCACGACGCTGATTCTTTTGCTTGACGCTGAATTTCCCAAAGCCGCTGATAAGCACGTCTTCCCCGTCTTCCAGGGTCTGTTTGATGATTTCAAAAAGTGTTTCCACAATTTGGGCGGATTCGGCTTTGGTGAAAATGTTTTCGGCAAAAAGGTTGTCCACGATCTGTGCTTTGGTCAAGGTCATGTTTCGTCCTTTCCTTCGACGTGGATCAGGGTGGCTCGAGAACCTCGAGCGCAGGAGGACCAAAGACCCGATCTTTCGCTTCGTTCCCGATTCATTACAGGAACATCCCCCGGATTTCAATACAAAAAAAGGACCGCTGTCTTCCTTGCGGTCCCCGTTTTTTCAGAATGGTGGCGGTGCAGGGCTTCGAACCCCGGACACTGCGGATATGAGCCGCATGCTCTGACCGACTGAGCTACACCGCCATTTTCCGGCCCTTTCTAAAGAATTCGACCCACGCTGTCAATAGTCAAAAAGGCGTTGCGCCTTGAGGCCTGGCGTCTGTTCTGGCGATTGACAAAGAAGAGGGTCTTGAGTTTAATGGCCAAGCGCTTGAAGGCCAATAGGATCTGACGTGAAGGCGCCGAAGGGGTGTGCGGGGCGGCGTGAAAAAGATGGGGAGGAACAGAGTGTCCATGTATGAAGTCAAGGTGACGGCGGATTTTGCCGCAGCGCATAACCTGCGGAATTTTCGAGGGCGTTGTGAGAACCTTCATGGCCACAATTGGAAAGTGGAAGTGACAGTGCGAGGAGACCGCTTGGAAGACAGCGGTGTGCTCATGGACTTCGGTGAAGTCAAGGACGCGTTGCGAAAGGTTTTGCAGGAGTTGGACCATCAGTACCTGAACGATCTGGCGTATTTTCGGCACAAAAACCCTTCATCGGAACTGATCGCCCGGTTTCTCTTTGAAACCCTGTCGGCCGTCGTGGACGGCCCGCACCGGCGAGTGTACAGTGTGTCCGCATGGGAGTCCAAGGATTCATGTGCCACGTACTACGGTGAGCGCTAGCCGCCTTCTGGGAAAAAAGGAGCAGATCATGAGCCGATGCGTGCAGATGCCTTTCGCTGCTTCGCCCCGTGCGACAGGAAAAGGGGTGGGACCTCTGGCCCTTGGCCTTTTCTTGGCCGGCCTGGTGGTTTTCTTGGCCGCAGAGGCTTTTGCCCTGCAAAAGCACACTTTGGAAGGGGTTTCACCAGCCCCGTCCATGGAGCCATCCGTCAAGGCGAGTCCCGCCCCTCACTCGCAACAGAGGCCGGCTCAAGCTCCTTTGCCGGAAGGGCACCAGCAGCCTTCGGCTGCTCCTTCCCTGGAAGTGAAACCGGCCCCTTCCGCGCCGGCGCAACCTGCCACGCCCCATGCCCAGGAATTTAAACCCGAAGAGAAACCCGCCACGCCCGAACCCAAGGTGGAGCTTCACCCGCCGGCTTTGCCGGGACATGCCGAGGAAGAAAAGCATGAAGAGCACCGTGTGGTGCTGCCGCAGATCTCGCCGACACCCGGCGTCACTTTTGTGGAAACCATGATCGGACTCATAGAACACGAACTGAAGGGCCGTTTTCTGGGGTGGCGTCCCAACGACTTGATCCTGGGCCGCTTCACCGACAACATCAACAACTACCAACTGGGTGTTCTGGAAGCCATGCGGTTTACGACACTGCGCCTCAAAGACAGCCTCACCCGCATGGGCGAGGCGGACACCTATGATCGCGATTTGGAAGATGCTTTAAATCTTTTCATGAACAAAGCCACACTCTTTTGGTTTCCTTCGGCGGAGACATCTTACGGTGAGGCTGTGGAACACCTCAAGAAATTCCTGGAGAAACTCAAAACCGGTCGACGCAGCTTTTATTACCGTGTGGACAACCTGTTATCCCTCCTGAAGACTTACGGCGACCTGCTGGGCAATGTGAATAAAAGCCTCATCATCGACCGGTATCCCGATGGGCGCCCGGTAAGCTGGTTCGCCGTGGACGATTACTTTTACTACGCCAAAGGGGTCGGCCATGTGATGTATGAAATCCTGAAGGTGTGCCGCGTGGGGTTTTACGAACAGCTGGTCACCTTGGATGCCGTCGACATTATGGATGAAATCCTTCATGAACTGCACCGCGCCGAGCAGATGGATCCGTGGATTGTTTTGGATGGAGACTTGGACGGGTTTCTGGCCAACCATCGAGCCAATCTCAATGCCCCCTTCTCCGAAGTGGCGCACCTGATCACCATTGTAAGTCGCTTCTAAGAGCCCGAAGGCGCCCCCTTTTCGGGAAGGGGGGGCGCCCGCAAAGGGCCTTTTGGCGCCATGCCTGTTCATTGTGGCATGGCCTTTTCCAGAGCGTCCTTAAACTTCTTTTCCTGTTCCAGGAAGTAGTTCCAGGATTTGGGTTTCTGTGCGATGGCCTGCCGAATCGCCTCCAAAGCCTCGGCGTAGCGACCATTGACATAATAGGCCTCGGCCAAAGTATCCAGAACGAAAGGATCCGGCAGCTTGGCGGCGGCTTGCCTGGCCAGCGCCAGAGCTCTGACCGGATCGCGGTAGGGCGGAGGCGCCGTGGCATACAGCCAGGCCAGGTTGTTGAGAATACCGGGGTGATCGGGGGCGAGACTCAAGCCTTTTTCCAGGATCAATCGGGCAAAGTGATAGCGCTGCTGCTGTAAGAGTAAGGCGCTGTAAGCCATGTAAAGTTCCGGCTTTTTTTCGTCCAGCTGCAGCTCGGCTTCCAGTATGTGCAGCTGGATTTCCTGGCGCCATGCCTGAGCCTTCTCGCAGTGGCGCAACTGAATGGTCCCGTGAAGGAAAACAGCGAGGCCGACAAAGAACAAAGCGGCGGATCGCCACAGTTTGCGATTGTGGTCGGCGATGCGTCCGGGGTTTTCCGCTGCCGCGAGCAGCGTGACCACGCGTTCTCGAATACTGTAGTGATGCCAGCTGGGAACATCTTCTGTGTGGCCGCTGTGTATGGCGATCTTTTTCAATGAAGACACCAAAGGATAGGGATCCCCCAAGGTTTTCAGAGCGAAAAGGTCGGCCTGCCGTTCGCAATTGCGCATAAAGAATCCGAAAAGATAACGAAAGTAGAGCACGAGCAAGGCCAAAACCGGAAGACTGTAAAGCAGGCTGAAAAGGTTTCGGTAAAAAGTGTCTTGGGAAAGCGCCCAACGCAGAGCCCATTTTTCTCGAAGAATCATGAGAAGGATGATGTCGTGCAGGGCGTAGGAGGCGGCCGCGTAGGCCAGAAACAGAGACAGATAGAACAGCGCATGAAACCGTTTCACGTGACCCATTTCATGGGCGACGACGGCTTGCAGTTCCTGCTCCGTCAACAGGTGCAGCAGTCCTGGAGTGATGAGAATATAGCGAAACCGGGGTAGAATGCCGAGCACGGCGGCGGAAAGGTGATTGCCTCCGTGCAGAGGCCACAACAGAAAGTCGCCAAAGTGGAAATTGTGCGATCGGCAAAAGGCTTCCAATCGGTCTCGCAAAGGGGATGAAGGTACCGACGGGCAACGCCACAGCCGCACAATGACAGGCGGAGCCAGGCATAGAAAAAGGGCGAAGACGGCACCGAAAAAAAGGATGTGTCCCAGTTCCGAAGCAAAAAAAGGGGGCAAGGGTACCCACTGCAGAGCATCCATAAGAAGGGCGATGAAAAACCACGGCAAAAGAAGGGCCGTGTAAAAGGCGAACTGACCTCGAAGGTATGCACGTCGTCCGGCCGTGGCACCGCTCAGGCGCCGGTGCAGGGGGTAGGCCCAAAACCAGATCGCTGCCAGATGCGCAAAATACAAGGCCAGCCCGACCAGGCCGGACAGGGTTGAGGAGCGGGAAAAGCCGGGTATCCATTGAAAGAAGTCTTCAATGTTCAACACGAACACGTGCACCGCGAGAAAGCCCAGAGCCAGGACGGTCAAGTGGCTGTGCAGCCTATGGTAACGCGCGGAAACCTTTGCCAGCCCGGCGCCTCGTTTCAACGACACCTCCACACGCCGAAAAAGCAACCCGCACAGCAGGAAAAAGGCGGCAAAGACGGCGAGGGTCAAGGAAAGGGTCTTGACGGGAGGGCGCAGGGTTTCATTGCCCGGTTCGTGAAGGGAGAAGAGGGCGAGCGCCACAATAAAAGAAAGGATCTGCCCGTACATCAGTCCCCTGCACCTTCAAGGCATTGAGCAAGCCGCTGCGAGCGATCGTCGGGTAGGGGCGGCGCCGCATGAAGAAACCCCAGGCGGTGAAGCGCCCAGGGCACGGCGCGCAGCGGTTCGGGGTCCATGGCGTCCAGGAGTTTCAGAAGCCTCTGCATCACGGCCATGGAGCCGTGAAGGTCCTGCGCGCGGGCACCGATGCTCTTTCGATCCATCAGTTTTTTCCACAGCCGAGGCACCACGTTGGCTGTGATGGACACGAGGCCTGTGGTGCTGGGATATTTCAAAAAGGGGCGTTCTTCGCCGTCCATAAGGCCGAAGTCCGGTCGCTTGACCACGGCTTTGGCGTAGGTAAACATCCGTTTGAACGATCCATGATGAATGAGGCCCACGATGCGGGTATTGGCGGCGAGACGCTTTAACACGCTGGTGCGCACATTGACGTGCCTGCCCCAGGTCTTGATGGGCCGAACGCGGTCAGGTTCGTTTTCCAGGACGAAGCCACGGTGGGTCAGCACGGCCAGTTGTTGGTACAGATCGGGAAGTCCTCGATTGCTGTGGTAGACAAGAGGTGTATCCAGCCACAGAAGATGCGAAAAATGGCTGTCCTTTTCCAAGGCTTGTTCGAGCTGGTGCACATTGTCAAAGGTTTCCGTACGATCTTTTCCCGTGATGCGCACGGCCACCGGCTGATCATCAGGAAGTCGAGGGATTAGTTCCGGAATGGATGTCAGATCGCGAGCCGTCAGGTGCGCGCCCCTTTCGGAAAGCCTCCAAAACGGTGGATCAATCACCCAACCGTCCACAAAGGGGGCCGTGGCCGTGACCAACGCCGGCCAATCCATAGCCTTCAGGTCATCGGGAATGTAGAGCCGGCACCAAAGTCCTCGCAGACGTGATGGCGTCATCACGGCATCCTATAGTGCAAAACGGATCTGGCCTTTTCCCAGCAGATCGTGAAGATGCAAGATCCCCACGATTCGTTGGGAAGCATCGACGACGGGAAGGACCGTGACCAGGTGTTTTTCCATAATTTCGATGGCTTCCCCCACCTTTCGGTCAGGCTTCAGCGCCTTGGGGTTGGCCGTCATGATCTGATGGACGCGCACATCCGCCACCGAGACAAACCGTTCCAAGGCCCTTCGAAGATCGCCGTCTGTAACAATTCCTGTGAGTTTGTGATCCCGGTCCACCACCAGGGTGGCCCCGAGGCCTTTTTCCGACATGACGCGCACAGCTTCCGTCAACAAACACTCCGGCGTGACCATGGGAACGGCGTCTCCTCGGCGCATGACCTCCATCACATGACTTTGCAGCCTATGACCCAATTGACCTCCGGGATGATAGCGCCGAAAATCCAGCACCGAAAAGTTTCGCTTTTTAATCAAAGCCACCGCCAAGGCGTCTCCCATGGCCAGCATGGCTGTGGAACTGGCCGTGGGGGCCAACCCGAACGGGCAGGCTTCCCGAGGCACTCCCGTAAAGATGGCCAAATCGCAGTGGCGGGCCAGTGTCGACTCCAGATTGCCTGTAAAGGCGACGATTTTGGTGCCGATGGCGCGCAGGCTGGGCAGAATAAAATTGATCTCGTCCGTTTCCCCGCTGTTGGAAAGGGCGAGCACAATGTCCTCGGAACGCACCATACCAAGATCCCCGTGCATGGCCTCCACAGGGTGCAGAAAAAGGGCCGGTGTTCCAGTGCTGCTCAAGGTGGCCACAATCTTTCGGCCCACGATGCCGGATTTGCCCACGCCGGTCACGATCACCCGCCCGGACGACGCATAGATCCATTCCACCGCTCGAGCGAAGCGCTCATCCACATGTTCTTTAAGGGTCAAAAGCCCTTCCGCTTCGATGTGCAGAACTTCCTTGGCAATTCGCACCAGCTCTCGAGCGCTCGAAGGCCCTTGACCTTCCTTCGATGACGACGTTCGAGGACGCGACTTCACTGTGCGTGACACTTCTTTATTCAAAGCAGTCCTTTCGCACCTCATCCTGAAACACGACGGGATACTCCCCCGTGAAACACGCCAGGCAGTACGGATGATCCTCCAAGGACGCGCCGGCTCCCTTGAGAAGCCCTTCCAGGGAGAGGTAGCTCAGGGAATCCAACCCGATGAAGGCCTGAATTTCATCCACATTGTGTTGGGCGGCAATGAGCTCTCCCTTAGTGGAAAAATCGATACCGTAGGGACAGGGGTGCCGGTGCGGCGGGCAGCTCACCACCATGTGCACTTCTTGAGCGCCGGCTTCACGAAGGGTCTTGATGCGGGTGCGCGTCGTGGTGCCGCGAATGAT
This sequence comes from Desulfosoma sp., assembly GCF_052743555.1. Classification (NCBI taxonomy): domain Bacteria; kingdom Pseudomonadati; phylum Thermodesulfobacteriota; class Syntrophobacteria; order Syntrophobacterales; family Syntrophobacteraceae; genus Desulfosoma; species Desulfosoma sp. Next base: position 98,561 of record NZ_JBRAHS010000011.1, read on the forward strand.
GGAATCTTCCACGATGATGACCCGCTTGCCGCGAAGAATTTCCCGAACCGGGTTGAGCTTGATGCGGACGCCGAAATCGCGCATGGTCTGGGACGGTTGAATGAAGGTTCGGCCCACATAATGGTTGCGAATGACACCCATTTCCAGAGGAATGCCCGATTCCTCGGAATAACCCAAGGCGGCGTAGGTGCCGGAGTCGGGAAAGGGCATCACAAAATCCGCCTCGATGGGGTTTTCCTGGGCCATGAGATGCCCCAGGCGCTTGCGGCAGCTGTAAACGTTTTGGCCGAAAATGGTGCTGTCGGGCCGTGCAAAATAGATGAATTCAAAGATGCAGTAGGCACTGCGAACCGGGGCAAAGGGTTTGAGGGATCGCAGCCCGTGACGATCAATGATGACGATTTCTCCGGGTTCCACATCCCGAATGTAGGTGGCTTCGATGAGGTCTAGGGCGCAGGTTTCTGACGATAGCACATAGCTGCCGTTCAATTGTCCGAGACACAGAGGGCGAAAGCCTCGAGGATCCCGCGCTCCGACAAGCGTATTGCGGGTGCAAAGGACCAGAGAATAGGCCCCTTCCACCTTGGCCAAGGCCTCGCTCAAGGCCTCTTCCAGCCCGTAGCGCAGCCCTCGAGCCATCAAGTGCACAATGACTTCCGTGTCCATGGTGGACTGAAAAATGGTTCCCTCCCGCTCCAAGTCGCGCCGCAATCGCGCCGCATTGACCAGATTGCCGTTATGGGCGATGCCGTAGTATTCGTTCTTGTGAAACACCACAAAGGGTTGTGCGTTGGCCAACCGTGAAGATCCTGTGGTGGAATAGCGCACATGGCCGATGGCCAGGTGACCTTTAAGACCCTTGAGCGTGTCTTCCTTGAAGACTTCGGAAACCAACCCCATGTGCTTGAATTGATAGATGTGGCAGCCATCGGAAGTGGTGATGCCGGCGCTTTCTTGGCCTCGATGCTGCAATGCATACAGGCCGAAATAAGCCAACTTAGCGGCTTCCTCATGGCCGAAGACGCCGAAGACCCCACATTCTTCCCGCCGGCTCGGTTGACGCTGACGGGTGAAAAAAGGTGACGATTGCAGATTCATGAGTCTGTTGTCCTTCCGATGACCCTGTGTCGGGCACATGGATCATGCGCTCGGCGATGCCATTTCTTCCAAGTAATCCTGAATCGCCCGCACTTGCCAATCGCCCTGGCGCAATGCCGCCACAGCGTCAACCATGGCCTGAGCTGCAGCCACGGTGGTGGCGTAGGGAAGGTTGTAAGAAACGGTGGCGCGTCGAATCCGGTAAGCATCGGAATAAGTTTTTGGTCCAAAGCTCGTATTGATCACAAGATGCACGTCGCGGTTTTTGATGTAGTCCAACACGTGAGGACGACCTTCGGAAAGCTTGGGAACTTGTTTGGCCGGTACACCGTGATCCGCGAGACGGGCGCTCGTGCCCGCCGTGGCGATCAAGGCAAAGCCCATGTGCTGAAACGCGCGGGCGATAGGCACCACGGCCTCTTTGTCTTTGTCGTGCACACTCACGAACACGGTCCCTGAAAGTGGCAGTGTGTAGCCTGCCGCCATCTGCGCCTTGGCGTAAGCCAACCCGAAATTCCTGTCAATCCCCATGACTTCACCGGTGGATTTCATTTCAGGGCCTAAAGAAATATCCACACCGGGAAAACGAGAAAAGGGAAAAACCGATTCTTTCACCGATACGTGACGCGGTTCCCTTTCCCGAGTGAAGCCCAGATCGCGAAGCTTGTGGCCCAGCATGACCTTAGTGGCGATTTTGGCCAAAGGCACCCCTGTCGCCTTGCTCACAAAAGGCACCGTTCGGGAGGCACGAGGGTTCACTTCCAGCACATAGATGGTATTTTTCTGAATGGCAAACTGAACATTCATCAACCCCACCACACCCAGCCCGTGGGCCAAGAGGCGGGTTTGGCGCTTGACCTCTTCCTGCACATCCCGGGAAAGGTGCACAGGGGGCAGCACACAGGCGCTGTCTCCCGAATGAATCCCGGCGGGTTCGATGTGTTCCAGGATCCCGCCGATGAATGTGGTTTCCCCGTCGCAAATGGCATCCACGTCCAGTTCCACGGCATCTTCCAGGAACTTGTCGATGAGAATGGGATGTCCTGGGGACACTGCAGCCGCCACATCCACAAACCGGCACAACGTGGACTCGTCATAGACGATTTCCATGGCCCGTCCGCCAAGCACATAGGAAGGGCGCACCACCACCGGGTAACCGATTCGACGCGCAACTTCCGCCGCCTCACGAGCCGTAAGGGCCGTGGCGTTTTCCGGCTGCTTCAGTCCAAGGCTGTGCAACAGGTGTTGAAAACGCTTGCGGTCTTCGGCGAGATCGATGGCGTCCGGCGATGTTCCCACAATGGGAACCCCCGCTCGCTGCAAAGCGCCGGCGAGGTTCAGCGGGGTCTGACCCCCGAATTGCACGATAATCCCCTGCGGTTTTTCCTTTTCCACGATGTGCAGCACGTCTTCGCGTGTCAGAGGTTCAAAATAGAGTTTGTCTGAGGTGTCGTAGTCCGTGGAGACGGTTTCTGGGTTGGAATTGACCATGATGGATTCGATGCCCAGTTCCCTGAGGGCAAAGGCGGCGTGCACACAGCAGTAGTCGAATTCAATACCCTGGCCGATGCGGTTGGGGCCCCCGCCTAGAATCACGACCTTGTTCCGCGATGAGGGCCTTGATTCGTCTTCTTCCTCGTACGTGGAATAAAAATACGGCGTGTAAGCTTCAAATTCGGCGGCGCAGGTATCCACAAGCTTGTAGACGGGGCGAACCCCTAGGTTTTGGCGAAGCGTCCGAATGGACTCTTCGTCGGATTCCAGAAGTTCGGCGAGGCGTCGGTCGGAAAAGCCCCAGCTCTTGACGAGGCGCATACCTTCCGCATGGGTTGTGAGGGACTTCAAGTGCTGAGGGTCTTCCATTTCCACGATCTCTCGAATGTGTTCCAGAAACCAAGGATCTATGGCTGTGAGTGCCTGCACTTCGGCCACGGAAAAGCCCAGGTGAAAGGCTTCTGCGATCTGAAAAAGCCGCCGTGAATTGGGGCGCCGCAAGGCCTGCATCAGGGCCTCCCGCCGCTCGGGATAGCGTTCGGCCGAGGGGTAGGAAAAACCGTACCGGCCAATTTCCAAGGACCGCACGGCCTTTTGCAAAGCTTCCTTGAATGTTCGACCGATCGCCATGGTTTCCCCGACGGATTTCATGGACGTGGTCAGAATGTCCTCGGTTTCCGGAAATTTTTCAAAGGTGAACCGAGGAATTTTCATCACGACATAATCGATGGTGGGTTCAAAGGATGCCTTGGTCTCTCGTGTGATATCGTTGGCCAGTTCATCCAGGGAATAGCCTACGGCGAGCTTGGCGGCAATCTTGGCGATAGGAAAGCCGGTAGCTTTGGAAGCAAGGGCGGAAGATCGCGAAACACGAGGGTTCATTTCAATGACCACCATCTCTCCACTCTTGGGATGGATGGCGAATTGCACGTTGGATCCCCCGGTCTCCACTCCGATCTCTCGAAGAATGGCAATGGCGGCGTCGCGCATTTTCTGGTATTCGCGGTCCGTGAGGGTCTGTGCAGGAGCCACCGTGATGGAATCGCCCGTGTGCACGCCCATGGGATCCATGTTTTCGATGGAACAGATGACGACCACGTTGTCCATGTGATCGCGCATGAGCTCCAGTTCAAATTCCTTCCACCCCAGTACTGACTCCTCCAGCATGACCTGGTGAATGAGGCTGGCATCCAAACCAGCCCGTGCCAGATCCACAAGCTCTTCGCGGTTATAGGCGACGCCGCCGCCGGTACCCCCCAGAGTGAAAGCCGGGCGGACAATCATGGGAAACCCGATGGCCTCCGCGATCTTCAGCACATCCTTTTCCGAATACGCGATGCCGCTTCGAGGAACCCGAAGCCCGATGCGGGTCATGGCGTCCCGGAAAAGCTGCCGGTCTTCGGCTTTCTTGATGACATCCACGCGGGCGCCGATCATTTGTACGCCGAACCGTTCCAACACACCCATTTCCGCCACGCGCACCACCGTGTTGAGCGCTGTTTGGCCACCCAACGTGGGCAGCAGGGCGTCGGGGCGTTCCTTTTCGATGATCTTGGCCACGGATTCCGGCGTGATGGGTTCAATGTAAGTGCGGTCGGCCATGTCGGGATCGGTCATGATGGTGGCAGGATTGCTGTTGATGAGCACCACCTGATAGCCTTCTTCTCTTAAGGCCTTACAGGCCTGGGTGCCCGAATAGTCGAATTCACAGGCCTGGCTGATGACGATGGGGCCGGAGCCGATAAGGAGAATCTTGTGGATGTCTGTCCTTCTGGGCATAAGGGGAAACTCCGTGGCATCGCAGGGGCAGAAATGACGGTCTCAAGGCACATCGGGTGTGGAGTCGCCTTTGTTGCGGCGCATCAAATCGACGAAGCGGTCAAAGAGGTAAGTGGCGTCGTGAGGGCCGGGTGCGGCTTCCGGATGAAACTGGACGCTGAAAGCCGGAATTTCCAGGTGTTCCATGCCCTCTAAAGTGTTGTCGTTCAGATGGAAATGAGTCGGCCGGAGCGGCATATGGCTCAAGGACTCCAGATCTACGCAGAATCCGTGGTTTTGGCTTGTCACTTCCACACGACCCGTGCGCAGGTCTTTGACCGGCTGGTTGGTGCCCCGATGACCAAACTTGAGCTTGAAGGTGCGCCCCCCCAGGGCCAAGCCCATGAGCTGATGGCCAAGGCAGATGCCGAAAACGGGTTTGTGTCCCAGGAGCTTACGGACGGTGTCGATGCCGTAGGTAACGGCCGCCGGATCGCCGGGGCCGTTGGAAAGAAAAATGCCGTCGGGTTCCGTGGCTAGGATCTTTTCAGCGGGAGTATGTGCCGGAAAGACCAACACCTGGCATCCGCATTGCTCGAGGTGTCGTAAGATGTTGTATTTGACACCGAAATCCAACGCCGCCACACGAAATCCGCAATGGTCTTCCTTCCAGACCACATCGGGCTGAGGTCCGTTTTCCCATCGATAAGGTGCGGCACAGGTGACCTTGCGCACCATATCCACGCCAACAAGACCGGGAAAGGCCCTCACCTGATCCAAGAGTTCGCCGAAATTGTCCGTGTCCGTGGCGATGATACCGCGCATGGCGCCTACCAGACGAATATGGCGGGTCAGCCGGCGCGTGTCGATCCCCTCCACACCCATGACCCCCTGGGATTCGAGAAACTCGGCCAGGGACCGTCGGCTGCGCCAGTTACTAGGTAAATCCTGATATTCCTTGACGAGAAAGGCTTCCACTTGAACGCGCGCCGATTCCATATCCTCGTCATTGATGCCGTACGTGCCGATCAAGGGGTAGGTCATGGTGACCATCTGCCCTTTGTAGGAAGGATCCGTGAGGACCTCCTGATAGCCGGTCATGGCCGTGTTGAAGACCACTTCGCCCAGGACACGTTGTTGGTGGGCGCAAGCGAACACTCGACCTCGAAACACGGTGCCATCTTCCAAAACCAGGAGAGCTGGTGGTCTTTGGTAAGGTCTGGTCATAAGGTGTCATCTTTTCTTTTATAAGAGTTTTTCGTGCCGTCGCCGAGGCGTGCAGAAGATCGTGGTTTTCGACGTCCTTGGCGGCGTGATTTTGTGGGAGCACCGCATCCCGCGAGCCCTAAGCGCAACGTGTGCCGCTCCTTTATGGTATGTCCTGGCATGCGTTCCCGAGAGCTTGTTCGACACGGTCCTTCTTACCCGCAAAGGTTGGAACTGCATTCGCCATGAAGACCAGGCGAACGCCCGCCTTCTAAGTCAAAGTGCCCTTGAAACTTCGTGCCCGCCGCGACGCTAAGGTTCGTGCTACCCGAGCGCACCGGGGTGGATTCTTTCCAAATCGCGTCATTCTATCGAGAAAATTTCCTCTGACAAGGCCCATGTCTCGCGAACCCTCTGGGAGGCATTCAGGCAACCTCGCCGTGGCTGAGAGCGCCCTGAGCCGCGAGATCTTTTTGCCCTCGCGGCCTTCCTGCAATGATCCTCGACCCCAGGGGGGATTCATGCAAAAAAGGCGAGCATGGGCAGAAAGACATTGAGCCCTCTGGCGGCCGAGTGTAATCAAACACACAAATTTTAACACAGCACGAGACGTGAGGAGCATGGACCCGAAAAAGGGAGCGACCGGGACAATGAAGTTTTGTCAGATCCTTGAGCTTCTTGTGTCTTTTTTTGAAAAACATCGGATGGATTACGCCCTCATTGGGGCCTTTGCCCTGCACGCTTATGGCTATGTGCGGGCCACAGCCGACCTGGACGTGCTGGTCAGAAGCGAAGCCCAAGGATCGTTGATCGCTTTCCTTGAATCGCTGGGCTATGAAACCATTGCCGTGTCTAATGGCTTTTCAAACCACGTGCACCCTCTCCAGGGGTTGGGCAGAGTGGATTTTGTGTATGTCAGCGGTGAGACGGCCGACGAGATCTTTTCATCGGTTCAAAACAGGGTGGCTCTCGGCAAGAAGGATCTGCCCGTGGTCAAGCCCGAACACCTCATTGCCCTTAAGGTTTTTGCCATGAAAAATGATCCCTCCAGAACATTTCGTGAAATGGCCGATGTGGAATATCTTATGCGGTTGGATGGCGTTAATTTAGAGGAAGTCAGAAGAATCTTTGTGCACTACGGCCTGGAGGAACGCTATGAGCAGCTCATGTCCTGACGCGCCGAAACGGCTGAAGTTGGAAGACGTATTGCCTTTGGGTTTGTGGAAAGTACCCGAAGAGCAGTCTTCACGCTCTGGAGCGGCGTGGACGTTGGAGGCCTACCTGGCATTTCTGGAGGATATCGACGCCTTCGGCCGAGCCAAAGCCCCCGCAAAACTTTACAGCTGCACCTTTCGTTTGCCGGGCCTCGGTGAAAAACGCCTTGACCCGTTAAACCCTTGTTCATAACCGATGTGTCGTCGGTATCGTTCCCACGCATCGGGGTCCCCGAAAAGCGGCCTTTGGGGCCAGGCACCTCAGCGCTTGTTCGACAATGCTTTGGCCGTGCGGTTTCGCCGAAGCACCGCAAGGCGCGATAAGGCATTGCGGCTTGCGCCGATCCAGCGGAAGGTGTTCTCGAACAAGCTCGCCAGAGCGTGTCCGAGAATGCCTTTCCTTGACATTCGAACCCGCACGTCCCAGCGCAGGGCCGCGTTTGAGCGCTTTGTTCGTCGCGCATTGGTTGATTTTGTCGAATGGACCGACTTCTGCCTGTCCGCACGTGAGGTGAAGTGGGCGAGGACGTGGGGCGATTCTGAACGGCCCCTCAGGACGGGCCCTTGTGCCAACGGCTTTCCAATCGCATGAGATCCTCCGGCGTGTCGATACCGCAGGAGTCCTTGGGGGAGAGACCCACCTGAATGGAGTAGCCGTGTTCCAGAGCCCGCAGTTGTTCGAGTTTTTCCGTCAGTTCCAAGGGAGTCGGCGGGAGGGCGGCGAAGATCTGCAGAAAATCGGCTCGGTAGCAATAAAACCCCAGGTGTTTGAGAAAGCGCAGGGGCTCTGGGCCTGCGTCCCGCCGATGGGGAATGGGGGCTCGTGAAAAATAGAAGGCCCGGCCGTTTAGGTCCGTCACCACCTTGACCACGTTGGGATCCATGTAAGCTTCCCGATCATCGGTGGGATAGGCCAGGGTGGCCATGGGTGTGTCGGGATGTTCCAAGGCCGTGCGCACGAGGCTGTCCACCATAGCCGCATCGACTTCGGGTTCGTCCCCTTGAACGTTCACAACCCAATCGGTGGGTGTCAGGCCCAGCTTTTGCGCCGCCTCGGCCAGCCGATCCGTTCCGCTGAGATGATCCGAGCGCGTGGGGACAGCCTCTACGTCCAACGAACGCACCACGTTCAGAATGCGCTCATCATCGGAGGCCACTGCAATGCGGTTCAGACTCGCACAGGACTCAAGGCGCTTCACCACCCACTGAATCATGGGTTTTCCAAGAATCAGCGCCAGGGGTTTTCCCGGAAATCGGCTGGAAGCGTAGCGGGCGGGAACAATGGCCGTGACGGACATGAAATCCTCCTCAATGGGAAACTGTTTTGCTATGCTCTTCCGGCGAGTGCCGCGCTGTTGGGCCGTGAGCAGGGAAGAGTTGCTGTGTCCTTTCGTTTTGCATGCAACCCACGCCGCGAAGGTGGCTCAGCAGGTCCTCTGAAAACACCTGCTGTAGGAGAGCGGCGCACGCCGCGGCCTGATCGTGCCGTGATGCGCTCCTACAGCCGCAAGCCCAAAGGACGCGGCCAAACCATTGTCGGACACGGTTCTCAAGCGGCGTGTGCGAAAATGCGGTTCAAGCACACATTGGTAGCACCGAAAGGATTCGAAGAAAAGCACGGAATGCGTTTCCCTTCAAGGAGGTGAATGTGCCTAAGGGATGGTGGGTTGCGGATGTGCCGTGCCCGACGTCGGCATGCGATGAACTGGCGGGGGTTTTGGCACAAACCTTCGGTGTCGGCGTCCAGGTGCAAGACGACGTAGTGCGGCTTTATCTTTCCGCGGATTCGACGGATTCGGACTGGAAGGATGTTTTGGAAAAGACGGTGGAAGCCTTTCGAGCGTCAGTGGGCTTGCCATGGATCGGTGCCGTCAGCTATGGATTTTGCGAGGACACGGATTGGAACGCGCGGTGGAAGGAAGGCTTCAAACCGCTTCGAGTCGGGCGGCGTCTGGTGATCACGCCCACCTGGGAGTCCTACACGCCGCAGGGCCGCGATCTGGTGCTCACCCTAGATCCCGGCATGGCCTTTGGCACCGGCCATCATGAAACCACGCGCCTGTGTCTGGAATGGCTTGAAGACATGGCGGCCGCAGAGCCGGACGTGCCTTCATTGTCTCTTTTGGATGTGGGCACGGGTTCGGGCATTTTGGCTATGGCTGGAGCGCTTCTCGGATTTCAACCCGTGGTGGGTGTGGACAACGATGCCGAAGCCGTTGCCATTGCCAAGGCGAACCAGGCCTTGAACCCCAAGGCGGCATCGGTGCATTTTGTGGCCGGCACGGCGGAAAAGATTCCCGGACGATTTGCCGTGGTGGTGGCCAACATTCAGGCGGGACCCTTAACGGCTATGGCGCAGGTGTTGGCCCATAAGGTTGAGCCCGGTGGAAGGCTTGGCCTGTGTGGTCTGCTGGAAGAACACGTTTCCCAGGTCACGGCTCCATACCGCGCTCTGGGGTTTCGTGAAGAAAAACGCCTTCAGGCCGGGCCGTGGGTTCTGGTGTCCATGCGGTGCAGCATGTGAATCGTCAGCGTGAATCGGGAAAGGATCTCAGAGGTGCAGACGAAGGAAAATCAGGGACAGTGGATCAGTGTGGATGATCAGGGGCGCCTTCACGTGCCGTTGCGACCCGTGATCGGATTCATCGAAGGCGACGGCACAGGCCCGGACATTTGGGCGGCGGCCCAGAGAGTGTTGGATGCGGCGGTGCGGGTGGCTTATGAAGGATCCCGCGAGATCGTGTGGAAAGAACTATTGGCGGGGGAAAAGGCTTTTGCTCGCACCGGCCAGTGGCTTCCGGACCAAACCGTGAAAGACATTCGCCGGTGCATCGTGGCCATCAAGGGTCCGCTGACCACGCCCGTGGGCGGCGGTATGCGCAGCCTCAACGTGACCCTTCGCCAAGTGTTGGACCTTTACGCGTGCGTGCGGCCCGTGCGATGGGTGCGCGGCGTGCCGTCACCCATGAAACATCCCGAACGGGTGGACATGGTGGTGTTTCGAGAAAACACCGAAGATGTGTACGCGGGCATCGAATGGCCTGCAGGAAGCAAGGAAGCGGAAAAACTTCGAGCCTTCTTGTGTGAAGAGATGGGTGTGTGCGTGCGGGAAGAAGCGGGCCTCGGCGTCAAGCCCATCAGCCGGTTCGGCACGCAGCGGCTGGTGCGCCGCGCGATTCGCTATGCCCTTCAGCATGGCCGGCCCACGGTGACCCTGGTGCACAAGGGAAACATCATGAAATACACTGAAGGGGCTTTCCGCCAATGGGGTTATGAACTGGTCGCTCAAGAATTCGCGGAAGCAACCGTCACCGAAGAGGACGTGCACGAGCGATGGAACGGTCGCGTGCCGCCGGGAAAGATCGTCATCAAGGATCGTATTGCGGACGCCATGTTCCAACAAGCCCTGCTTCGTCCGGAAGAATACCACGTGCTGGCCACGCCGAACTTGAACGGGGATTACCTCTCCGATGCTTTGGCGGCTCAGGTGGGCGGGCTCGGCATGGCCCCCGGCGCCAACATCGGAGATCAATGTGCGCTCTTTGAGGCCACTCATGGCACGGCACCCAAATATGCCGGCCAGGACAAGGTGAACCCGAGCTCCGTCATTTTGTCCGGAGCCATGATGTTGGACCATCTGGGCTGGCATGAAGCGGCCCGCCTTGTGGAAAAGGCCTTGGAACACACCGTGTCGGACAAGATTGTCACTTACGATTTGGCGCGCTTGATGGACGGAGCTCAGGAAGTGAAGTGTTCTCAGTTTGCCGATGCCGTCATCGAGCGTCTGGTCCTGTAAGGGGCGGCATGGGGGGTGGAGTGTCGCGTCTTTGGCACCAGCTCAAGGGGTTCAAAAGGGCTTTGGCATGGCTGGCCGATCAAGTGTTCCCGCCACAGTGCGCTGCCTGCGGCTCCATGGGCGGGCTGGGGTCAGGATCACCCTGGTGTCCTGAATGCCTGGATGCCGTGCCTTGGATTCTTTCACCTTTGTGCCCGTCGTGCGGACGGCCTTACGACCGTACCGAGGCGATGCCCGATCATCTGTGCGGCGAATGCCTGCAAGGGCACTATCGCTTTGATGCGGCCCGCTCCGCAGCCCTCTATGAAGGCGCTGTTCGGCGCGGCATTTTGCAGCTCAAATTCGGCGGCCGACTGCACTGGGCTCCGGCCCTGGGCCGCCTCATCGCGCATCACGCGCCCACTCGGGCTCTGCTGGACCAGTGTGATCTGTTGGTGCCTGTGCCCATGCACCTGCGCCGAGTGCGGCGGCGGGGCTTCAATCAGGCCGCGCTGGTGGCGCGTTTCGCCGCTCGAAGTTGTTCCCGGCCTGTGCACCTTTCCCTTCTTCGGCGAACTCGCTTCACACGGCCGCAGACGCGCCTTTCACGTGCGGAACGGTTGCGCAATGTGCGCGGGGCCTTTGAGGTGGTGGATGAACGAGCGGTTCGAGGCCGAAAGGTGACGGTTGTGGACGATGTGTTCACCACGGGAACCACCCTGAGCGAATGCGCCGATGCCTTGAAAGGCGCCGGTGCCGCCTGGGTCGGTGCCGTCACGGTGGCTCGAGTGGTCCTGGGCGCTCGTCCGACAACGGCTTGACTGCGTCATGGGGAGCCGATGTTGGAGGAGCGGCGCGCGCCGCGACTCCAGGCCGGCGGGGGTTCCATGACCATCTGGGTCCATGCGGAGATCGCGCTTTGCGGTGCTCCCAGAGAATGAAAAGAAAACAGCGCCGAAACACTATTCTCGAACAGGCTTATGGGACCGTGCGCGCCGCGCTTGGAGAAAGTTCATCAATGAACGTCTACGACCCCGTTTTTGAAAAGATTATCTCCGGAGGACAAACCGGAGTGGACCGGGGTGCTTTGGACGCGGCGCTGAGTCTTGGGCACCCCTGCGGCGGTTGGTGCCCCAAAGGGCGCCGAGCCGAAGATGGGCGCATACCCGATCGCTATCCCCTGCAGGAGCACGTTTCCTCGGCGTATCAGGCACGAACGGAAGCCAACGTGCTGGATTCCGACGGCACGCTGGTCTTTTGTCGAGGAAAAGCCACGGGAGGCACGGCCCTGACCATTCGTTTGGCCCACCAGCATCAAAAACCTTGTCTGGTGGTGTCCTTGGACGGGGCGCTCGATTTGCACGCCATGGCCCGCCATATTCGATGCTGGGGACAAAGCCACGGCATTCGCGTGCTCAATGTGGCGGGCCCCCGCGAAAGCGAAAAGCCGGGAATCCAAAAAGCGGTCGCCGCCGTCATGCGTCAGGTGTTGCGTCGGGACGTTGAGGCCTAAGCGTGGGCATCGCTTTTCTTCCGACAAGGCGGCCGTTCCACGGCTTTTCAATGAGCGGCGCATGTCGCGGCCGCGCGCATGGCGAACCGGACCTTGCACGGCGCCGTGTGTGAAAGCTTTGTCGGCCGTTCATCGGTACGACGCGGCGCAGCGCACCTTCGCTCAAGAGGCCGATGATCATGCGAGTGGAATCCCTGAATTTTGAAAACGCCCAAGGGCACAGGCTTTCCGGGCGGTTGGACAGGCCGTCTGAAGGGGCGCCTCGTGCCGTGGTCCTTTTCGCCCATTGCTTTACCTGTTCCAAAAACCTGAGCGCAATCGTGCATCTATCGCGGGCTCTCACCGACGCTCAATACGCCGTGTTTCGATTCGATTTCACAGGCCTTGGAGAAAGCCAAGGCGATTTTGCCGAAACGGGCTTTGTCTCCCATGTGGACGATGTGGAAGCGGCAGCCGCCTTTCTCGCCCGCAAGGGCCTGGCTCCGCGTCTTCTCGTGGGGCATTCCCTGGGCGGAGCGGCGGTTCTGTACGCTGCATCGTCCGTGGCATCGTGTCAAGCGGTGGCCGTCATCGGCGCCCCGTTCAATCCGACCCATGTGGCTCGACTGCTGCGCCCGTATCGGGACACGTTGCAGCGCGACAGCGCTGTGGAAATCGTTTTGGGAGGCAGAACGGTTCGAGTGGGCCGCGGGTTTTTGGAAGAAACTTCCGATGATGTGGTGGCAGAGCGCGTGCGGTTTCTGAATCGGCCTCTTTTGGTGTTGCACGCTCCGGAAGACGCGGTGGTTTCCGTGGAAAACGGGGAGCGCATCTTTCACGCGGCGCGGCATCCCAAAAGCTTCATCGCGCTGGCCGGAGCGGACCACTTGCTTTCCGACAAACGGGATGCTCGATATGTGGGCGGGCTTCTTGCCGCATGGGCCGGACGATTTATTTTAGGTGCGTAATGTCCAGCCACGGCACGGCGGCGGAAAGAAAGGCCGGCCCTTTGAGGACCTCGATCCGTTGCCGTGCGCAGATGATCACCCGCAGCGGATTCAAAGGAGGTATCCATGGCCGAAAGGATCGTCCGGACCAAAAACATCGGGCTGCGCGGCATCGCGGTGGCCGACACCAAAATCAGTTACATTGACGGGGAACGCGGCGTGTTGATTTATTGAGGCTACCGCATCGAGGATCTGGCTGCAAATTCCACTTTTCCCGAAACGGCTTTTCTGCTTCTTTACGAAACCCTGCCCACTGTGGAACAGTTGGCGGGCTTTGAAAAGGATCTTCGCGCCGCTCGCCATCTGCCTGCGTTCCTTGTGGAAACGATGCGGCAATGGCCCAAAACGGCGCATCCCATGGATGCCCTGCAAGCCGCCGTACCTCTTTTGGCCATGGATGACCCGGACCTCCTTGATGAAAGCCGCCAGGCCAATCTTCGAAAAGCGGTTCGCCTCGTGGCGCGCCTTCCCGCCGTGGTGGCGGCCTGGCATCGGATTCGACAAGGCCTTGACGTGTTGCCGGCCGACGACACCCTCACCCACGCCGCCAATTTCCTGTGGCAGACCTTCGGCATCGTCCCCGATGCTGAAACAGCCAGCGTCATGGACATCTGCCTCATTCTGCACGCTGATCATACCTTCAACGCGTCCACCTTTGCCTGCCGGGAAGTGGTGTCCACTCGAGCGCACATGTATGCCGGAGTGGCCGCGGGTGTGGGGGCGCTGTCCGGGGAACTTCACGGTGGCGCCAACGCTCGAGTCATGGAAATGCTGCAAAGAATCGTTGCCGACGGCATCACCGACATTCCCGGGTGGGTGCGCCATCAACTGGATCGCAAAGAACGGATTATGGGTATGGGCCATGCCGTCTACAAGACCATGGATCCTCGAGCAAAGATTCTGAAACAACTGGCGTTTCAACTGGGGGAAAAGATCGGGCAGCGGCTTTGGCCCGAGCTGACCCATGCCGTTGAAGAAGCCGCTTTGGCCGAATTGAGCGCCCGGGGCAAGACTGAGATCCAGCCCAACGTGGACTTTTACAGCGCGTCCGTCTACCACATTCTGGGCTTTCCTGGGGATCTCATGACATGCATCTTTGCGGCCTCACGCATCGCCGGATGGTGTGCCCACATCATCGAAGAAAAGTTCGGGGACGCTCAGGGCAAACCCGCCCTTTATCGTCCCCAGGCAGAGTACGTGGGCGATTACTGCGGAAAATTGGACTGCGAATACGTGCCGCCGGAAAAGCGCCGGGACGTCGCCGCATCAGCATGACGCCCCGGTGTCGGTCTTTAGAAATGCTGGACGAAACGGAAGTTGAGCCGCTCTCCTTCAGGGCGGTTTTTCGCTGCGGTTTCCAGGTAGAGGTTGAGGAAAAAGTGGGTGTCCTTGGAAAAATGCAAGACAAAACCGGGCCCTAGAGCGAAGACTTGTTCCTTGCGGTCCTTGAGGTCCTTGCCGTCCACCTGCGTATCGGTGATCTGCTTGAGGTAATAGCCGTTGAGGCCCAGGCGCAATTTTTGAGGAATCACTTCATAGGCTGAGGCGAAATTCAAGTGGACGGCCTGACCCGCCTGGGTGTCGTCGGCGTCGCCGAAGGCTCGGTTGGGGTCGGTGTTTTTGGCGTTCCAAAGGTAATGAATTCGGGTGCTGGCCGTCCATCGCGGCGTGAAGAAAAGGGTTGCGGCCCAATAGGGGTTGAAGCTGAAGAAGTGGCTTCCCGGATTGATTTCCCGATCGGCATCATATTTTCCTGTGGGAAAGATCAACTGAAACTCCACTCGATGCATGAACCGAGGTCCGGCCGGGCCCATGATGGGATCCCACTGCAGATATGGGCCGATGAGCAGGTCTCCGAAGCCTGCACTGTTGGCCTGAGGCAAAGGGGCCTCGATGTCCTCGTCCAGATCGGCGTCCACATAGGGAATGATGACGTCCAGTCCCCATTTGCCGCCCAAAAGAAGGGCCCGGTTGCTTTGGTAAATGAATTGGGTGAGGCTGATCCAGACGCTCAGATCCTCATCTACGACCTTGGGAAAAAGACGATGGCCGTCCTTGTCGCGAAAGGCATCGCTGGTCCAGTATTGAAGGTACTGAGCGAAATACAATCCAGGACCGGCAGGTGGTGCGCCGTCCAGAAAACTGGTGAACCCAAGGTTGACGGGAGGCAGATCGTAGGCGAAGGAAGAGGCGGGCGCCAGGGCCCCAAGGTAGCACAAAAGGCAGATCTGCACGACGACGGCCTTTTTTTTCTTGATAAAAGATTTTCCGCGCATGCAAGGCTCCTCTTCTGAATGCCAAAGCCTGTCCAAAAAGGCCTTTTCACGGCAATGCTGCCAGCGCATACGTTCCAACGCAGGGACCGTCTTCTGGCGCGCCGTTGCTTTTCCACCGGGTTAGGGCGCTCCTTCCGAGCCATGGCGGAAGGTCGAAGACTGTCCCTTGGAAAACGTGGGCGCCGAAGATGCACCATCAAAACAGGAGAATCCTCAAAGCGCCTTCTCAAACGGGCTTTAGATCCTTTGTGGAATAAAATCTCTCAAGCGACGGGCGCACGCCGCGGCGCCCGATAACGCCGGGCGGCGCTTCTTCAGTCAGGCTCGACAACGATTATTTCTTCGGGCCCAGGGCCCGCTTTCAGGCAGCGCCCTCCTTGAGGCAACAACCTGCGCTGGGGCATGCCAAGGCGGCGCGACGAACCGCTGCTGTATCCGGTGCTGCTCAATGGGCTTGCGAGTCCCCCGCCGATGGCCCGAGTTGTTCGATTTCCGCCTGCGGTCGGCCGATGTGTTCACGGCCCGCTTGGTGCTTCGCTGCAGCGTTCCTTGGCGGCTTCAATGGCTTCCATGAGGCTCTGGATGCGGCTTTTGGGTGGTGCCGCAAAAGCCGCTTCATAGGCCTCATCGCCGAGATATTTCCTCAAAACCAATGCGACGGGAAACCGAGGGCTCCAGCACACCAGAGCCCTGGAACAGGGCAAGGCGCCGGATTCTTTTCGGCAATAGGCAAAGGGCACCTGGTGTCCCAACTTGGGGCAACGGGTTTCCAGAGCTTCTACTCGTGCCAAAATATCGTGGTCTTCCATACCGAGTCCTGTGGGGTTTTCCAGAGCTCAGGGCTTGGGAAAAGCGTCGGTGGCCGCCAGAGCCCGCCGAATTTCCTCTTCCGGCAATTCGTAGCGCGTGAGCTTTCCCGAAAGAAAGGCATCGTAGGCGGCCATATCCATGTAGCCGTGACCGCTCCAGTTGAACAGAATGACCTTTTCCCGGCCTTCTTCTTTGGCGCGCAGCGCTTCCTGCACCACGGCGGCGATGGCATGGTTGGTTTCCGGTGCGGGAATGAAGCCCTCCGCGCGAGCCCACTGGACGCCGGCGGTGAAGGTTTCCACCTGGTCAAAGGCGCGAGCCTCGATAAGCTTTTCCTCCAGCAGATGGCTCACAATGGGCGCCATGCCGTGATAGCGCAAACCGCCGGCATGGATAGGAGCGGGCACAAAGTCGTGGCCCAGCGTGTGCATGGCCAGCAGCGGCGTGGTCATGGCCGTATCGCCGAAGTCGTAGCGAAAATGGCCTTTGGTGAGCGTAGGGCAGCTGGTGGGTTCGGCGGCGACGATGGTCACCTTTTTGCCGTGGATCTTGTCGCGCACAAAAGGCAGACAAAGGCCGGCAAAATTGCTTCCACCTCCCGCACAGCCCATGACCACGTCGGGGTAAATGCCGAGCTTTTCCATTTGTTTTTGCGCTTCCAGCCCGATAATGGTCTGATGCAGCAGAACGTGGTTCAGAACGCTGCCCAGGGAATAGCGGGCTTCAGGATTCCCCACGGCATCTTCGATGGCTTCGCTGATGGCAATGCCCAGACTTCCGGGAGAATCGGGATGCTCCGCCAGGATCTTTCGTCCGGCTTGCGTCCGGTCACTGGGGCTGGGAATGCATTCCGCTCCCCACGTCTCCATCATGCTGCGGCGATACGGCTTCTGATGGTAACTCACTTTGACCATAAAAACGCGGCACTGCAACCCGAACATTTGGCAGGCCATGCTCAGGGCGCTGCCCCACTGGCCCGCTCCGGTTTCCGTGGACAGCCGTTTGATGCCAAATACCTTGTTGTAATAGGCTTGAGCCACCGCCGTGTTGGGCTTGTGGGATCCCGGAGGGCTTACGCCCTCGTTCTTGTAGAAAATTTTGGCAGGCGTGCCCAAAGCCTTTTCCAAACCTCGAGCGCGATACAGCGGCGTGGGGCGCCACAGAGCGTACTTTTCCAACACGGGTTCTGGAATGGGAATCCACCGCTCTGTGGATACTTCCTGCTCGATGAGGTTCATTGGAAAGACGGGCGCCAGATCGTTCGGGCTGATGGGTTTGCCCGTGGCGGGATGCAGCGGCGGCCGAAGGGGTGTGGCGAGGTCCGCCTGAATGTTGTACCACTGCCGGGGCATTTCCTTTTCGTCCAAAAGCACTTTGATCTGTTCCATACCTCCTCCTTGCTGTGTGTGTTGAAAGCATCAGGACAACAAAAAAGCCATGAGGTTCACCCCATGGCCTTTTTCTGCACGACAAAAAGAGCCATGGGGAGGGAGCCTCACCCACGGCTCTCGATCTTCATCACTATCAAAGATCCTCAGTGGGCAGGCTCATTTCCAGGCCTGCCACCACCATGACCCTTCGCGCCGTTTTTCACTCGGCGCCATGGATGCTCTGTTGCGTCTCACTGCGCCTCTCTTCCTGAACCTGCCCGCACCCATAACGAAAGAAAACATAAGCTTGCTAGCACGCCTCTTGACGCTCTGTCAAGCCGGAATTGCAGCGATTTCCTTCTAACCTTCACAAGTGTCAGACTCCGCAGAAACTGAACAGAGCAATCAGGCGGCCGTTCGCCTGCCGCCACGCATTTTTCTAAAAGGGCATGTGCGGTTCACGAAGCGCAGCGTTCTGAGCCGCCTATTATTTTAAATGATCGGAAAAGGCGGACGTGATGTGGCTCAAAGCCGTTCCACGGATTACGGACAGACGGCTCTGGCGGCGGCCAAAATGCCTGCGGCCTTCATCCACGCCAGGCTCGGGCCCGCCAGGAAGTATCCATTGATGAGATCCGGTTTGTTGTACCGCAGGGGCTCTCCATGGGGATCCACCACCACGCCGCCGGCGGCTTCCACCACGGCGTGGCCTGCGCCCGTATCCCATTCCCATGTGGGGCCGAACCGCGGATAACAGTGTGCTTCTCCGGCAGCCACGGCGCAAAACTTCAGCGCGCTGCCCCTGGGCAACCGCTCATGGGCGGGCAGATGGCGGAAAAAGGTTTCCATCTCCGGCGTGGGATGCGATCGCGTGGCGACCAAGACCATGGGCTGCGTGGGGTCGGGTTCTTCCATGCGAAGGCGACGCATGCCATGAGCCCTCTTTTCCACGCAGCCGTCAAAGACGTCCCCGATAAACAAGCGATTCAAATCGGGCACCAGCACCAATCCCAGCACGGGCCGACCGTTTTCGATCAAAGCCACGTTGATGGTAAACTCCCCGTTTCGGCGAATGAATTCCTTGGTGCCATCCAAAGGGTCCACAAGCCAAAAGTGGGCCCAGGCCTTTCTTTCTTCGTAGGGAATGGTCGCCCCTTCTTCCGAAAGGACAGGAATGTCGGGGGTGATTCGGCGAAGACCCTCGACAAGAATGGCATGGGACCTCTGGTCGGCCACGGTGAGGGGTGTGCGGTCGTCTTTGGTGGTCACGGCGAATTCGGAATGGTACACGTTCAGGACCGCGTCGCCAGCGGTGCGGATGAGCGTTTCCAGCTCCGGAAGCCAGGAATGCATGGGGGAATGTCCTTTCTTCAAAAGAATTTTGGTTGCGCCGTGAAAAACCCTTGTGATAAAGAACGTCGGTTCAGCTCAGCCCGCACATCCCGCCCCTTTTGGTGCCCGGACCCCAAGGGTCCGGCGTTTTTACGCGGGATGGAGGCCAAACCAAAAGGAGGAGAGTTCCCATGTCCACCATTTCCATGAAGCAGCTTTTGGAAGCCGGTGTCCATTTCGGGCACCAGACCCGCCGCTGGAACCCCAAAATGAAACCCTACATTTTTGGGGCCCGCAACGGCATCTACATTATCGACCTGCAGCGTACGGTCAAGCTTTTCCGCGTTGCTTACCAATTTGTGGTCGACGCAACCTCGGCCGGAGAAAACGTTCTGTTTGTGGGCACCAAAAGGCAGGCGCAGGACACCATTCGTGAGCAGGCGGAACGGTGCGGTATGCATTACGTCAATCATCGATGGCTCGGCGGCATGCTCACCAACTTCAAGACCATCAAGCTGCGCATCGATCGGTTGAAAGAATTGGACGCCATGTTTGAAGACGGCAGCGTCAACCGCTTTCCCAAAAAGGAAGTCTTGAAGCTGGCCAGGGAACGGGAAAAGCTGGAACGCCATCTGGGAGGCATCAAGACCATGACGCGGCTGCCCGGCGCCGTCTATGTGGTGGATCCTCAAAAGGAACGCATCGCCGTTCAGGAAGCCAATCGGTTGGGTATTCCGGTGGTGGCCATGATCGACACCAACTGCGATCCGGACGTCATCGATTACCCCATTCCGGGCAATGACGACGCCATTCGATCCATCAAGCTCATCACCAGCCGTATCGCCGATGCCTGCCTGGAAGGTCGTGCCCTCTTTGAAGAATCGCGCCAGGCCATGGGTGACAAGGACCTGGAGCCGCTGGAAGAGGTGCCGGCGGGCATGCTGCTGCAGGAAGAAGAGGGCGGTCCGGAAGTGGAAATCATCAACCCTGTCATGGACACCGCCGAAGACGACTAAGAGCATGTGGAAGATTGAGGAGGAAGGTTCTGTGGAAATCACATCGAGCATGGTGCGGGAACTGAGGGAAAAGACCAACGCCGGCATGATGGACTGCAAAAAGGCCCTGCAGGAAACCGGCGGCGATATGGAAAAGGCCGTGGATTTGTTGCGCAAAAAAGGTCTAGCGGTGGCCATGAAGCGGGCCGGGCGTGAAGCCACCGAAGGGGTGGTGCATGCCTACATTCATGCCGGCGGAAAGATCGGCGTTTTGGTGGAAGTGAACTGCGAAACGGATTTTGCCGCCCGAAGCGCAGACTTTCAGACCTTCGTCAAAGACGTGGCCATGCACATTGCGGCCACCAACCCGCTGGGCATTCAACGCGAAGACGTGCCCCAGGACGTGGTGGAGCGGGAGCGGGCCATTTTTGTGGAACAGGCCAAGGAGTCCGGAAAGCCGGCCAATATTGTGGAAAAAATGGTGGACGGCAAGATGCGCAAGTTCTACGAGGAAAACGTCCTGATGGAACAAGCCTTTGTCAAGGATCCGGACAAAACCATTGCCGACTACCTGAACGAACTCATCGCCAAGACAGGCGAACGCATTGTCATTCGCCGTTTTGTGCGCTACCAGCTCGGGGCTTAAAACCATGACCGAGACACCACGCCCCATTTACCGACGCGTGCTGCTCAAACTCAGCGGTGAAGCCCTCATGGGCGACCATTCCTACGGCATCGAACCCAAACTCATGGAAGAATTTGCCGAGGAAATCGCTCATGTGCACCGTTTGGGGGTTGAAATGGCTTTGGTGATCGGTGGCGGCAACATCTTTCGCGGTGTCTCCGCCGCCTCCCAAGGTATGGACCGGGCGACGGCGGACTACGTGGGCATGCTCGCCACCGTCATGAACGCCCTGGCGCTGCAGCAAGCCCTGGAAAAACGGGGTGTGGCCACTCGAGTGCAGTCGGCCATCGACATGAAGGAAGTGGCTGAGCCGTTCATTCGGCGTCGGGCCATTCGGCATCTGGAAAAAGGCCGCATCGTCATCTTTGCAGCGGGCACGGGTCTGCCCTTCTTTACCACGGACACGGCGGCGGCGTTACGGGCCGTGGAAATCGGAGCCGCCGTGCTGCTCAAGGCCACAAAAGTGGACGGGGTCTATGATGCCGACCCGGTGAAGGTTCCCGGGGCCCGCAAGTACGATCGCGTCACCTTTGACGAAGTCCTGCAAAAAGACCTCAAGGTGATGGATGCCACTGCCATTTCCATGGCTCGGGACAACAATCTGCCCGTGATCGTCTTTAACCTGAGGAAGAGCGGCAATATTCTGAAGGTCGTCACAGGGGAGCCCGTGGGGACCCTGGTGCAGGGAGGCTCGAATGCTCAACGAAGTCTTTGAAGACGCCAAAGACCGCATGCACAAAGCCATCGGCACTCTGGAAAAGGAATTTAAAAGGCTACGCACGGGTCGAGCGTCCGTGTCGCTGGTGGACGGCATTCGTGTAGAATACTACGGCACGCCGACGCCGCTGAATCAGCTGGCCACATTGACGGTTCCCGAACCCAGAACCATCATGATTCAGCCGTGGGATCAGAGCTGCATCGCCGAAGTGGAAAAGGCCATCATGAAATCGGAATTGGGCCTGACCCCCGTGAACGACGGAAAGGTGATCCGCGTTCCCGTGCCGCCTTTGACCGAGGAACGCCGTCGTGAACTGGTCAAGCTGGTGAAAAAGATGGCCGAAGAGGCCAAGGTGGCTGTGCGCAACATCCGCCGCGACGCCAACGAAATCATCAAGGACCTTAAGAAGGAAAAAGAGATCTCCGAGGACGAACAGTTTAAGGCCCAGGAGGAGGTTCAGAAAATCACGGACGATTTCATCAAAAAGATTGACGAACTGAGCGCCGCCAAGGAAAAAGAAATCCTCGAGATCTAAAAACATGTCATGGAAGGACTGGATCCCCATCGATTGCCTCGGCATGTGGCTATCATCATGGATGGCAATGGCCGGTGGGCGAAAAGAAGGCTTCTCAACCGCGTGGCCGGTCACGAAGCCGGGGCGGAATCGGTGCGCGCCGTCATTGAAACCGCCCGCAAAATCGGCATTCCTCATCTGACCCTCTACGCCTTTTCCAAAGAAAACTGGCAGCGGCCGCCAAAGGAAATTCAGGCTTTGTGGCAACTGTTTCGGCGATTTCTGCGCTCAGAGCGGCCCCGCATGATGGAAAATGAAATCCGCGTCCGTCACCTGGGCGATCCCGACGGCATTCCTGAAGATGTGTATGCCGAATTTCAGGCCCTGATGCACGACACGGCGCACTTTGACAAACTCACGGTGCATCTGGCGCTCAATTACGGCGGGCGGCATGAACTGGCTCGTGCGGCGCGCCTGTTTGCCGAAGATGTTCGGCGCGGTGCGCGAAGGCCTGAGGAAATGACTCCGGAACTTCTGGGTTCCTATCTCTTCACCGCGGACATTCCGGATCCGGACTTGGTCATTCGCACCAGCGGGGAATACCGGGTGAGCAATTTTCTTTTGTGGCAGATTGCCTATGCCGAACTTTACATCACGGACACCCTCTGGCCGGACTTTCGCGAACAGGAATTTGTGAAGGCGCTGCGAGACTACCAGAAAAGGGAGCGGCGTTTCGGCAAGACCAGTGAACAAGTGGCCCAAGAAGCCTTTGCGCCTTTGGTCTGAAGAATGTGAAGTCGGTCCAGCGTCATTCAAGGGGGTGGTTCAGGCCATGGGTGCCTTGAAATGGCCTGTGGGCCGATGAGGTCGGCGAGGAGCTCGCGGATAATGGTTTGACCGCGCCCCTTGGGTGGGAAGCGGTGGAAGCGGTGTAAGGCGCGATCCCACCTCAGCGCGGATTTCATGACCATGCCGGTCCTTGTGGAGATCGCGCCTTGCAACGCTCCTATAGAATGGAACGGAAACGGCCATAAAAACGCCTTCTCAGACTGGCGCCGTGAAGCCTCTGTCGAGGCCGCTTTCATGGAATGAAAGGTCGAGGGGGGGACGCGTCCCATATTGAATGTAATCCCCATTCTGAAAAAAGGCGCTCTCGTGGATGACGGCCGATGGAGCTCTCATGCAAAGCGATGGATCACGGGCTTGGCCCTGGCGGTTCCCCTGGTGGCTATGCTGCTCTACGGGCCGCTGTGGCTGTGGGCCCTTGGCGTGACCGCGGCGGCCCTCATGGGGCTTTGGGAATACGAAACCATGCTGCAGAAACCGGCAGCCGCGCCCGGAGAACTGGCCTTTTCTCTGAGCGTAGGGGCTGTGTTTCCGGCTTCGGCCTGGCTTTTCGGTCCCAAAGGCCTTTTGGTGGCGGCGGTGGCCAGCGTCTTTGCCCTGTGGGCAAAGTACCTCGCCATGCCTCCTCTCACTCGAGATGCGTGCCACCGAGGGCTCATCACGTTGAGCGGATGGTTGTACGTGGCGCTGCCCTTGTCCTTTGTGCTGCTTTTGGGGGCGTTGGAAGAGGGTCGAGCCTGGGTGTTTTTTGTGCTTTTTGTGATCGTCTCAGGTGATGTGGGCGCTTATTATACAGGAAAGAGTATCGGGCGACGAAAGCTCTATGAGGCAGTGAGCCCGAAAAAGACAGTGGAAGGAGCCCTGGGTGGCTTGGTGGCTTCGGCTCTGGTGGGCACAGGTTTCGGCCTGATTTTTCTTAGAGACACGGGAGCCTCTTCGGCGGCTCTCTTTGTCCTCTCGATACTGACCGAACTGGTGGGGCAGGCGGGAGATCTAATGGAATCCATGCTCAAACGCATGGCGGGCTGCAAGGATTCCAGCCGCCTTCTTCCCGGCCACGGCGGACTGCTCGATCGCCTGGACAGTCTGCTTTTTGCCTTTCCCACCGTTTGGATTTACGGACAGGGGTGGCACTGACGGATTCCATGGGACGGCGACGCAAAAGGTTGAGCGTTCTTGGCAGCACGGGATCCATCGGCGTGAACACCGTGGAAGTGGCTTGCGCTTTTCCCGATCGGTTTGAAATCATCGGGTTGGCTGCCGGACGCAATGTGGATCGGCTTCGGGATCAAATTGTAAAGGTCAAGCCCCGCTGTGTGGCCGTGCAGGATCGGAAGACGGCCTTGGCGCTGAAAAAGCTTCTTCCGGCCGGGTTGAGCAAGCTGGAGATCCTATGGGGCCAGGAAGGGTGCTGCCGTGTGGCCGACCACCATGAAGTGGACATGGTGGTTTCGGCCATTGTGGGTGCCGCCGGATTGCTGCCTACTTTGGCGGCCGTGAAGGCGGGAAAAGACATCGCTTTGGCCAACAAGGAAACCCTGGTCATCGCCGGGGAAGTGGTCACGCGAAGCCTGCAGGCCACCGGAGCGCGCCTTCTTCCCGTGGACAGCGAACACAGCGCCATTTTTCAGGCGCTTCAGGGCAATGCCCGTTCGGCCGTCAAGCGCCTCTTGCTCACGGCATCCGGAGGACCTTTCTTTGGGAAAACCGTGCAGGAACTGGCTTCGGTCACGCCCCAAGAGGCCCTGCGCCACCCCAACTGGTCCATGGGACCCAAAATCACCGTGGATTCCGCCACCCTCATGAACAAAGGGCTGGAAGTCATCGAAGCCCATTGGCTTTTCGGCGTTCCTGTGGACCAAATCGCCGTGCACATTCACCCTGAAAGCATCGTCCATTCCATGGTGGAATATGTGGACGGGTCCGTGATCGCTCAGTTGGGCATGCCTGACATGAAAATCCCCATCGCCTATGCCCTTTCCTACCCGGAACGGCTCCCGCTGGAAGCGCCTCGGTTGGATTTGTTCGCCTTGCGGTCCCTGACTTTCTATCCACCGGACTTGGAAACCTTTCCATGCCTGAATCTGGCGTATCGCGCCGCGCGCGCGGGAGGCACCATGCCGGCGGTTCTGAACGCCGCCAACGAAGCGGCCGTAGAAGCTTTCCTTTCCGGCCGGTTGGCGTTTACGGACATTCCACGACTCATCGCTCAAGTAATGGACGCCCATGGGGTGGGCCCGGCGGACACGGTGGAAAGGATTCAAGCGGCGGACTGTTGGGCTCGCCGCGAAGCGAAGAGGGTGCTCAACGGCTCGGCTCCAGAATCGAAAGGCCAAGAGCTGTCCGTGTGACGCTGAAGCCCGATGCGAAACGCCGTGGGGCGGCCGGAGCGGCGCACGGCGATCCATAATGCACAGGAGGAATTTATCGTGGTGACGACCATTGTCTCCACAGTCGTTGTGCTGGGAGTCCTCATCTTTATTCACGAATTGGGTCATTTTCTCGCCGCGCGAAAGCTCGGGGTCACAGTGCTGCGCTTTTCCCTCGGGTTTGGGCCTCGAGTGATAGGCTTTCAGCGAGGTGAAACCGACTACTGCCTGTCCCTGGTGCCTCTGGGCGGCTACGTGAAAATGCTGGGTGAAGACCGCGAAGAAGAGGTTGAAGCCTCGGATCGGGAGCGCAGCTTTTCGCATCAGTCCGTGAAAAAAAGGCTTGCCATCGTCGTGGCGGGTCCTCTGGCCAATGTGGTCCTGGGTGTCGTGCTCTTTACCGTGGTTTTCGCCGTCTACGGCTTTCCTCGGCTCAATACGGAAATCGGAACCGTGGCGGCCGATTCACCGGCGGCTCGAGCAGGTCTGCAGCCCAAGGACAAGGTTCTGGAAATCAACGGCCGAAAACTCCAATCCTGGGATGATCTCTCACAAACCATTCAAAGGGAAGGGCTCAAGCCTTTAGAGATTGTGGTGGAACGGGCAGAACAACGGCTGAGCTTTCACGTGACGCCGGAAATTCGCGAAGTGAAAAACATTTTCGGGGAACCTTTGCAAAGGCCCGTTATCGGCATCACGGCTTCCGGGTCTTTTGAAGTGGAAAAAGTCCATCCCCTTTTGGCCGTCTTTTACAGCCTCAAGCAGACCTGGAGTCTCACCAAGCTGTTTTTCCTCACCATTGTCAAGCTCGTTCAAAGGGTGCTGCCCATGGAAACGCTGGGAGGGCCCATTCTCATCGCCCAGATGGCGGGCCAGCAAGCCCAGGAAGGATTGATGAACTTTCTGCACTTCATGGGGCTCATCAGCATCAACCTGGCCGTATTGAATCTTTTGCCCATTCCCGTGTTGGATGGAGGGCATGTGTTTTTCTTTATCATCGAAGCGGTGCGGCGGCGCCCGTTGAGTGTTCGGCAGTTGGAAATGGCGCAGAAGGTGGGCATGGCCGTGCTGATTGCGCTCATGGTCTTCGTCTTTTACAACGACATCATGCGCTTGATTCCCACAGGACGCGGCGCACCGGCGCCGTAAGGGCCTGAACGAAGGCGCCTTATGCGGTCCGTGGCCATGAAGCCTTTTTTTGAAAGCGGCGCATGGCGCGAGGCGGCGCGCGAGCGCCGTTGTGGCTTGAGCATTTTCGGCGCCTGCGCTTTTAAAGGCACGGCCTTCGACCGTCTGATTCTCGGACCGCGAGCAGGCGGTCCCTTCGAAAGAGACGTGCGCAATGGATTGAGCGCCGAGAGAAGACGTTTATTGCTGCCTATAGGCGGCTTTCGGAGCATGGCGCATGGGAGCCGCCGTAAAAAGTGGGGGGAATGGTCGAATCGGCCGGAACATGTGCGGGTTCGGGTTGAATCCGCGACATGACGGCGAAGGTCCGCGGCGTGAGACCTGATGAAAGGCTGTGGCGTGAAGATCCTTGCAGTGGACACATCCACGGCGTCCGGCAGCGTGGCGCTGCTGGACGGCGACGTGCTGACGGCGGAATGGACCCTTCTTTCCAGCCGCACGCACAACCGGCGTCTTTTGGAAGGTGTGGATCGCCTGCTCGCCGATGCCGGCTGGGTTCTGGAAGACGTGGACGCTTTTGCGGTGACCACCGGACCCGGAAGCTTTACCGGTATTCGCATCGGCTTGAGCACGCTCAAGGCCATGGCCTGGGCTTTGGAAAGACCTCTGGTGGGGGTGCCGTCCCTGGAAGCTTTGGCGGCCCCTTTGGCTGTGGCGTCCCTTTCGGTGTGCCCGGTGATGGACGCTCGAAAGCACGAAGTCTACGCTGCCCTGTACCGGCCCGATGGGCAAGGGTTCTTAAGGGAAGAAAGGCCGCCGTCCGTGTTGAGCCCTCACCAGGCGGCCCAATGGCTTAGGGAAAAGACCCTGTGTTGCGGAGACGGTTTCCTTTTGTACCGAGACGTTTTTCGTCAAGTTGCCGGCGATTTGATTGTGGATCCCGGTTCGGGATTTCACACGGTGCGCGCTGGATTTGTCGGTCAATGCGCCCAGCGGCGCCTGGCCAGGGACGCCGACACGAATCCCATGCGGGTAATGCCGCTTTACGTGCGCCCTTCGGAAGCGGAAATCCATGCCGGAACCGTGGGGTCATAGAAGCGTGGGCGAGAATGACCCTGTGGGAGCGATGGTGTTGCATGCTATAGGAGCGTCGCAAGGCGCGATTTCTTTCGTGCCTTGCGGCGCTCCTATAGCCTTGCGGCGAGAGAGCGGGACCAAATCATTCTCGGACAAGCTCAGTAGGAGCTGGTCCGCAGGTGGCAGGGTTTCGGGGAAACCTATCGAGGAATCCACTGCGATGGTGGTGCTCCTTGGCAAGGGCCCACCGGGGGTTCCTGTGCGCGGATCGAGCCGTTCCGATGCCCGAGCTTATGCAAGAACCTCCTGCCGGGCGTTTGCCGAAGCTCAGGCGCGAAAACCTGGTCCTTGGGTTGGGACAGGCAAGCCTGCACGAACGCCAGAAAAAGGGCCTTTCGGACAGGTTACTGAAACGTCGGGCAGGACGGCCCGCTTTGATGCTGCATGCCTATCGCTTGGCAAACACAGGCCGAAAGATGAAAAGAGTCGTGACACCACGTCAAGGACGACGTCTTGTAAAATACCTTCGTAACCCGCTGTTTCCGCTCTACTTTCTGGAGCGTAATCTGGGAATGCTTTTGGACGAAAACGGCATGCGCACCACCAGCGCACGGCGGACGGCCCAGTGGGCCACGGTGGTGTGGGAACGAATCCGCTGGTTTCAGGAGCTTGTCGGTAATGGAAAGGTTTCCTCGGGCGTTCCGCATTCGGCTTCCGTGGGCTACGGCCTGGATGACGGCCCGGATCGAGTGCGCATTGAAACCTATTGCGATCACTGCGGACTGTGCTGCGAAATCTGCAGTGGTTTTCCCGACTTTCCCGACCCGAACCATCCACCCGATGCCTGGCGCTTTGTTTTCGGGCAGGGTCTGGGGTACGGGCATCGGTTCTGTCCGTTTCTTCTGCATGACCGCCGCGCAGGGCGCAGCTTTTGCGCCATTCATCGGCACCGGCCCAATCCGTGCCGCATCTTTGAAGAAGATGAATGCCAAACCGTGAAAACGGAACTCAAAAGCGAACTGGCGCGCACGCGCGGCCGACCGCCTCGATTCAGCGGGCGAATCGGACGCCTCGTGAAGCGCGCTCTCCACAGCGGGCGACCCGTTCGGCTGCTGTTGCATCAGGAGTGAGAACGTATGGCCGTGGTGGCCATTGTGGGACGCCCCAACGTGGGCAAATCCACGTTGTTCAACCGCCTGTGCCGAAAACGACACGCTCTGGTGGACGACCATCCCGGCGTGACGCGGGACCGACTGTCCGCACCCGTTGAATACGGTGATCGACGCTTCATTCTCATGGATACAGGCGGTTTTACGGACCCGGAAGCGGGCGCCTTTGCCGAGCAGACGCGCCGTCAGGTGCTTCTGGCTTTGGAAGAAGCCGATGTCATCCTCTTTGTGGCGGACGCTCGCACCGGAGTGCACCCTGACGACCGAGAACTGGTGGCATTGCTGCGAAAATCCCAAAAACCCGTCTTTTACGCTGTTAATAAGGTGGACGGCCGGGAACAGGAGGTGCACGCTGCGGAATTTTATGCCTTGGGTGTGGAAAGGATTTATCCCATCAGTGCCGCCCACGGACTGGGGGTGCATGAGCTGATGGAGGCGGTCACGGAAGTCCTTCCGGCCCGATGGACGGACGACGCGGAAGACGCGGATCCCGAGATTCGTGTGGCTGTGGTGGGCCGGCCGAATACGGGAAAATCCACGTTGGTCAACGCCCTGCTGGGGGAAGAGCGGGTGATTGTGAGCGCGGAGCCGGGAACGACGCGCGATGCCGTGGATACGCCGGTGGAAGCCCTGGGCCGAAAATTTCTGCTCATCGACACGGCCGGCATTCGGCGAAAAGGCCGAACGCGGCAAAAGCTGGAAAAACTGAGCGTCGTCAAGGCGCTGGAAGGTATTGACCGGAGCCACGTGGTGATCCTTTTGGTGGACGCTCTGGAAGGGGTCACCGATCAGGACCTGCACGTGGGCGGCTACGTGCAGGAACGAGGCCGCGGCTGCCTTATTGCCGTAAACAAATGGGACGGTGTGCCCAAGGATCCCAAATTCTTGCGGCGGTTTCTGGAAGAGGTGCGGGATCGGTTTCGGTTTCTTCCCTATGCGCCCATCCTCACCATGAGCGCCCTGCACAAAAAGAGAATTTCCCGCGTGTTTCCTCTGGTGTTGGAAATCTTTGACCAGTTCAACAAACGGGTGACCACGGGTATGGTGAACCGGGTGCTTTCCAGCGTGATCGCCAAGCACGAGCCGCCGTTGGTTTCGGGGCGTCGCCTGAAATTCTATTACGCCACCCAGGCTTCCACGCGACCTCCCACTTTTGTGGTCTTCTGTAACGAACCGGAAAAAATCCATTTTTCCTATGAACGGTTCCTCACCAACCAGTTTCGGGAAGCCTTTGCCATGGAGAAAACGCCCGTGCGCCTCGTGTTCCGGGAAAGATCCCGCCGAAGCGATGAAAACGGATGATGGTACGGTCCTGACGGCAGAGGGGGAGAAATTGTGCAAGGCCACAGGGTTTCCGCTCGGTCAAGGGACCGTTCCTTTAAACTGATTTCCTTATAATCCCAATGGGTTGAACATTCCAAAAGCCGCCACATTGCGCCTTGACACGCCAAGGGGTTCGTGTTAGGAAAGCGCGGTTTTGGGCGCCGCCCGGTTTTTTAAAGGGCCGTTAACTCAGTCGGTAGAGTATCTGCCTTTTAAGCAGAGAGTCGCAGGTTCGAATCCTGCACGGCCCACCAAAAATGCTTGACACTTCGCGGAATCCACTGCTATAGAGCGCGAACATTGCGTCCCCATCGTCTAGCCAGGTCCAGGACACCGGCCTTTCACGCCGGCAACGCCGGTTCAAATCCGGCTGGGGACGCCTTGCGTTTTCCATGCCTCGCGCTTCTCCTTTGACCACCTGCCCTTCGGCTGACCGTGCGAAAGCCCTTGTCGATGCACCATCTCGCCCTTGTCGTGACGGGAAAGGCTGCACGTGGACCGTCCCATGGCAGAAAACACGGACGATGCGCCTCGCATCGAATGAACATGTCCCTTATAGGGGAGCCCCAAAGGTCTTTTGAAAGCCTTCAAACGGGCAGGTACCCTTCGGCGAAAAGGTTAAAGTTTGTTTTTCACTCCGTCGATGCGCTTCATGGGGGAGCGTTTCCGCCCGCGCCGTCGGTAAGGTTTCACCAAGGCGCCGATCGCTTGCGGGCTGTGGTGGGCCGAATTCTCGGGCACGGTTTTACGCACCCGAACCGGGACCTGTGGAGCCCACCGCATCTTGACAGGGTGGCGTTCATCGTGGTTGAGTGTTTCTGAAGCCGGGAGCTTGTCCGCGCATGCTGTGCGAGGGTTTTGACGCGCGGATGAAGCCCCGTTGCGCGCCCACCTTTTCGAAGGGACGGCCTCCCCGCCCTTGCTGATGGGCGGAGCGGCAGAAGCTGGTCCCTTCCAAGGAGGCGACAAGGTGATGAAGGCGGCCCCTCCGTCGGCACAAAAGGGCCCGCACGAACGTTACAGAAAGGCATTCTCGGACCGGCTTTTGTGAGGATTGGGGAGCGCCCGGGCGGCGCGGGCGGGCGCTGCATGGAGCCTCCAGAGCGCTGCCGAGCACGATTTATGACTTCCAGTTTCGAGGCCCGTCAATGTCCGGCATTGTGGTGGAAAAAAAAGACGGCAAGACCATCATCACCGTGGTCCAAAAGGAAGCGGAAAAAGCCGGTGAGGATTCCCCTCGCGACCGGTCCGCGGAAGGAGCCGTGCCCCAGGAGGGGGGGCGTCGCACGTTCCTGCATGAAGTCATCGGCCGGCGCTTGTTGTTTCATTTGGCGACGGGCGAAGAGGTGGAAGGGATATTGGACGGCTTTGACCAGGATTCCCTGCGCATCGAAGACGCCTTTCTTTTCGGCGACCACAGGGAATGGCAGGCCGATTGGATGATTCTGGAACGGCGCCAGCTGGTGGCTGTGTGCCCGGCGGGCCGTCTGCGCCGCCGTCCCCCAAGGGGCGATGCCACGTGAGGGCTTTACCATGGACGTTTTGGGAATCGCCCACGATCCTTCGCTGAATCGGCCCAGGGAACAGCGACCGGCTTGCCTCGAACGTTTGGCTTTTGAGGCGCGCGCCATCGCGTGCAAGGATGTCCGTCCCATGCCCCAAAAACCCATCAGTCGCATCGCCTGCGCCCTTGCACCTCATGCCTTGCACTTCCCGACCCCCCCCGACGCACCACTCACCACTTCCGACTTCGGACTTCCGAGTTCGGACTTCCGACTGACGAAAAGGATTTCCCAATGCTCATGGACGACATTTGGCGCATGATCGAAACGGCGATTCCTTTTGTTCAGCGATCCGGCCTGCAGGTTCTTGAGCTGCGTCCCGGTTATGTGAAGCTGCGCATGCCCTTTGACGGCAACCAGAATCATGTGGGCAGCATGTACGCCGGAGCTCTTTTCACTTTGGGCGAAATTCCCGGCGGGGCCTTGTGTTACGCCACCTTTGATCCTCGAAAATATTTCCCTTTGGCCAAGGAAATGACCATTCGGTACCGAAAACGCGTCACTACGGACGCCTTCATTGAAGCCGGGCTTTCTCAGGAAGAGATCCATCGCATTCAAGGAGATCTGGACACGCACGGCAAGGCCGACTTTGTGGTGGAAGCGGACATTCAGGACACCTCGGGTGAGCCGGTCGCCTCCGTTCGCGGCCTCTACCAAATCCGCGCCGCGACCCTTTGAATTTTTTATGGAAGGCAACGCTCCAAGCTTGTCCCCAAAAGCCAAGGCTGGTCATGGGTGGCTTTGTAAGTTGTTGAGAGTTTCAAGCCTTTAAGCGGCCAAAAGGAGTTCTCAGTCAGGATCTTGGGCCAATGCGGCCTGGTGACCGGCTGCAGGGGCTCGGGGGTCAACGGGCCCAAGGGATTCTCGAAGGGCCTTTGACGAGCGTGTTCCAGGGCAGGAGAGCGTCGGTGGAGTGTCGGGCTTTTCAAAGGGTACCGGCCGTCAGGAAGGGCTTGGAGCCCGGAACGGCGTGCCGCCACGACGCACGGGTTGGGCGTTCCAAGCGTCCTTGGCGGGAGTGTGCAAGACTTTGCGCACAATTTGCGCAATGGAATTCACCAAAAGGCTCATGGATTGCCCACAGGAGCAAGGGGCATTTCAAGGGCCTTGATAAACAGAGCAATACCAAAGGATTTCACGGTCTGGTCGTCTCAAGGTTCTGGCATTTTTATTGCTAATTACTGAAGTACTCGGGCGTGTTTTCAGCAGGGGTTGTGTTGGAGAAAGAGGCTCGTGGAGGAAGCAGGGCGGATAAGGGTGAAGGGGAGGAATGCATTGGCCACGGAATCGGATCGCATTGTGGAGGTTACGGGGGAACCGAGCCGGCGGCTGTTTCTTCGCGGTTCTCTGATGGTGGGCCTTCCGCTCATGATCACTCTCAAGAGCCGAACGGTGCTGGGTGATACTCAGAATGGCTCGGGGAATCTGTCGGGATGTTCGGGAACGCCCAATCCCAGAACGCGGAGCCCCCTACCGACGATGACGACACAGTAGCCGGGTCCAAGAAGCGTGGCGAACCTAGGAAAAAATAAGGCTGAAGGCGCCCACCATGCCGACGGGGTCTGGCGGGGCCGAAACGATGCTCAAGCGCGGCGGCTGTGGGACGAGCTGGTTGTCTATCATGAACCCTCCGGTGATGTGCACGTCTTGAGCCCTCTGGCCCAACGGGTCTTGGCCTTGGTGGAGTCGGCTCCTCGAACGGGGCAGGAGCTTGTGGAGCAGGTAAGTCGGGAGATGTCCCCCCAAGAGGCGGCGGCGTCGGTGGCGGCGCTTCTTGAAGCCATGGACGAGGCGGGATTGATCGAAAAGGCGCTTTGCTGAGCGTTTCCCATTTTTCCTTGGACAGACTGACCTTCCTGGCCCGGGCGGGAAGGTTTTTTTTCGATGTGGGCCCGTTCCGCCTGGGCGTCAAAACGACGATCCATTCTCTTGTTCGTTTCCTGCATGGTTTCTATGCCGATTTTCCGGTCCATGAAGAAGGCGATTTTGCGGATTTTCACGTAGCCATCGAGCGGCCCCGGCTTTTTCGGCGCTGGTTTCGTCCCCAGGTCTTTTTTGCCTGGGACGCGTTTCGCCCTTTTCATCCGTATCCATTGGACATGGCCGTCCCCCTTTTTGAATGGGGTCTCAACTGGTGCCTGGCCGGGCACGCGCACACCTGGCTTTTGGTGCACGCGGCGGTCGTGGAAAAGGGCGGAAGAGCGCGTCTTTTGGCGGCCAAGCCGGAATCGGGAAAGAGCACCCTGTGTGCGCTCTTGACGGGCTGTGGGTGGCGGCTTTTTTCCGATGAGTTTGCGTTGATCGAGCCCGGCACGGCGCGAGTGTACCCTTTGCCGCGCCCCATCTCGCTCAAAGGCGGTGCCATCGGCGTCGTACGCCATCTCTTTCCGCATCTCTACATGAAAACCGTATGCCGCAACCGGATTACGGGGGAAGACATGGCTTACGTCAAACCGCCCTCGGAAGCGGTGGCGCGCATGCACGAATCGGCCAAAATATCCTACGTGGTGTTTCCTCGATACCGTGCCGAAGCGTCCTTGACCGTTCACCGGGTGGTGCGCAGCCGAGCGCTTTTGGCTCTGGCGGACAACGCCTTCAACTATGCGGTTCTGGGCCGTGACGGCTTTGAAACGCTGGCCCTTGTGGTGGAAGAGGCGGAGGCCCTGGATTTTTGCTATGGGGATACCGACCAAGGGCTGCGATGGTTTAACGAATGCTTGTGTCCTCAAAACCTCCCCGGGCGCGGCATGTGCTGAGGAACGCGAACACCTTCCGTTCATTTTTTCGAGCGCTGGGGGCTGTGGGCCTCGGCGCCGTTTTCCATGCGAGCCCAAGAGGCGAAAGCCGAATGATGCGTTGTGGCGAGAGGAGAGCAGAGGAGATTCTCAATACCCTTCTTCGGGCTCTGAAATGCCCGGAAATGGCCAAGGATTTTTCGTTGCCCCTCAGGAATGTGCTCATGCCCGTGGCCAGAAAAAGTCAGCTTCTGGCGCGTCTGGCATGCCTCATGTCCTTGGGCGGCCTTTTGGAAGCCGTTTCGCCGCGCGTACAGCGGCATCTCGA
Organism: Desulfosoma sp.; assembly: GCF_052743555.1. Classification (NCBI taxonomy): domain Bacteria; kingdom Pseudomonadati; phylum Thermodesulfobacteriota; class Syntrophobacteria; order Syntrophobacterales; family Syntrophobacteraceae; genus Desulfosoma; species Desulfosoma sp. Next base: position 132,842 of record NZ_JBRAHS010000011.1, read on the forward strand.
GGCCGCCGTCCGCGTGGCCGAAGCGCATCACCGGGCGCTTTTATGGGAAGCGGACCGCCTGCGATGGGCCCTTCAAGGCCTCCATATTCCCATCATTTTGCTGAAGGGCGCCGCCTATGGCGCGGAAAATCTCGATGCCTCCCTGGGGCGTCTTTCATCGGATGTGGACATTTTGGTTCCCAAAGAGGTCCTGCCTGCGGTGGAACAGGCGCTTCTCAGCAAAGGATGGGAACCCGTCAAGGACCTTCCCTATGATCAGCGCTATTACCGCGCCTGGATGCATGAGCTTCCCCCTCTGCGGCACAAGGACCGCGGCAGCGTGGTGGATGTGCACCACAATCTGCTGCCGCCCATGGGCCGCATGCCGTTGAACGTCCATGACCTGTGGCGAAGGGTTCGGCCGTCAAAGCTTAGAGGGTTTTGGGTGCTCAGTCCGGAAGACATGCTCATCCACAACGCGGTGCATGTGTTTCAGGACGGGGTGGTCTGGGGCGGCCTTCGCGATGTCGTGGATGCTCACAGCCTCATGGAAGAATTTTCCCGGGACGGGGACTTCTGGCCCCGGTTTGTCCATCGGGCGGCCGCCTTGGGGACGGTGCGCCCCTGTTTTTACGCCTGCTGGGCGGCTCAAAGCCTTATGGGCGCACCCGTTCCCCCATGGGTGATGGAACGCTTCAGCCGCATGGGTTTGGCCGTGTCTTTTTCCAGGCGTATGCTGATGTGGTCCTGCACAAGGGCCCTTCGCGGCGGAGCGCTTTCCAAGACAGGGCTCGAAACGCAGGTTGCCCGCGGATTTCTTTTTGTGCGTTCCCACTGGCTGCGCATGCCGCCGATGCTTCTGGCACGCCATGCTGTGCAAAAACTTCTCAAACTGTAAACAGCGCACGAAAACGGGCCATGTAGCCGTAGCCGGCATTTCGTTTTCCTTGGACCCGCCGCGCCGGCCATTTTGACATGGCAGCACGCGGCAACCACGCCGGCCGAAAAAGCGCCGAGGGCCGCAGGGAAAAAAGGCGCCGTGGCGCTCCGGTAAGGCACCTCGGTGCTTTTTGCCGGCGAAACGCCGCTTTCCGCGATGCCTTTCAAGTTTCCAACAAGCATTGCCTTGGGTTCGAAAAGCTCGTCACGGCGCGGGTCTGAGCCTCCACGGCGGCTGAACACTTTGGACCCACAGAGCCCGCCGCACACCTCGCAATTTTTGGCACACAGTGAAAAAATACCTCTCAAAGGCAATCCGCACAAAGGTTTTGGCTCCCAAAATACGGCTCTTCTCAAAGAACCCAATCTTCTACGCCACAGCCGTTACAGGAAGCTTCCTGGCCTGGAACCTGCGGCCCTTTTTCCGGGGCGGCGGCCTTCAGCCGCTCTCGCTCTTCCACCTTGTCAACCACGGCCGAATGGCGGCGCACCTCCACAGGTTGGGACGCCCTTTTGGGGCAACCCCTCGCCGGGTTCCTCCTCGAGAAAGGAAAGACCGATCCAGGGGCGCCTCCGGCCTCTTCGGGAGTAAGCCTGCCAGGGCTTGAGCTTCATGGAGCAAGGCTTGGCGCCGGGGCCGGTGCACCTCATTTTAAAAGCGGGTTCCTGGGACACTTGAATGGATCTCCTTGATGTCTTCGTCTTTTGCTGGCATCGAAATTTTCGGTGTGCAGAAAAGTTCCAAGATGTGCAAAAGAATTCACTTGAAAAGAGTAATGTCTTTCATAGCATTCGGGACCTTTGGGACGCACCCCGCACAGTGCTCCCCTAACCCCTTGCCATCGCACGTGAAATAACACGAGTGCGTCGCGAACCATATCGGCACGGAAAATGCAAAATCGTGTATGCCAAAGGGATTGGGTTCTGGGGCTTGTGCTGAAAAGGAGGCAGGAATCATGTGTGTGGAGAAGAAGAGAGTTTGTTCTGCGTGGGTGAGCATTCGGGCTGACCCCAAGGACGTGGGGTGTCGAGCCGCTCGATGAGACCTTTTTTCTCAAGTTTTTCGCGCAAAGGAGGAAAATGCATGAAAAAATATCTTCAAGTGTTCGCCATGGTGGCGGTGAGCATCGGCGTGGCCGTGAGCGCCTTTGCGGCGCCGTATATGCCGCCGCTGGGTCCATTGTACATTAAATTTGACAATGCAGAGCAGCTCAGCCCTACTAACCAGATTGTGTCGCCATCAGGTAATCATGAAGGCAACTGGGGTATTTTTATTGTCAGCACAATAGCTGTTGGAGACACGACAGGCGATCCCCAAAACTTCGATCCTTCTGATCCGCCGATTTGGACGAGCCGGGTCAGTGACGGTGGGCAGATCACCGGCATTTTTGGTGGCATCAAAGCGAAGCCGGGTGGACCTCCTTTCAATAGCACCGGTGGCGAGCTGTGGCTCTACTGGGATGAACCAGACCTACCCGGTGCCGGTACGATGGTCAACCTTGCAGGCTCTCCCCCTACAGCGCGAGCTGGTGATTTTCAATATCCTGGTTTTACGGACGGCATTCTGCTGGCGAGGATCACCCTTGTTCCCGGCGCGATTGTTCCTGATCCGGACGTGACGGTTACAGGTACTGTAGTTCCAACAATCGGTCCACCCGGCTACTATACTTTACCGGATTAGCCAATTCCTTCGGCGATGTTGCCGACGTGAACGGGGACAACGTCATTGATGGTGCCGATGGGGCTTGGGCTAGTCTCTTGAACGGTGACTATTTCACCACCGCTTTGAAAAACCATCGGGCGGATCTCAAGTTCAGAAACATCTATGAGGGGGATCGCTACCATCCGTGGAACGTCAAAAATAATGATAATCAAACTGTCATCTTTGGAGCCCAAAGCAGTGACCCTGCGAGGGCTTATGCGGTGCCTGAGCCGGCAACTTTGTTGCTCCTTGGCAGCGGCTTGGCTGGGCTGGCGGGGTTCTCGCGGCGTCGTCGAAATCAGAAAAAACAGCTAATCTGAAAACGTGCCGTAGCCAGCGTCTTCCACGAAAGACACGGAGATAGGGAGCCATGGCTCCCTATCTTTTTGCTACGATAAGGTCCATTTCAGTGCATGCATGTGAGTGGCTTCTTTGATGGGGTGTAAAGTCAGATGCATTGCTGT